>CAZZDR010000030.1:19593-21154 GCA_964652535.1 uncultured Hymenobacter sp. | reverse complement strand
GCTACGTAGTAGCTGGGCGGGCTGCGGTGCCACGTGCGGGCACCCAGATGCCCTACCCCCAGGTAGCGTCAGCCTACCGGCCCGGCGCCCGAGGCAGCTTTCCCGTAAAGGTGGGCCAGGGCCAAGCCGGCTCCGCTTCTCCTACTATGAACCCAGCTACTGCCCGCCCCAATCTTACCCAAGGTCCTATTCTACAATCGCTGCTGCGCCTGGCTTGGCCCATCGTGTTTGGCAACGTGTTGCAAACGGGCTACCAGCTGGTCGATGCCTTTTGGGTGGGCAAGTTGGGGGCGCGGGCGGTGGCCGCGGTGGCCGTCAGCTTTCCGGTCAATTTTCTGCTTATCGCGCTGGGCTCGGGCTTTTCGGTGGCCGGCTCGGTGCTGGTAGCCCAAAACTTTGGGGCGCGGCACCAGAAAATGGTCAACCACGTGGCCGCCCAGGCGCTAGGGCTCGAAACGGTGCTGGCGCTGCTGCTCACGGTGGGCGCGCACTTCGCCTCGCCCTACATCTTGCACCTAATGGGTGCCGGCCCCGACATCTTCGAGCCGGCCAACCAGTTTCAGCGGGTGCTGTTTTGGGGACTCACGTTCAACTTCGGTTTTCTCATGTTTCAGGCCCTGATGCGGGGGGTAGGCGAAGTCAAGATTCCCCTCTACATCAACCTGGCCACGCTGGCCCTCAACTTTGGGCTCGACCCACTCTTCATTTATGGCTGGGGGCCGGTGCCGGCCCTGGGCGTGGCGGGCTCGGCGGCCGCCACGGTGCTCACGCAGGTGCTGAGCGTTGTGGCGGGCCTGGTGGTACTGCTGCGCGGGCGCTCGGGTATTCAGCTTAGCTTTAAGGGATACCGGCCCGACTGGGGATTGATACAGCGCATCTTCCGGCTGGGCGCGCCTTCGTCGGTCGATTTGTCGGCGCGGGCGCTGGGGCTGTCAGTACTCACGACGCTGGCCGCCGGCTTTGGCACCTCGGTGCTGGCTACGTATGGCATTGGCTCGCGCATTATTGCGCTGGCCATTATTCCGGCGCTGGGTATTTCGCTGGCGTGCTCTACGCTGGTGGCCCAGAACGTGGGCGCCCGCAACCTGCCCCGCGCCCTGCGCACAGCCAACTACGCGCTGGGCGTCAGCTTCGTCGTTTTGCTAGTGCTAGGTGGCTTGATATGGGTAGCGGCGCGGCCGCTGGTAGCTTTCTTTTTGAAAGGCGATGCGGTGGTAAGTGAGCAGGCCGTCGAGTTTGTGCGCATTGCCTCGCTCAGCCTGTGCTTTACGGGCGTGCAGCAAACGGTTTCGGGTGCGTTTAGGGGGGTAGGCAGTACGCTCTCGGCTATGGCACTCACCATCACGGGCATCTGGGTGTTTCAGTTTCCGGTGGCTTGGTACTTATCGCGGCATACCGACCTCGGTTTTCGCGGCATCTGGTGGTCGTTTGTGGTAGCCAACGTGGGCATTTCGCTTATCGCTGGCCTCTGGTATTGGAAGGGCAACTGGCATGGCCGGGGCCCAGCCGACCCGCTGCAACCGCAGGTGGCCGCCGCCGCACCCCAAGAAGAAAAGCTGGG
>CAZZDR010000030.1:17548-19493 GCA_964652535.1 uncultured Hymenobacter sp. | reverse complement strand
ACCAGCCCCAGCGCCCGCCGCCACCAGTAGCCGCGCACAGCCAGCGCCAGCAGCACTACCGTGGAAGTGTGGCCCGAAAAGAACAAGTCTTTGGTAATGGCCTCGGCGCTATCGGTGTGGAAAATGAGGGCCAAAAAGGGGTCGGGCATGGGCAACATATCGAGCGGCGGCGCCAGCGGCACGAGCCAGATGGTGAGCATCCGCAGCAGCAGCAGCAGGAAGTAGCCCCACAAGCCGCGCAAAAACAGGTACGGGTGGCGCGTGAGCCAGCCCACCGCCCCCAGCACCGCCCCGTACATGAGCACAAACACGGGCATGGCCACGTCGTGGCGCGGCAGCAGCGGCAGCAGCGCATCGGGTATCACGGTACCCGGCCGCCCCTGGATATAGTGAAAAAACACGGGCACATAGGGCACAATGCCGCCAAACAGCAGCACCAGCAGCAGTAGCCAGCTACGCCGGAACGCCGGCCGCGCCAGCGCCGGTGGCCAAGCATCGACGGCAGCGGCGGGCTCGGCGCCGGCCGGCGGCGCCAAAACAGGAGGCACTACACGCATGAGAAAAGGTTAAAAAAATAGTCGGGTACTAAACCGCAAAAATAAGCCCAACCCCGGCACCAGCCGCGGCCGCCGCATAGCGCGCGCCCATTACCAGGTGGTTAGCGCCACATTAAGTTTCCTTCTTTCGCAAAATGACGGGGGTAGGGAGCGAAGCCGGGCAGTACCTTGGGAGCCATGAAAAACGCTACCCCCCTCCTGCTGGCCAGCTTTGGACTGGCCCTAGCCACGCCCGCCGCCCACGCCCAAAACGCTGCTCTCGACGCCCGCATTGCCACGCTGGCCGCCGCCGAGCAAGCCAAGGTAGTAGCCTGGCGACGCGACCTGCACGAGCACCCCGAGCTGGGCAATGAAGAAACCCGCACTGCCCAGCTCATCGCCACCCAGCTCAAGAGCCTGGGCCTGGAGGTGCAAACCGGCGTGGCGCGCACCGGTGTGGTGGGCATTTTGCGCGGCGGCAAGCCCGGCCGCGTAGTGGCCCTGCGCGCCGACATGGACGGCCTGCCCCTCACCGAAGCCACTGGCTTAGCCTTTGCCAGCACCGTGAAAAGCACCTACCTGGGTCAGCCCGTAGGCGTGATGCACGCCTGCGGCCACGACACCCACGTGGCCATGCTGCTCGGCGCCGCCGAGGTCTTGAGCCAGGTGAAAAAAGACTTACCCGGCACCATCAAGTTCATTTTTCAACCCGCCGAGGAAGGCTCGCTGCCCGGCACCGTAGGCGGCGCCAAGCTGATGGTGCAAGAAGGCGTGCTCGACAAGCCCAAGGTGGATGCCATCTTCGGGCTGCACATCTGGGCCAGCACGCCGGTGGGGCAGCTCACGTACCGGCCGGGCGGCGAAATGGCTAGCTCCGACCGCTTTACGGTGAAGGTTATCGGCAAGGGCAGCCACGGCGCCAAGCCTTGGAGCAGTGTAGACCCAGTGGTGACGGCTGCTGAAATTATCGTGGCCCTGCAAACCATCGTGAGCCGCCAGGTAGACCTAGCCCAGGATGCCGCCGTGGTAACGGTGGGCACTGTGCAGGCCGGCGTGCGCTACAACATCATTCCGCCCGACGCTACCCTCAGCGGCACCATCCGGGCCCTGAGCGTCAAGACGCAGGAGCAGATTTGGGCGGCCATCAAGCGCACCGCCAACGGCATCGCGGCCGCCAACGGCGCCACGGCTGAGGTCAGCATCGAGCCCTACGTGCCCGTAACCTACAACGACCCAGCCCTCACGGCGCGCATGCTGCCCACCTTGCAGCGCACCGCCGGCACCGCCAACGTGACCGAGATAAAGGCCGTGATGGGCGCCGAGGACTTTGCCTGCTTTCAGGAGAAGGTACCCGGCCTGTTTATATTCTTGGGCGGCATGGCGCCCGGCGCCGACCCCGCCACCGTAGC
>CAZZDR010000030.1:1404-17448 GCA_964652535.1 uncultured Hymenobacter sp. | reverse complement strand
TAATCGTTATGTATCAACAGCTTGCCCTTACTCTTACTCAGGCTGTATTCTACCTTGAGGGTGAGGGTACCAAAGTCGTCGGTCGAGTTAGGGTTGCCGCGCTGCTTCACATCGTCGAGCAGGTCGGTACTGGCGAAGTAGTAAAGCGCCTCGGCCGTGAAGGCCAGCCGCTGGCTGGCGCGCAGCGTAACGCCGCCGCCCAGCGGCAGCACCGCCGCCAGGCCAGGATAAGTGTTCCTAGCTTCAGCCGCCAGCGGGAAGCCGTACTGGCTCGCACTGGGGTTGAAAAGCATAGCCCCTACCCCCGCGCTCAGGAATGGAAGCACCGGCATTTCCTTGTGCTTGGGGCCGATGAGCATGCTTCTATCGGCTAGCAGGTTGAAGCGCAACAGGGTGGTAAGCAGCGCGTTGTTGCTGGTAAACGAGTAGCCCCGCTGGGGGTAAATGTCCTTGGCGGCCAGGTGCAGGTAGCTCAGGTCGAGGGCAAAAGTGAGGCGCGGACTCAGCGTTTTGGCCAGGCCCACGTTCAGGCCCACCTTAAATTTATTATCGCCCAAGCGGTTAGTGAGGTCACCGTTGTAGTAGCCTAAGTTCACGCCGGCATTCAGGCGCAGCGGCAGGCGGTGGTAGGGCAGGTTGCCGGCGGTGAGAAAGCGGCGCGGGGCGTGGTAACCGGGAGGCGCAGCAGCGGCCGCCAGGCTAGTGCTGAGTAAAGTACTTAACAGAAAAAGACGCATGGAAAGAAGGGGAGTGGCCAGTGGCCAGCACTAAGGTGGGAGGCAAGGTAAGACGCGGATGGCCTGCCGCATACGGCGGACGCGGCCCGGCCGTTGGCTTTGGGCGGGGCCGGCGGCCGGGGCAGTATCTTGCGGCCCTTATTTGGCTTCGTTCATGACTATCCGTTTCTCCCTGCCCTACCGCACCACCTTCGGCCAGCGCCTGGTGCTGTGCGGCTCCTTGCCCGCCCTGGGCCACTGGCAGCTGGCCGATGCCCTGCCCCTACACTACGACGAGGCCACCACCCGCTGGAGCGCCGATGTGGAGGTGCCCGCCGAGGCGGCCGCTACCCTTTCCTACAAATACGTGCTGCTCATTGAGGGCGGCGGCGTGGTGTGGGAGTGGGGCGATAACCGCACCGTGGCCCTGCCCGCTGGCCTGGCCTACGCGCAACTCGATGTGCGTGACTTTTGGCGTGCCCCTGCCGAGGCCGATAACGAGCTGTTTACGGCCGCCTTCACCCAGGCGTTGTTTCGGCGGCCCGGCCACCCGGCCGCCCCTACCCCCCCTCCGCCCGCCAAAAAAGCCGCCGGCAAAGGCAAGAAGGCGGGGCTCGCACCGGCCACTGTGGCCGCTGTGGCCGCACCAGCTACCGTACGCTTTGTGCTAGCTGCGCCGCGCGTCGACCCGCACCACCAGGTGTGCGTGCTGGGCTCGGACCCCGCCCTGGGCAACTGGGACAACACCCACCCGCTTATTCTCTCCGACGCCGCCTACCCCACCTGGCAGGCCGAGCTGGCCCTGCAAAACCCAGAGGCCGAGCTGCGCTACAAGTACGGCTTCTGGGACCCGCGCCAGCACGCGGTGGTGCAGCTCGAACTCGGTGATGACCGGGTGCTGCCCGCCGGTGCGGCCGCGCCGGGCACGCTCACGGCGCTGCACGACGAGGGCTTTCGCTACGCGGCCCAGCCTTGGCGTGGGGCTGGCGTGGCCATGCCCGTATTCTCGCTGCGCAGCGAGAAGGGCTTGGGAGTGGGCGAGTTTTCGGACTTGAAGCTGCTCATCGACTGGGCCGAGAAAACGGGCCTCAACCTGGTGCAGATTCTGCCCATCAACGACACCACGGCCACCCACACCTGGGTCGATTCGTACCCGTACGCTGCCATCTCGGTGTTTGCGCTGCACCCGCAGTACCTGCACCTCAACGGCATTGCCGAGCTCAAGGACAAGGCCGCCCGCGCCGAGCTGGCCCAGCTGCGCGACGAATTGAACGCCAAGGACTTTGTGAACTACGAGGCTGTGATGAACGCCAAGTGGAAGTTTCTCAAGCTCTTGTATAAGCAGGAGAAGAAGAAGTTTTTGGCCGACCCCGAGTTTCAGCAGTTCAAGATCGAGCAGGCGAGCTGGCTGGTGCCCTACGCGGCGTTTTCGGCCCTACGCGAGCGCTTTGGCACCGCCGACTACCACCAGTGGCCGGCCGAGTTTCGGGCCCCGCACGACCTGGAGCAGCTGACGGCAGAAAGCGCGGCTGATTTCGACGAGTTCGGGCTGCATTTCTTCACCCAGTTTCACCTCGACCAGCAACTGCGCGCCGCCGTGGACTACGGCCGCCGCCGCGGGGTAGTGCTCAAGGGCGACCTACCCATCGGCATCTACCGCCACTCGGTCGATGCCTGGACGCAGCCCGAGCTCTACCACCTCGACCAGCAGGCCGGTGCCCCGCCCGACGACTTTTCGACCAGCGGCCAGAACTGGCGCTTCCCGACTTACAACTGGGAGCGCATGGCCCAGGACAACTACCAGTGGTGGCGCGAGCGCCTCGGGCACTTGGCGCGCTACTTCGACGCATTGCGCATCGACCACATTCTGGGCTTCTTCCGCATCTGGGAAATGCCGGCCGACTCGGTGCAGGGCCTGCTTGGGCACTTTGCCCCTGCCCTACCCCTCCACCGCGACGAGATTCAGCGCCGCCTGGGTTGGTTCGACTACGGCCGACTGTGCGAGCCCTACATCCGCTGGCACCTGCTGGAGCGCACCTTTGGCACTGACGCCCAGGCGGTGTTCGACGAGTTTATGGTGGCCGACCAGTACGGGGCCATTCAGCTCAAGCCCGAGGTGGCCAGCCAGCGCCTCATCGAGGCCTACACCGACGCGCAAATCGCTACCCACCCCGACCAGACCGAGTTTTTGTTGCGCGTGCAGCCGGGCTTGTATCACTTTGTGAATGAGGTGCTTTTCTTACCCGCTGGCAACGATTTATACCACCCGCGCATCACGCTAAACAAGACCGCTAGCTTTGCTGAGCTGGCCGACGATGAGAGCCGCCGCCGGCTCTACGACGACATCTACGTCGATTATTTCTTTCGCCGCCACGAAGAGTTTTGGCGCGAGCAGGGGCTCATTAAGCTGCCGGCCGTGCGCTACGCTACCAACATGCTCATCTGCGGCGAAGACCTAGGTATGGTGCCCGCTTCGGTGCCTGGCGTGATGCACCAGCTGGGCATTCTGGGCCTCAACATTCAGCGCATGCCTTCCAATCCGGCCACCGAGTTTGGCCACCCCGATAGCGCGCCCTACCTCTCGGTAGTGACCACCGGCAGCCACGACATGAGCACCCTGCGCGGCTGGTGGGAGGAGGACCATGTGCGCACCCAGCGCTATTTCGAAACCACGCTGGGCCACTGGCGCCAGCTGGCGCCTTACTACTGCGAGCCTTGGGTAGTGCGTGAGGTATTGAGCCAGCACCTGCATTCGCCGGCCATGTGGGCCATTTTCCCGCTCCAGGATTTCTTGGGCATGGACACGCACCTGCGCCGCCCCAACCCGCACGACGAGCAAATCAACGTGCCCAGCAATCCGCAACATTTCTGGAAGTACCGCCTGCACTTGCCCCTCGAAGAGCTCATCGAGGCCGAGGGTTTTAACGAACCCATTCGGGAGCTGGTCGAAAATAGCGGGCGTGGGCCGGCCTACTAGGCCCTACCCCCCTCTCAAATAAGAAGAAAGGCCGCCTAGATAGGCGGCCTTTCTATTTGTGCAGTTTGGTATAGCGCCTACTCTCCCAGCGACATCTGGCGCAGGTAGGCGCGCATCTTAGGCGTGGCTTCCAGTTCACGAAATTGCCGCAGTTGGTCGGTTGATAGCAACTTGCCAGCCACCAGTTGCAGCTGCGCGCGCTCAGCCGGGATGAGCTCGGTCACCTCGGCAGCCGAATGGTTGGCCGCTTGCACGGCCATATAGTTGATTTCCTGCTCCAGGTACGTGCGCAGCGCGGTGCGCTGCTCGTCGGAGAGGGCGAGGCGATTTGTACAGGCCTTCACAAATTGTTCGGCGCTAGCGGGTGGCCCAGGCGTGGGCAAGCTAGTTGGCAATCCATTGCCAGAGGCAACAGCTGTTGTGGCCGTGAGGGCTAGCGAGCAACTCAATAACCAAGCAAAAGGCAGTAAGCGCATAAAATTTAGGCAGTTAAGTGGCTACTAGACTACAGACACTTCTGCTCACCCAAAAGTCCCTGATAGCTCAATATTCTTGAAGCAATTTAACATTTTTTTGCATTATGCCTTGGCTGAATGCCGTACAAAAAGTTGGAGCTGGTGCTAGTAGCCAAGATGACAAGAGGCAACTGTTAACAGAGTGCGGAATTGTGAAGTCTTCTAACTAGGCACTGGCGTGTTCGATGGCCACCTGATTTAGGCGGAGCCTATCATCTTATTGTATAAAAAAGCACTTTAGCAAGCAAATGGAACTGCCGATAACCTGTCGTGAGGTTGCGAACAACCACCACTACTAATTTTAGCATGCGGGCCCTGTAAGTATCGCATACTAATGAGCGCAATTTAATAGAACAAAATTCTTATATCTACAACCAACATAGAGAATAAACCCATCTTTTAAAAAGGCATAATGAACAACAACATGTTTATCTTAAGTTTTTAAAATTCAGTTACTTATACAAATTACTTACTCATATTGAAAGCCTATTTTTAGGATTTAACATAGCATGACAGGCTGAGTTGAATTATGAATGGATTAAGTTGTAAAATATAATTTTTATTAGGAAGAGGAAAAAAACGTGTGTTACTTTGTCATCGAAGTTCTTTCTCCAAACAACCGGCTCTCCTGCTTAGAGCCGTTAACTATTTTTAAACTTACCGCCTCTATAACCATGCAAAATTCTGACTCCCCCATTAGCAAGCGTAGTATTGTTCAATTACTGCTGTGCTGCGCACTCGGCCTAGCCTCTTCGGCCCAAGCTAGTCCTTTTGCTGCAGGCACGGGCAAGCCTAACAAGGCTACCGGCTCAAACGAGAAGGTTCTGATTTGCCACAATGGCCATGACATCAACGTATCGATTAATGCCCTACAAGCCCATCTGGCGCACGGTGACCAAGTAGGCAGCTGCTCAGCGGGGGGTGGCACCGGCGATGTTCCCGTAATATTGGCTCGTACTACTAACCCGCGTAATATTGCCCGTCGATAAACACGCCCACGCTGCAAGACTTGTAAGCAGGTACTATTGAAAGTTCTTCACGGCAAACAAAAAGCCTTTCACCCAATCGGTGAAAGGCTTTTTGTTTGCCGTCTAATTCAGAAGCTGCGAGCATCATGCCCTACCTCTTATAATAGCTCAGCTGTGCAGTGGCTACTCTAGCTAGAATAAATAAGAGGCGTGTCTGGTGGTAGCACAGGCGTAATGGCTAAAAAGTCACCAATAGGTTTGCTGCTTGTGCTGAACACATAGCTACTGTGTCTTCAGATACTCTGGAGCTAATACTCACACTTACCAAGTAGCTACCCAAGAATTCACACTTTGGGAAACTCAGTGTAAGCTTGAGTGCTCCATTATGCGTCGTTTATCGGGCTGCGTTCTCGCACTATCTACGGTTCTTACAAAATTCAATAATCATAGTACTTATATTTTACCCGTTGCAACACTACCGCAAACGACGGGTGTTAAAGCAAATTAAATACTATAATTATGCAATTTTTGCCATCCACATTTCGAGCCAATATATTGCACTATTTTTTGTATAACATCTTATAATCTAAGATAAACAAGCTATTTCTTTTTGTTAAAGGAATTAATTTTTTATACTCGCCTAAAAGTGCAAACTTAGTATAATATTATTATTCGGGCAGGTTTTTCAAGTTGAGATATGATCTGACCGATTATTTTTTTAGTGGCTTTTTTTATGAGAACACTCCTACTTGGACTACTCGCTACTTTATGGAGCAGCTTGGCAATGGGCCAGACCCTGTATACATTTAACGGTGGCGGCACGAGTGGCAATTGGGATGATGCTTCCATTTGGACGACTGACCCAACAGGCTCGACGAGCATTGGGGCACGGATACCGGGCGTCAACGATAATGTGGTAGTAACTAACAGCTTTGTAGTGCTGCTAAATAATAGCGTAACAGCTACCGGCCTCAATGTAACGGTGCAACGGGGCGGAGTACTTGACCTGACTAGCACTACCTCAGGTTTTGCCAGCACATTAACTCGACTAGCTGGGCAAGGCACATTACGCATTGGCCGGCCCTATTTCCCAGCTGTAACAACCAACGACTTCGACGACGCTACTACAGGGACCGTCGAGTTCTATAACTGGCCCGCTGGCCCCACGGCGCTGCCATTGCCAGCATCTGGCCAATACAACAACCTGCGTCTGCTCAACACTACAGCTACGGCGTACACTACGCAACTGGACAACGACCTGACGCTGATGGGCAGCCTCACGCTGACGCGCACGAATACGACCGCGACTGGCCCCTTAGTTACCTTAAGCTTGGGCAAAACAGCTAGCACCAACCGTACCCTCACCATTCAGGGCAACGTGACTGTGGGGGTCGGCACCTTGCTGGGTGTGTCGGCAGTAGTAGGGTCACACACACTAAACGTTAACGGTAGCTTCGTCAACAACGGAACCGTGAACTTGCACAACGGGACCGATGACACGCAGAGTGCCCTGCTTTCATTCGGTGGGGCAACGGATGCCAATTTCGCTTGCAATGGCCCTACTGACTTAAGCCAGCTCCGAGTAAACAAGGGTACAGCCAGCCAAGTGCTATTGAACGTGACTTCGACCGTAAACAAGTTGAATGCAACCGGCAACTTACATCTAAACTATGCCTCTCCCGGTAACATCCTGGACTTGGTTGCTGGGGTAACTAAGCTTGGCAATAACATTGTGCTACCCAAGATTCATAACGGTATTGCCCAAGGAACGGGCACCGACAATGGCTTCTACAATCTTGGCTCCACCTCGACAAGCCCTACCCTATGGGTGGCGGGTGCCACAATCCAAAATAACAGTGCGGATGCGCGGGCTTTCATTCTTTATGGCACCCTGCGTGTGAGCGCTGGCTCTTTCGAATGCTTGACTACGGATGCCTTGGTAATGCGGGAAGATGGTCAAATTCTTATCGAAGGCGGCACATCTACGGTAGAGAAGTATCGGCCGTCTAGCACGTCGTCTACGCACCGCGGCTCTTTTATTATTACGGGTGGGCTGTTTAATTGTCGCGGTATCAACCCAACTCTAAGTGACCAGTTTGCGCGCTTTTCGATGCCCTACCTCACCCAGTCTTTTCGCATGACAGGTGGCACCATTCGGGTAGAAAACCCCAGCACAAACGGTACCGACGGCTTATTTCATATCGGCGTTAACCCTAACAATGCCATTGTTTCTGGCGGCACCATCGAAATATACTTGCCTAATAGCAACATTGATAGCAAGATTCTGACCACGGCTCCACTCTGGAATCTCACTATCAAGAAACCTGTCCTTTCGGGTGGCACTACCAGCAAGGCCATCCTTACTAACGTTGGGGTGCAGACTACCCCTACTGATTACACTTCGGGCGCTACTACCACCGCCCAGCCAATAACGGTACTCAACAACTTCACGCTCGACGCGACAAACCCCACCACGTTTGATGCAGCTAGCTTGAATGTGACCATCCAGGGTACGCTCACCATTGGCACGGGCTGCACTTACCTACCCGGTACGAACACGACAATTTTTAGCGGCGGGCAAAACCAGCTATTGGTCAACAATGGCACCATCGGCGCCACAGCAAGCGTAGGCACATTTAATAATTTGACAGTAAATAAGTCGGCCGGCACGCTTACGCTGGGAGGGTCGGTCACCACATACACTATTCCTGCTGCGGCTACTCTATCGTTACTCAAGGGGGTGCTGAGTGACGGCGGCAAGACTATCAACGTACTGGGTAATATAATTAACTCGGCCTCGCATTCGAGCGGCGGCGGCTCGGGCAGCATTGTAATAAAGGGCGCAGGTGGCCAAACAATTGGTGGCGACGGTACTGGGGTATTTGGCAACCTTAAGATAAACAGCACCGCTGCTGCGGGAGCCATTGCCGCCACTCTTACCGCTAACATGAGCGTAGCCAACACGCTGACACTATCGAGCACCAATATATTAGCTATTGGCACTAATCGCCTGGCACTTAGCAACGTATTAAGTAGTGCACTAGCACTAGGCCCGGGTAACGCCTTCTCGACCTCGTGCTTTATTCAGACTGCTGGTAATCAGAGTGACTTAGGATTACAGAAAACCTATGGCAAAGGCGACACTTTCACTTTTCCGGTAGGCACCGGTATAGGTAGTACGGCAAGATATGCCCCCGCTACCATCGAACTCCGACTAGCCTCATCTGCTCCTCTTGATAAGTTTGGTCAGGTAAGCGTAAGTCCGACCAACTCTCGCAACCCTTTCGTAGCTAGCACTACCAATTCGTTGGCTTATTACTGGAAGGTACGAAGCGTAGGATTTGGCCCTATTCCTACTGGGTCAATCTATGAATCCTTCACAATGACCAACGCTGATGCCACTGGCATACTGGACAATTATATTCCTGGCCAATACCAGCCGGTAGCGTGGACAACGTATTCGACCGACGGCATGGCGCTCGGCAGTTCCGTGTCATATATATCTGTTAGTGCCATCGATGCCTTCGATGGGGAGTTTACGGCCGGCGAGCCCGACACTTTTGGCCCCATTACCGCTTTCTACAGCCGCACCAGCGGCAACTGGGAAGCTCCCGCCACCTGGAGCACCACGGGCTACAATGGCGCTCAGGCTTCTACGGTGCCGGGCGCGGGCAACCCGGTCTTCATTGGCTCGGCCAGCAACGGCGCTTACCACACCGTAACAGTGACAGCTAATACCGCGAAGGCTGGCTCGCTGGTGATTGACCAGAACTCTGTGTTGAATGTACAAGGGTTTACCAGCCACAACTTCGGGGCCCTCCCTGACTCCAAGCCCGGCGGCTCGGGAACGTTGCGCATAGGTAGTACTACCACCAAACTCAGTGGCAAAGCTGTTACCACAACAGTATTCCCTGGTGGCGACTTTGGGTCTTTTCTGCAATACGGAGGCGGCACGGTCGAATACTACACATCGACCAGCACTAATGGCGCGCAGGTAGTAACCCTGCCCACGACATCGGCAACCAACTTATCCTTAAACTCTTATAAGACATTAGTTTTGAACCCGATCGCGGGCTCAACTATCACCCTGCCTAACCTAGATTTGCGCTTGTACGCGCAGCTAAAAGTTGGAACGTCTCCGACTTACACTGGCGACTCATACCTCAGCGGTGCAGCGGCTGGTGACCTGCGGATTGATTCGCTGCTAGCGGTACAAGCCGGTGCGCTACACTTCTCTAACGGCACAGTCCGCAACCTGACGCTAGACACGAACCTACAGCTCAGCTCCGGGGCCACCTTCGACACCAATGGCGCGGGAGCAGCAGTTGCCAACACCGTAACTATGGGTGGTTCCGTTATTAACAACGGTACGCTCGACTTCAACATGACCGGCAAAACTGCCAGCCTTGCGTTTCTCAATAGCCAGAGTGCCAACCTGACGAGTTCAGGAACACTGACCGATCTGTACACTCTCACAGTGAACAAAGGGCTGGGCCGAACTGCTATTCTGCACCTGGACGGAACGGGCTCGCTCACTACCCCCCCAAACGGTTGGCTAACCCTGACCAATGGTACGTTGCGTTTTGCTAAGCCTAACGCGACTTTGACTATCCACGACGGGGTAGGCACGCCTTACCTCATTACCGACAATGCTGGCTTGACGGTAGACGCCAGCGGGGGAACTGTGACGGTAGCTACCAACAATAATGCGGCCGCCGACCTAAAGCTGGCGGGCCAGCTGCAAGTGCTACAGGGTACGCTGCGGGTAGGTACTGCTGGCAACATCGGCAATGACCTGGAGTACGCCAGCGCCGGGGCGCCTAGCCTGAAAGTGATGGGCGGCAACTTGTACGTGAACGGGCAGATTCGCCGCACCATAGCCAACCTCGATGGTGCGTTGCGCTTCGACCAAAGCGGGGGCACTATCGATATCGACGGCCAGGGCGCTACGGCTGTTCAAAACAATGAGCGTGGGCTGTTTGAAGTGCAGGGGAAGGGTAGCATCTTCCGCATGAGCGCCGGCACCCTGAACCTACACCGCTCCAACAACAAGAGCCCCATCCTCACAGCCGACTTGTACCTGGCCCCCGACTCGACGGTAGTAACCGCCGGCACGGTGGTGCTCGGCAACGCGGCAGCCGGTGTGGGCAACGTGACTATCAGTGTGAGCTCGACGGTGCCGCTGTATGACCTGCGCGTTGAAACGGGCGCCAACAATACGAACACCAACACTGGCCTGCTAACGGGCGTGATTCCACTGACGCTGAAAGGCTCGCTAACCATCGGCAACGACAATTCGTTTTTTAATGCCAACGGACTGGGGTTGAATATTTACCAACACCTCGTCAATAACAATACCTCGGCCAGCACGGCCCTGAATGCGGGCGGCTTCCAACCGATTACGACGACGCAGACTACGAGTTTCGTAGGGGGGGTAGGCACGCAACAGCTAACAGGTACCGCCAGCAACCTAACTGTATTTGGCAGCCTGACCCTGAACAATCCGCAAGCCACAGGCACCTTGCAGCTTGGTGGCAATGTATTAACGGCGGGCACGCTGAACTTGGCAAAGGGCACGCTCGACGACAACGGCAAAACCATCACCGCCCTAGGCGATGTGCTGAACTCCTCCACGCACGCCAGTGGCGGCCCTGGCACGGGCGGCTTGCTTCTGGCAGGTACTACCAACCAGAACCTTGGCGGCAATGGCACGGGCCGTTTTGGCAACGTGACGCTGAACAACAGCGCGGGGGTTACGTCCACGGCTAACCAGGAAATTACGAATGTACTGACCTTGACCAGCGGTGTATTCACCATCGGCTCAAACCTATTATGGCTGAGTAATCCCGCTGCCGGCGCATTAGCGGGCACCCCCGATGCCACGCACTTTATTCGCACCAATGGCATTGTGGCCGACCTAGGCCTGCGCAAGAACTACCCTAGCGGCGCCTCAATCTTCACCTTTCCGGTGGGAGCAGCTGCCAAGTACACTCCCGTACAAATGAATGTGACCGCCAACGCGGCGGCGGGCAGCATCACGGTGCAGCCCATCGACCTGGCGCACCCTTCTACCACCGGCACGGGGGCCAATAAAATAACTTTCTACTGGAAAGTGAGCAGCACCCTAGTTTCCCCGACGGTGAGCCAGCAGTTCACGTACGGCGCCAACGATGTGGTGGGCAATGAGTCGCTTTACAAGGTGGGACGCTTTTATAACGGCGCTTGGACCCCAGTGGGTGGCATTGCCGCCAGCTCGGTAACTGTCGCTACCCACACACTCAGCAACCCTAGCTACTCGGGTGCGGCCGGCACCATTGCTGGTGACTACACAGGCGCCGAATCCTCAGAGTTTGGGGTTGTGCCTACCTTCTACAGCCGCAACGCGACGGCGGGCCTCGCGGCCGGAGCGGTATGGACCGACGCCTCGGCCTGGACCAACAACGCCGATGGCACGGACTCGACGCCCCTACCTAGCACGTTCCCTACCCTAGCCAATCCGGTAGTAATTCTCAGCGGGCACCTTATCACCTCGGCCAGCGCCAGCCGGAGCGCCGCTAACCTGCTCTTGCAGGGCACGCTGGACCTGGGTACCTACGGGGCCAACAATTTCAACACCGTAACCGGTACCGGCACCCTACGCATCGGCTCGGCCTTGTTCCCGGCCGGCAACTACGCCGCGTTTATGGCAAGCAATGGGGGTAGCGTCGACTATACTGGGGCCGTGCAACTGCCCGCTCGCGACACGTACAACAACCTAACCTTTTCGGGCGGAAACGGCAAGCAGCTGAGCAACCTAGACCTAACCATCAACGGCGCCCTCACGGTAGCTGCCGGCACCACTGTTGACAACCCTACTAGCCAAAACATCACTATGACCTCGCCCACCAGCGAGGCCACCATGAATGGCACCTTCAACCTCAACGATGGGGCACTCGCTACTGGAGCTTCTCTCACCAACAGTGGGGCGCTTACCTTGGGTGCGGGGCTCACGAGCATTGGTATGAACTTCACCAATAGCGGCACGGTGAATACTGGCAGCGGCAACGTAACCGTGGGCGCAGCCCTCAACAACAGCGGCACGTACAACGCGAACATCGGCACCGGAAACCTCACCGTGAACACGACGTTCACAAACAGCGGTAGCTACACCGCTGGCGTAGGCAAGCTGACAACGGCTAGTAATTTCAGCAACGCCGCTAGCAGCACCTTCACGGCGGCTAGCGGGGATGTTAACATTGCCGGAGGCTTTTCAAACGCTGGCACCTACAAGGTGAAGGATGGGGTTACCAGCAACTTTCTGCGCGTAGCGGGTAGCTTCAGCAACCTGGCTGGCGGCTCGTTTTCGGCGGCCGTGAGCACCTTCTCGCTACAGGGCAACTTTAGCAATAGCGGTAGCTTCGACCCCGGCACTGGCTTGGTACAATTCATCACCGACGCCAACCGGACGCTGACTGGCAGCACCCGCTTCTACGACGTGCAGAAGGTGGGTACCGGCTACCTCATGCTTGGCGCCACTACCAACGTGACCATTGCCGACATGCTGACTATGCGTGACGGCCTCATTTACACGGGTACCAGCAATACCGTATCGCTCACCAATACTGCTGCGCAGCCAATTGTGGGGGCAAGCACAACTTCCTACGTGGCCGGCCGCTTAGCCATAAGCCTGCCCAACACGGCGGGTAGCATCCGGGTGTTTCCGGTGGGCCTAGGCAGCCGCTACCGGCCCGTCACGATTACGCAGGCAGCTAGCACCAGCCCGGTGGTACTGGCCGAAATCTTCAACGGCGCCCCCACAGGCACGCTTGATCCTACCATGTCCAACATGTCGTCTAACCGCTACTACCGTATTCAACTGCTGTCGGGCACCCTCAACCAGCCGACGGTGCAGCTGAGCTTCAATACTGACGTAGAGGACGAGGAAGTACACGTGCCTGGCAACCTGCGCGTAGCCAAAGCCAGCTCTCCGGGTGGCCCTTGGAGCACGGCTGGCGGTGCCGGCGTGTTTTCGCCCGCCGACCCACGCGGCTACACCACTTCGGCGGCGGCTTCCAATTTGATTAATAGCACCTCGTTTTTTGCGCTTGCTTCGACCAATAAAGTAGATAATCCCCTGACGGGCACGCCGCCGGTGCCACTACCCGTCACGCTGGTGCAGTTTGCGGCCGCGCGCCAGGGTACAGCTGTGCGGGTGGCCTGGGCCACGGCATCGGAGCAAAACAGTGCCTACTTCGTGGTGCAGCGCTCGGCCGATGGCCGCACGTTTGCCGACTTGCAGCGCGTAGCGGCCCAGGGCACTACCGCTAGCCGCCACGACTACGCTGCCCTCGACACAGCACCGCTAGCGAGCCTGAGCTACTACCGCCTGCGCCAGGTTGATACCGACGGCCAGGTACACTACTCCCCCGTGGTAGCCGTGCGCTTCGATGGCCCCGCGCCCGTGCCCGCCTTGGTAGCCTACCCTAACCCTGCTACCAGCCAGGGCTTCCGGCTGCTTGTTACCAATCTAAGCACCCCGGGCGGCACCGTGCAGGTATTCGACAACGTGGGCCGCCTGGTGCTGACGCACACGGCCGCTGCCGGCGCAGCCGAAGCCACTATCGAACCGCGCCAGCCGCTAGCCAGCGGCATGTACTTCGTGACGTGGCAAACGGCCGACGGCCTCAAGCTAACCACCAAGGTAGCCGTGGAGTAACCCTCTTCCCTACCCCCTAAAAAAGCCCCAATTACCGTAGCGGTAGTTGGGGCTTTTTTAGGGGGTAGGGCCACTAGCTTTTGAGTAGGATGACTGGCAAATGCTGTCAAAAAAGCTATTCCGCAGCCAGGCGAGTAGGGCGCTAGGCTAGGCCACTGCTCAGTAAGTGAGCGAAATCTCAAGCCGTCCAATGGCGGGTGGGAAGCTCCACGCCTCACTTCGCTTGGCGTGTTCTGAGCAGCGCTAGTAACCAGGAAAAAGGTCCCGCCCGAAAATTCGAGCGGGACCTTTGCTAGGTAAAACTTTGCTGGGCAGAGGGGGTTAGGGCTACTGCTTCACCAGCCGGCGCACGGCCATTTCTGAGCCTTGGCGCACTTCGAGCAAGTAGACACCGGCGGCCAGGCCGGCTGGTAGGTACAGGCGCTGCCGGGGCACCAAGGCTACCGGCGCCAGCACTAGCCGCCCCGTGAGGTCGCGCAGCGTGGCCGTAGAAGCGCCCACCTGGGGCAGCTCTACCTGAATGTAATCGGTAGCCGGGTTTGGAGACAGCGTGAGACCGGGCAGCGCCTGGCTGGCCACCACTGCCAGCGTTAAGTTAAATGGGGCTGTGCTGGTAGCAGTACCGCCGGGCGTCACGACCGTTAGCAGGCCACTTACGTTGGTAGCGCTGCTGGGCAGCACCAGCGTAATAGTAGTAGCCGACACCACAGTGTAGGTCGGCACCACCAAGTTGCCAATACTAACGGCCGTAGCGCCCGTCAAGTTGGTACCCGAGATGGTAACCATAGTGCCCGGGCCGCCGGTGGTAGGCGTGAAGCTCGCGATAGTGGGCGCTGCGGCGGGCACTGTCACCGTAAAGGCGCTAGCACTGGTAGCCGTGCCGCCCGGCGTCGTCACTGCCAGCAGGCCCGAGGTAGCGCCCGCCGGTACCACAAACGTGAGAGTGGCAGCATTTGCTATTGCAAAATCAGGCACAGCTACACCATTTAGCGTCAGCGCGCTAGCTCCAGCAAAATTGGTACCCGTAACCGAGATAGTGGTGCCCACTGGCCCGCTACCGGGGGTGAAGCTAGCAATAGTGGGCGCTACGGCCACTGGCGCAAAAGCCACGCCCCTAAACGCCGTATTGGCTTCGGCCCCAACAAGGGATGCGGGCACGTCGGTGAGCGCAGGTGCCACATTGTAGCCCGTGTCATCAGTCAAGAAAAACAAGCCGTTGGTACTGGCGGCGGCCAGCGCTACTTCTGTGCCGCTGGTCGAGCCGTTGAGGCCGCGCACTGCCGCCGAGGGGCTGCCGGCAATGGTGCCATTGAGCACCCAACTGCCCGCTACCAAGCTCCACTTCTGAATGCCGCCGTCTATGTTGCGGTCGTCGGCTACGTACGCCACATCTACGCCGGGCACGGCATCGCTAAGGTCGGCGAGGTAAAAACCGATGGGGCTAGAGCCGGCCGTGGCACCAGGGAAGCCGGGCAACACCGTCACGGCCTGGCCTTCGGTAGTAGCTAAACCGGTGCCTACCCGGCTCAAACCATAGTAAGCATCAGAGTTAGTCGAGATATAGAGGCTGCCATTTGCCACGTTGATGCTGCGAATGCTGCTGGGCGCCGTATTGAGTTGTGTTGTCATCGCGCTGCCAAACGCTTGGTATTGCACGCCCGAATTGTTGCCCACGCTGTAGAAGCTGGTGCCATCGACCGTGGCCGCCGCGCGAATGCTACCGGTGCTAAATGCCTCGCCCGTGCTGGTGCTGGTATCGACGGTGCCATCGGCCGCGATGAGACCAATCACTCGCGTAATATCATCGGCCTGCGAATTGGCTACCCCCGTAGTACCTGGTGCGGCGCTATAGCCCGTAAGCACCAGGTAGTGGCCATCGGCTGAGCGGGTCAGGCCCAGTTCGTAGGTGTTATTACCACTAGCCGTCAAAATGCGGTTATTACCACTCACGGAGGTGGGTAGGACAATGGTCTGGACCAACGTCCCGCTCGGCGTGTACTCATCCAGAAATACCTCCGTGGCCGCCGCCGTCAGGGTAGCTGAGCCATCGCCCACGCGCGCCACCACCATATTACCCGGCTTAAACGGCGCCGCTGCTGCCACTGCCGGACCCAGCAAAAAAGCTGCGCCTAGAAAAGTAAGTACCCGAGCAGAATAAAGACTTCTCATAAAA
>CAZZDR010000030.1:0-1304 GCA_964652535.1 uncultured Hymenobacter sp. | reverse complement strand
AGCCAGCGGCCCGTACTTCGTGGTTCCGCTACGCTATCATCCATAATGTCTGACCTATCTCCCAAGCTCACGCACCTCAACGAAGCCGGCCAGCCGGCCATGGTTAATGTCGGCCCCAAAGCCATAACGGCCCGCGTGGCTCGCGCCCGCGCCCGTGTGCGCCTCGGTGCCGATATTCTGGCGCTCGTGCAGGCCGGCGACTTGCCTACCCGCAAGGGCCCGGTGTTTCAAACGGCCATTATCGCCGGTGTCATGGCTGCCAAAAAAACGTCGGACCTCATTCCGCTGTGCCACCCGCTGGGCCTAGATGACTGCCAGGTGCGCATCGACGTGGTGCAGCCCGACTCGCTGCTCATCGAGTGCATGGCCCGCGTGACCAGCAAAACCGGTGTAGAAATGGAAGCTCTGACCGGTGCCTCGGTGGCCGCCCTCACAGTGTACGACATGTGCAAAGCCATGTCGCATGATATTGTGATTGAAGAGATTCGATTGGTAGAGAAAACGGGCGGCAAGTCCGACTTTCACCACGAGGGGTAGCGTGCCGCCTCGCCTTATTGTGCTGCTTGGTTCGAAGCTGGGTAGTTCTTTTGCACCATGATTGGGCTTCAAACTTTGGCGGGGTTCTACGCCGACCGGCTGCCGCTGCTGCTACCTAGCGGCCTGCGGGGCGGGGCAGATTTTAGCGCGTGGCGGCTGGAGGATTTTCTCTCCGACATGGCGTTGGTGGGCATTTACAGCCGCAAAGATTTTTACAAAATAACCCTGACTGCCGGGCCTGCTACCTACCTCTGCGCCGACCAGCGCTTGGTGTTGGGCCCCGATGAGCAGGCCCTGGTGTGTACCAATACGCAGGTGCCCTACACCTGGGAAGTGCCTGCGGACGGCGCTTGCCGAGGTTATTGCTGCGTTTTCACCGAAGGGTTTTTGCCCGCTCACACGCACCTGCGGCCCGCCGACTGGGCGGTGTTTGCCCCCGATAAGCCGGCTTTTTTTCGCCTCACGGCGACCCAAGCGGCGGCGTTTGGCGGCTTGTTTGAGCAAATGCTGGTTGAGCAGGCGTCGGACTACCCCTACAAGTACGAGCTGCTGTACCACTACCTGATGGAGTGCGTCCACGGGGCGCTGAAGCTGGAGCCCGTAGCCGAGCCGCACGGGGCCACGGCGACTACTCGGCTGGCGGCAGCGTTTGGTACGCTGCTGGCGAGCCAGTACCCCATTGTGACGCCCGCGCGCCAACTGGCACTTCGCACGCCCCAGGCCTTTGCCGATGCGCTGGCCGTGCACGTCAACTACCTCAACCGGGC
>CAZZDR010000029.1:0-21255 GCA_964652535.1 uncultured Hymenobacter sp. | reverse complement strand
CGGTAGAAAACGGTGGCTATGTGTCAAACAACACGACCATGGTACTCGACGAGCAAACTCGTTACTACCTGCGCTGGCCCGGTGATGGGCATTTTACTCCCCTCAAGCTCAAACGCGCTAGCCTAGAGCAAGCCCTGGCCGGCCAGCCCGCCGCGCTAGCTGCCCTGAAGGCGCGCAAAGGCAGCCTCAGCTCCGAAGCTGACTTGGCAGCGGCCGTAGCAGCCGTGGACCCCGTACTCACTACTCCTACTAAATAGCTTGAAAACAAATATGTTAGCTCGATATAAATCAATGGTGCAGCTGCTAGTGGTGGGGGGGCTGGCCGCGGCCAGCTGCCCAGCCGCGGCGCAGCGCGTGAAGCAGTCCACGGTCCAGCGCGTGCTCACGACCCTGGCGGCCGACGACATGCAGGGCCGCGCTACTGGCCAGCCCGGCAGTGTGAAAGCCGCTGAGTTTCTGGCCGCTGAGTTCAGGCGGATTGGCTTGCAGCCGCTGCCGGGTGCCACGGGCTTTATGCAGGAGTTTCCGGCGTATGAGTCGGCGCTGGCTGGGGCGCAGGCTACGCTTAATGGGGTGGTGCTGCCGGCCGACCACGTATTTGCGCGCACCACCCAGCCTACTCTCAACTGGACTGAGCAAGATGACGTGCGTGTGCTGATAATTGGGCCAACTGATAAGTTGCAGGCGCACTTTCGGGACATATTCCGGCCCGATAAGAATTTGCTGGTCTTGATTGACCCCGCTCAGGAGGTGGCGTTTCGGTCGCTGGTCAGCCAGTTTAGTAAGCCGCAACTGCGGGCCGAGTCGGCGGGCAGCACCTACTCCAGCGTGTGGCTGCTGGCAAGCGCTGCGCCTACCCCCCTCACGTACCGCGTAGCGGTCACTACCATCACTAAAACCCTTACGCTGCGCAACGTAGTGGGCTACCTACCAGGCCGCGACCCGGCCCACGCGGCCGAGCAGGTTGTTTTTTCGGGTCACTACGACCACTTAGGCATTATCAAGCCTGCCGTTAATGGCGACTCTATTGCCAATGGTGCCGACGATGACGCTAGCGGTACCACGGCGGTAGTAGCGCTAGCGCAGTACTTTAAAAAGCAGCGCAAAAATGCCCGCTCGTTACTCTTTGTGGCCTTCACGGCGGAGGAAATCGGAGGCTTCGGAGCGCGTTATTTTTCGCAGCAGCTAGACCCAAAGAACATTGCGGCCATGTTCAACATCGAGATGATTGGCAAGCCGGCCAAGTTTGGGCCTAACACAGCATTTATTACGGGCTACGAAAAGTCGGATTTCGGGAAGCTGCTGCAGGCCAACTTACAGGGTACAAAGTTCAAGTTTGAACCCGACCCCTATCCCGAGCAAAACCTGTTTTACCGCTCCGATAATGCCACGCTGGCGCGCCTGGGAGTGCCGGCCCACACCATTAGCACCGACCAGATTCCGACCGATAAGCTTTATCACAGCGTTGATGACGAAGTGAGCAGCCTCGACGTAGCCAATATGACAGCCGTGATTCAGGCCATTGCGCGCAGCGCAGGAGGCATTGTGACGGGCCAGCAAACGCCGACCCGCGTAGCTCTCGAAAAGTAGCGACTAGCGTGGGTGCACGGCCTCAAACTGAGCCAGCGGCTCGCCTGTGCGCTCCGAGTTGCCGTAGAGCATCAGCGAATTGCCGACAATGCGGTAGGCACGGGTGGCTTCGAGGGCCTGGCCTAGGCGCTGCTCTGTGGTAAGCGAGGGGCAAGCCATGCGCGTGCTCAAGAGCGGCGCGAATTGCAGCTCGCCATCGTTTTCCACTGGCTTAAGACCTCCTCTGAAGCGGTTGCAGCCACCCGAGCCCTCGGCCGTACCGGCCGCGCTAATGAATAAAAACGGCTCCTGTCCTTCTGGGAAGGTATCGGTTAGGGGCTGGCTTGATACCTGGCGCAGTACCCAGCGCGTGTCGCGTAGCGTAGCATCGGGGGTCATGTTGGTAACGGGCGGCGTGGTGTTGCCGCGGTCGGTGGGCCGCTGGCAGGCAGCTCCTACCAGAATCAGGCAGGGTAGAAGAAAGGCTGAAAGGCGCATGAAAAAAGCCAGAAAAAAAGCCGGCCCGCAACTATACGTCACGAGCCGGCTCAAAGTAGCAAAATAGGTTGTCGCCGGCAATTTTTTTTCTAGCTGGAAAGGCTGTTTATTACTAGTAATCAGTGAGATAAAATGCTTGCGTAATATTGGCAATATAGTGCTTGGCTATTGCCCGCCATTGCCACCTACCCGCAAGCCCAACCCCAGGCCCACGGTGGTAGCGCCGGCGCTCACGCCGCCCAGCACCCGGCCCACGGTGGCATCGAGGCGCAGGCCGGTCCAGGGGCGGTAGTAGAGGCCGGCCGTAGCGCCGCTCGTCAGGTTGGCGCGGCCGCGGCCGTAGGCTTCCACAAAGTAGCCAGCCTGGTTGGTGATGGGCGCCGTGAGGGCCACCGACCCGATGTACTGCCCAGCGATTTCGCCGTTGAAAATATCGGCCAGCGTGATGCCCGACTGCATAAAGCCGAAGTTGCCCGCCAAGGCAGCGCGGCGGCCCAGCTGCTGGCTCACGAGCAAGCGCCCACTTGGGGCCCAGGTGCTGCGGCGCAGGCCGTTTTGACCGGTGTTGGGCAGGGCTGCTTCGGCCAGCAGCGCCACCTGAAAGCGACTGGCCCGGTCGGGCGTCAGCATGAGCTTGGTGCCCACCGTGAGCGGCGCCCAGCCTACCGAGTCGGTGCGTGGCGCGGGGTTTTCGAGCCGGGTAGCCAGGGCGGCAGGCGTGCCAAATACGTAGGGCTGCGTCACGCGCAGCTCCATGCTGTTGAAAAAGCCGATGCGGAGCGTGGTGGTTTGGCCGCTTATCCCTACCCCCCCGTTGGGGGCCAAGCGTTGCCAACCGGTTTCGAGCTGAAACTCGCCTGGCCGCAGCACGCCCGTGTTAATGGTTTGGCCGGGGCGGTCGGGCCGGATGTGCTGTACAAAGGGCGCGGTTGCATTGTCGTTATTTTCTTCCGGCGTGTTTTGGGCTAGGGCAGGGGTGAGGCAGCCAGTGAGGAGGGCCGCCAGCACCAGCGGGGTGGTCTTGCGCATATCCTGACCCGACGCGCAACCCGCCGCGATAGTTCAACGTAATCCGCGGCTTTGGCGGCTAAACAAGCCAAAAAGAGGGGGTAGGGTCGCCCGACTACCGGCGATTCCGTACCCCCTCTCACGGGCTTAACTTTCTGCTAAAGAGCCAGCCCGGACTGCTGGCTCTTTAGCTAACTATTACAGACTACTTGGCGGCCTGAATGGCCTGCACGGCCGCCGCGGCCGTAGCCTGGTTTTGGGCAGCGTGCGCACCAGTTTGGGCCGCCGCGCCTTTTTGCAGGGCTTCCACCATGCGCTTGTCGAAGCCATAAGCACGGAGCTGGGGTTGCACGGCCAGCTTCTGGAGGCGGTCTACATCTTCGCCGAAGGCCGTGGGGTCGTCGAGGCGGCCCAGCATCTGCACCATCGGCGTGATGAGGCCATAGCGGCTGCGACCAGTAGCGGCGTCGTAGGTAGTGCGGATGTAATTCCACTGCGCGGGGCCACCGTGCGCGGCGTATACGCCCGTCACGGCTTGGGCCAGGTGCGGCTCCTGTTCCAGCGTCTGGGCGCGGGCCAGTGCCTGGGGCGCGTCAATTTCGCCCAGCGCCTGCAAGCTCGCACCCTGAATGCCGTATGACTGGCTGCTGAGCGCGGTGGTCAGGGTTTTGGCGTCTTTCTTATCTTTCAGTTCGCCCAGGGCCAGCAGGGCGGTGGCGCGTACGTGGGTGTCTTTTTCGGTGCTGGCCAGCCGGCGTAGGATAGGAGCGGCGGCTTTGGCCACGGCCTTATCCTCGAGCTTCAGGCCCTGAATGGCCGCGATGCGCAGCCCATAAAACTTGTCTTGTAGCGCGGCCAGCACCACGGCGCGGGCGGCGGGGCTGCTGGTTTGCTGGGCCACGGCGGCCTCCAGCGCCTCGCGGCGGTCCACATACAGCGGGGCGTGGGCGTACTGGTACGCTGACTCCGCCAGCGGCTTGTTGTCCGTTTTTTGCCACAGCATAAACTTCTCGGCGTCCACGTTCACCAGCTCGGGCCGGGCGGCCAGCGGCATGGTGAAGGTCTGGGTGGCCTCGGTCATGGTTACGCGCTGGCGCTGGGGCTTGCCATTCACGTAGTAGTCGATGGCCAGCGGCAACCGAAACGTGGTGCCCGGCTGCGTCTGCTTGATGGTCACGCTTTGGGTTTTGCTGGCCGCATCCCAGCCGTAGTCGATGCTCACCACCGGGTGGCCGCTGCCGTAGTACCACTGGTTGTAGAACCAGTTCAGGTCCTGGCCCGACACGGCTTCCATAGCCAGGCGCATTTGATGGGCTTCGCCGTTGCCAAACTTATTGTCGGTGAGATATTTCTGCAAGCCAGCGAAGAAAATATCGTCGCCAAGGTAGGTGCGCAGCATCTGCACAATGGCGCCGCCCTTCTGGTAGCTCACCAGGTCAAACACGTCCTCGCGCTCGTTGTAGTGAAAGCGCACCAGGTTTTTGGCCGCGTCGCGCGGGCTGGCTAGGTAAGCCAAGCGGTAGCGGTAATTGTGGGCGTCGGCGGCATCCTGGCCGTACTTGTGTTCGGCGTAGAGGGCTTCCGAAAAGTCGGCCATCGACTCGTTCACCGTGATGTTGGACCACGACTCGGCCGTGACGTAGTCGCCAAACCACTGGTGAAACAGCTCGTGCGCAATCACCGACTCGCTGCTGTATTCGCGGTCCAGCAGCTCGCGGTCCGTCATCTGCACCTGCTCGCCGTGGAGCGTGGCGCTGGTGTTTTCCATGGCGCCGCTCACGTAGTCGCGGGCCACGATTTGGGCATATTTATTCCACGGAAACTCGACGCCCAGCCGGGTCGAGAAAAACTCCAGCATGTCGGGCGTATTGCCAAAAATCTGCTTGGCAAAGGGCGCGTACTTCGGCTCCAGGTAGTAGTTAACTTCCTTATTGCGCCAGGTATCCTTATAGATTTTAAAGTCGCCCACCGCCATCATAAACAGGTAGGGCGCGTGGGGCAGGTCCATTTTCCAGGTATCGGTGCGCAGGCCGGGGCCGGCGGGCGTCTGGCTCACCAGCTTGCCGTTGGAGAGCGTCACGTACTTGGCGGGCACGGTCATCGCAATTTCCTCGGTCGTCTTCTGATTGGGCCGGTCGATGGTCGGAAACCAGGCCGACGAGCTTTGCGTCTCGCCCTGCGTCCAGATTTGCACCGGCTTGCCCTTCACCGTGCTGTCGGGGTTGATGAAATACAGGCCTTTGGCATCGGTAATAGCCTGCGAGCCTTTTACTTGCAGCTCATTGGGCTTGGCCGTGTACTCGATATATACCATGTACTCTTGGCCCGGCTTCATGAGGCGGCCCAGGTTGATACGCAGGTTATTTTTATCCGAATAATCGAACTTGAGTGGCTGCTGGGCAGTGCCGTTCATCAGGGCCACGGTCTTGATATCCATGCCCTGGGCATCGAGCCGCAGCGTGTCGGTGGCGTAGGCGTGGGGCTTCAGCGTCACCCATTCCTGCCCGTAGAGGTAGCGCTTGGCGTAGTCGAAGCGCACCGCTAGCTTGGTGTGCACCAGGTCGTTGGTTTTGGTAGCCGAGGGCTGGTAGGGGGCGTTGGGGGCGGCCGTGGGGGTAGTAGGGGCCTGGGCCTGGGCCACCACGGCCAGCAGTAGGCAGCCTGGCAGCAGCGCAGCAGAAAGAAGCTTCATTCAAAAAACTTAAAGGGCGAAGAGGGGGTAGGGAAGGGCGCAAAGACGCCGCTTCCCGCGCAAAGTTGCTACGTGCCGCGCCCAAACCCAGTGCGCCCGCGGCAGTAAGGGCCGCCCCTTAAGCATTTCTAAGTACGGGCGCCGATTGCCAGGCACCTTTTGCAGGAGCGAGGGGGGTAGGGCTGCCGTATTTGCCGCCCGGAGCTCAAGGTGGCCCGCCGCGCCCGCCGCGCTGGCAGCCTTGGCACCCTACCCCCGCCATTGTGGCAGAAAAACGGGGCTGGTACGGCCCTTGTAACAAGGCCTGCAGCGGCCCGTAGCTGCTGTTCCAACCAAGACACCCCTCCTCTTTTAATCTTATCACCCACCAGTATTATGGGCAAAATCATCGGTATTGACTTGGGCACCACCAACTCGTGCGTCGCCGTAATGGAAGGCAACGAGCCGGTTGTAATCCCCAACTCCGAAGGCCGCCGCACGACCCCTTCGATTGTCGCTTTTCTCGACAATGGCAAGGGCGAGCGCAAGGTAGGCGACCCGGCTAAGCGCCAGGCCGTTACCAACCCCAAGAACACGATTGCCAGCATCAAGCGCTTCATGGGCCGCCAGTTCTCCGAGGTTTCGGCCGAGAGCAAGTACGTAGCCTACGACCTGACGCCCGGTGCTAACAGCACGATTGCCGTAAAAATCGGTGACCGCAACTACACGCCGCAGGAAATTTCGGCCATGGTGCTTCAGAAAATGAAGCAGACGGCTGAAGACTATTTGGGCCAGCCCGTAACCGAAGCCGTTATTACGGTGCCGGCTTACTTCAACGACGCCCAGCGCCAGGCTACTAAAGAAGCCGGTGCTATCGCGGGCCTCGATGTGAAGCGCATCATCAACGAGCCGACGGCAGCTGCCCTGGCCTACGGCCTCGACAAGAAGCACAAGGACCAGAAGATCGCCGTGTATGACCTCGGTGGTGGTACGTTCGATATCTCCATCCTGGAGCTCGGCGACGGTGTGTTTGAAGTACTGAGCACCAACGGTGACACCCACTTGGGCGGCGACGACTTCGACCAAGTTATCATCGACTTCCTGGCCGACCAGTTTAAGAGCGAAAACGAAGGCCTCGACCTGCGCAACGACCCGATGGCTCTCCAGCGCCTGAAGGAAGCCGCTGAGAAAGCTAAAATCGAGCTATCTAGCTCAAACGAGACCGAAATCAACCTGCCCTACATCACGGCTACTGGTAGCGGCCCTAAGCACTTGGTAGTAAAGCTGAGCCGTGCTAAGTTTGAGCAGCTGAGCGACAGCCTGGTGCGCCGCTCGATGGAGCCTTGCAAGAAGGCCCTGTCGGACGCTGGCCTATCAGCCTCGCAGGTAGACGAAGTTATCCTTGTGGGTGGCTCGACGCGCATTCCGCGCATTCAGGAAGAAGTAGAGAAGTTCTTTGGCAAGAAGCCTTCGAAGGGTGTGAACCCCGACGAGGTAGTTGCCATTGGTGCTGCCATCCAGGGCGGCGTGCTCACCGGTGAGGTGAAGGACGTGCTGCTGCTCGACGTAACCCCACTTTCGCTGGGCATCGAGACGATGGGCGGCGTGATGACCAAGCTCATCGAGTCGAACACGACTATCCCGACCAAAAAGTCGGAAACCTTCTCGACCGCTTCGGACTCGCAGCCTTCGGTAGAAATCCACGTGCTGCAAGGCGAGCGCCCGCTGGCCAGCCAGAACCGCACCATCGGCAAGTTTCACCTTGACAGCATTCCGCCCGCACCCCGCGGCGTACCGCAAATTGAGGTGACGTTCGACATCGATGCCAACGGCATTCTGAACGTGACGGCCAAAGACAAAGGCACTGGCAAAGAGCAGAAAATCCGCATCGAAGCCAGCAGCGGCCTCAGCGACGCCGACATCGAGCGGATGCGCACCGAGGCTACGGCCAACGCCGAAGCCGACAAAGCTGAAGCCGAGCGCATCAAGAAAATGAACGACGCTGACTCGCTCATCTTCCAGACCGAAAAGCAGTTGAAGGAGTTTGGCGACAAGCTGAGCGGCGGCAACAAAACGGCCGTGGAAGGCGCCCTCGCCGACCTCAAGCAAGCCCACGCAAGCAAAGACGTCAACGGCGTTGAGGCTGGCGTAGCTGCCCTCAACAAGGCCTGGGAAGCTGCCTCGCAAGAGATGTACGCTGCCGCAGGTGCCCAGGGTGGCCAGCCCGGCGACCAGGGTTTCCCTGGGGCCGATGGCCAGAACGGCCAGCCGCAGGGCCAGCCCGCCGGCGACCACGTCACCGACGTCGACTACGAAGAAGTAGACGGCAAATAAGCTGCTCCGTAGAGTAGCCGCTTTAGAAAGGCCGGCAGCGCAAGCTGCCGGCCTTTTTTTATGGCCTTGCCTGGAGGTAAGCTGGTCCTTACGCTTTTTTAAGGCAAGCAAGGGGGGTAGGGCTTGTAGTAGTATAAGGTAATAATTTTGCCGTATTATCGATTTGTAAATTACTGATTATTAGTAGGAAATGGTACGCAAGCCAGAGTGCGATTTGCTCGTTAGTAGTCTAGTCTTTCGAGGGGCCTTTGCAGCATTTTAAGCAAAAATTTCCGGTAACTACCGGGAACAGCAAGGTCTTTGCTACTGTCCATTTTTATTTTATCGCCTTGCCAACCCAATGCGCACAGGCACCACGTAGGTCAGGCCATGCGCAATTTTAGGCTCTTTATTCGTCGCTTGCTGTTGCTGGGGCCCACCACGGGGCTACTGCTCACGAGCTGCACCTTGCGCGAAACCCGCCAGGAAAGCATTCCGAACGTGCCGCCCAAGTTGGACGTGCGAGCGGTGGAGCAGGCTAGCCTGGGCACCCTCGACGTACTAGCCCTGCGCACCCCGGCCGACGTAGACCTACCCCGTCGCAACCAGCTCATAGCGGGCTACGTGAATAAGGACCTGCCGCTGAAAATGCGCCTGCAGCTCAACGCCTACAACCCCAACCTGGAGCCTGCCACCATCACCGGCCTCGACTACACCGTGCTGGTCGATGGCAAGGAGCTGGGCGCCGGGCGGCTGCCACTGGCCCTAGAGCTACCTCCCCGCGACTCGGTGCGCCTACCCCTCGCCTTCGAGTTTAATACCTATAAGCTGCTCGGCAATGATGCACTACCGGCACTGCGCAACTTTGCGCTGGGCTTTGGCGACCTGCGCCGCCAGCGCGTGGCGCTGCGGCTGCACCCGCTGGTGCGCAATGCCCGCGGCCGCCTCAGCATCCGCATTGGGGCGTTGCCGCTGCCGGTAGCCACCCAAGCCAAGCCGGGTAAGTCGCTGCCGGCCAGTGCCGAAACCGACGTGCGGCGCAAGCCCACGCGGCCAGCTCCGCAGACATTGTAGCTGCTGGCTATCCAGCTAGTCATGGTCATTAAAAAACCCTACCCTCTTGCTGGTCTGGCAAAGGGGTAGGTTTTTTAGTAAAAGCCAGTTAGGGGGTTTCGGTGGCGGCTTCCTGAATCTTTTCGCGGGCTTCGAGGCGGTCTTCGGCGTCGGGAGTCTCTAGCTCGGCTTCCTGGGCTTGCCAGCCCTGGGGCTCGTAGCTGAGGCGAATGAAGATGGGGTAGTGGTCGGAGCCGATGTGCGGCAGCCGCTCGATGCGCTGCAAGCGAAAGTGCGCCGAGTGAAACACGTGGTCGAGGGGCCAGCGCAGCAGCTTGTAGTCGGCATGAAACGTGGGCAGCAGGCCGCGGCCCACGCGCGGGTCGAGGAGCCGCGCCAGCCGCCGAAACAGCTCGGAAGTGTGCGACCAAGCTACGTCGTTGAGGTCGCCAGCCACAATGGTGGGGCCGTCGTGCGCCTGAATGGCGCGGCCCACCAGCAGCAACTCGGCATCGCGCCGGGTGCTCGTTTTCGACTCCTGAGGCGCGGGCGGCTTGGGGTGCACAAAGTGCAGGTTGGCCTCGATGCCGCTAGGCAGCCGCACCCGCCCGTGAAACGACGGGATGCCGGGATCTAGAATAAACTTTATTTCCTTTTCGAGCAGGGGTAGGCGCGAAAAAACCAGCATGCCGTAGGTGTTGGGCAGCGGCGCGTGGCAGGTATGGGGGTAGTCGTTGGTGAGGCTTTTCAGCTGGCTCAGCCACCACTCGTCGGTTTCGACGGCCAGCACAATGTCGGGCTGACGCTCGCGGATGACGCCCAGGCAGCGCGAGGCATCGCGGTTGTACATCAGCACGTTGGTCACGAGCAAGCTGATGTGGTTGGGGTCGTCGGGGCGGCGCTGGCTGTCTTGCACCTGCTTGCGGTGCCAGGTCGTGTAGGGCCAAATGCGCGTGGCCTGGTAGAGCACAGCGGCACCCAACGCCAGCAGTACAGCCGGCGCATGCGCCAGCCACAGCCGGTTGCCGGGCAAGGACAATAAAAGCAAGCTAAGTAGCAAGCCCGCCACAATTTGGAGGCGGGGAAAATCGCATACCCGAATCCACCAGGCAGTTTGGCGAAGCAAAGGGAGCAGCGTGGCCAGTAGCCCCGCGCCGCCTAGCAGCAGCCCCAGGCCGTGAAGTAAAAAGTAAAAGGTGGGCACGCGGTAAGAAGAAGCGGTGGGCAAATAAGGCCGTAAAGATGATAAGCGGCGGATGAAGTTGGGCGCAGCGGCCCGGCTAGCCAGCCTTCAATTACCCGGCCAATACCTTTGCAGCATGGAAGTTCTGATTCTCACCTTCACCACGCTCTTCTCCGTCGTCAACCCGTTTGGGGCCATGCCGGTATTTCTGACCCTGACGGATAGCGACAGCAACGCCGAGCGCACGGCCACGGCCCTGCGCTCTTGCCTCTATATGGTGGCAATTTTGTCGGTGGCGTTTTTTGGGGGGCAGTATATTCTCAACTTTTTTGGCATCAACATCCAGCACCTGCGCATTGCGGGCGGCATCCTGCTCATGCGCTCGGCCTTCGACCTGCTGACGCCGGGCGCCAACCGCGACCGCGTGGGCCCGGCCGCTCTGGAGGAAAGTATGCAGAAAGACGATATCAGCTTCACGCCGCTGGCCATGCCCATGCTCTCGGGGCCAGGCTCGATGGCGCTGTGCATTGGCTTCATCCGGCCCTCGGTAGCCGATAAGGTTTTCACGGTGCTGGGTTTTGGGCTGGTAGCGGCGGCAGCGTTTCTCATCCTGGTGTCGTCGCTGCGGCTCACGCGCTTTCTGGGGCGGCCGGGCATGGCGGCGCTGGCCCGCATCATGGGTTTCCTCACGCTGGCCATCGGCGTCAATTTCTTCGTGACGGCCGTGAAGGCGCTGTTTCACATAGCGGAGTAAGCTAACGCATTAGTAAATCAGCCCTTTGTCCTTACGAGCGCAGCGCGGCTATCGCCCCCACACGAAATGTTAGGGTATCGGGCGGGGGCGATAGCTGCGCTGCACTCGTAAGGACAAAGGGGAAAGGCTACTCCACCACTACACGCTTGCCCGCGGTGCGGCCAAACTTGGTGGGGAAATAAATCAGTTCAGCCCGGGCCGGATTTAGCGTGTAGCTGCCCCGATACCGAGGCTGCAAAGCCACCCGAAACGTGTGCCTACCCACCGGCAGCCGGTCGATAAAAATGCCTGCTTGGTGCTTGAGGTACTCGCGGTGCACCTCGCCGTAGGTGGTCGGGGCCGGGTCGCCGTACGAGCAGCCAGCCGGGATAGGTACCTCCAGCAGCACGTAGCGCGCCTCGGCTTTTACGTCTACGGTCACGATTAACTCGGCGGGCTTGCCGGCGGGTAGGGCAACGCGGCTGCCCGCCTGGCCCGCCAGCGTAGTCGTAACGGTGAAGGGCTTGGCCACTGCCGAGGGGGTAGGGTTCCAGCGCGTCTGGTAGGCGGTGGCGTACACGGGCAGGCCGCCCTGCTTGCGCAGTGTGAGCGGCCCGGTGCCCGCGGGCAGCGCCAGCACCAGCGGAAACTGCGTAACGGGGCCCGCCGGCAACGCCGGGCTGCCCGCCAGCTGCACCAGCGCCGCCGCGCCGCCCGTGCCTGGCACCAGCAAGTCGGGGCCGATGGTAGCCAGGATTTGAGCTGTTTCGTAGGTGCTGCCCCAATAGCCGCCCCCCCGCAAGCCCAGCAAAAACGTGCGGATGCGCGCCAACTCGGCCACGTGCCCTCCCTGCTGCCGCAAAAGCTTGTAGGCCAAAAGCGTAGCGCCTACCCGGCCCGACAGCAGGTAGCGGTAGTACGTGCCACCGCGTAGGGTATCGGCGTAGTACACGCCGCCCAGCTCGGTGCGCTGGCGGTAGCGCCGTAGCGTATCGAGCTGGTACGACAAGCCCAGCTGCTGGCGCAGTTCTGCCAAGGCCAGGTAGCGGTCGAGGGCTGGGCGGCGTGGGGCCGCTGCCTCTACACGCCGCAGGTAAGTGCCGTAGGGCGCCGCGGCGCCGAGGTCGTGCAGCAGCTTCAGCAGGCGAATCTGGTCGTCGTCGGTGGCAAAGTAGCCGGCGTAGCGGTGGGTAGCGGTGGGGGCGCTCAGGCTTTCGTCGAGCTCATGCAGCAGGTAGGCGGTTAGTGGCTGGCGGTCGAGCTTGGTGGTGTAGCCGAGCTTCTCGGCAGCCAGCAGGGCCTCTACCACGTGCACAGTGGCCCAGGCGCTAACGTCGGAGGTAGGCCAGGTGCCCCAGATGCCCGCTGGCTGGTGGCGGCCCGCAAGGAGCTTATTAATGAGAAAGTTAATCACCTTCTGGCCTTTAAACGGCACACCCTGCTGATGCCGAATGCGCTGCTCCAGCAGCAGCCCCAGCAGCCGCGAGGCCACTTGCTCGTTGCAGAGGTAGGCGTACTGTTGCAGGTGCTGAATTTCGGATAGCAGCGTGGGCAGCGCGTCGCTTTCCACACGCACTGTGGCTGGGCCCAGGCTGGGGTCGAGGGGTAGGGCCAAGGTCGTGTCGGCGGCGGTAAGCACGGCGTAGGTGCCCACGCGCTCGCGGGTGCCCACCGGCAGCACCGGCAGGCTGCGCTGCTCGCCATCAGCATAGCCGCTGGCTTGCTCCAGGCCAAAGGCAAGCTGCACCGAGTCGGCCGCCGCGGGGGCCGTCACGCTGAGCGTATCAATAACTGCCGAGCCCACACGCCGGGCCTGGCGGCGCACCACCTGCCCACCCACCCGGAAAGTGGTGGTTAGCTGCGCCGTGTCGGGCTGGTAGTTCAACGCTTTGCCCAGCACCTGCACCCGGTCGCCGGCCACCAAAAAGCGCGGCACCGACAGCGTGGCCAGCAGCGACTTAAACGCCCGCAGCCGCCCGGTGCTGCCGCCTACCCGCCCGTGGTTGTCAGAAGCCAACACAAAGGTGTCCCAGCTCGTCACGTCGTCGGGCAGCACCACGCTCGTGCGGGCGCGGCCTTGGGCGTCGGTGAGGAGGGTAGGGCGCCACCACGCGTGGTCGCTGAAGTGGCGGCGCAACGCCAGGCGCGCATCGGGGCCCGGCTGGTCGGCGGTGGGCCCCACAGGCCGGCCGCCCACCGTGGCGCCGCTTTTCAGGGTTAGCATAATGACGCCGTTGCTGGCGCGCGTGCCGTACAGGCCCATCGCCGCTGGGCCTTGCAGCGTTTTTATTTCCAGAATATCAGCTGGCGCAATATCGGCTAGGTTGCCGTTGAAAGGCAGCCCATTCACGAGGTAGAGCGGTGCCGCGCTCAGCGCTGCCGACGACGCACCCCGAATCATGACCGAAGTGCTCGTGCCAGTTATAAACACGCCCGCCGCCCGGCCTTGCAGCACCTGGCTCACGCTGCCCGCCAGGTTTTGGCGGGTCATGGTGCCGTAGCCCGTCACCACTACCTCCGACAGTTGCTTGACGTCGGCCACAAGCACGACTTCAAAGGAGCGGTTGTAGTCAATGGCGCGCTCCTGCGTGACGTAGCCCACGAAAGAAAACGTAAGGGCCTGCGCCGTGGGTGGCACCCGCAGCACAAAGCTGCCATCGGCGGCCGTCGAGGTACCCACGGTTGTGCCGCGCACCAGCACCGTCACGCCCGGTAGGCCTTCCTCCGAGTCGTGGTCGAGCACGCGGCCGCGCAGCGGTAGCCAGCCGGGCTGCGGCTGCGCAGGCTGCGATACCTGAATTTCGCGGCGCTCGGGCGGCGCCACTTTGGCACTGGCCAGCGGCCGCGCCAGCCGCCATACTAGCTGGTTGAGGCGGTGGCTGAGTGCGCCGGCCGGCCGGCGGTCGGTGGGGCGCAACTGATAGTAGGTCTGGCCATTGGCCTCTATCACAATAAGCTCTGGCGGGACCAGGCAAGTACTATCGGCCAGCAGCACAGCCGCTTGGTAGCGGCCGGGGGGTAGGGCGTGTAGCACGCTCAGCCCCACCTGCAAGCGCCGAAACCGAGGTTGGTCGGGCCGGGTCAGCAGCGTGTAGAGCGGTGCGGGCAAATTATCTGGCTGCCGGAGGGGGGGTAGGGGGCGGCGCAGTTCCAGCCGGCCCTGGCCGGTGGGCGTCTGGCGGGGGTTGTCGAGCAGCGGCATTGGCGCCTGGCGCGGCTGGCCAGGTTCGCGGTACGATGCCGACGACCGGAACGGCCCGTGCGAAAAGTCGCGCTCGGTATAAGCAAAGTCGCCGAGCGGCAGCCGCGCTGGCAGGCCCGCGCCACTAAGCAGCCCTAGTTGGCTGGGGTCGAGGCAGGTCAGCTTCACCACGCCAGGGCTGAACTCGTACTTGTACAGCGGCTCGAACAAAAACTTGCGCCGCTGCCCATCTTCGCGGTAGCGCAGCAAGATGGAGTCGGGCCGAAACGGGCCAGCCAGCCATAGCCCGCCCGCGTAGGTGTGGTAGTCGAGCGGCCGCAGCTGCGGGCCCTGGCGCACGGTGGCGGGGTAGTTGCTGGCCACCGCTAGCACCGTGCGGCGCAGCGTCAGCAGTTCGCTGGGCAGCAGTGTACGCGGGCGCTTTTCCACCGTTAGCTCGGCGCAGGGCTGGTTCACATCCAGGCTAAGGGTGAGCTTGTGCAAGTGCCGCAGGTACACATCGCGCAGCGTAATAAGCTGGCTCGGCGTGCGCACGCTCAAGGTGTGGTGGCCGCTATCGGCTAGTGCGGTGTACGGCTGGTTTTGGTTAATGTCGTGTATATAAGCCGGTTCACCGTCTATATACACCGCAATTGGGGCCTGCACCCGGCCCGAATCCACCACAAACACCGCCACCTGTGTGAGCCCACCCGGCGCCGGCCGGTATTCATAAAACGCCCCGCTTTCCGGGTACAGAAAGTGATAAAATTGCAGCGAGTCGAGCCCCAAATGCGTGCGCCACGCCGGCCAGTCGAGCTTGCGCGAAGCCGGCTGCTCTTCAAAATCTGTGTTCAGTTGAAAGCGCCGGCGCGCCAGCCGTCCCGGTACCGGTCGCGCCCGGCTGGGCAGCGCCGGCAGCGCGGCGCGGCCAAACTTGCTGGTGTAGGCGTAGGCTGTGAGGTCGGCACCGGGCACGGGCCGGCCCGCCTCATCCGTCACCGTGAAACCCAGTTGCAGGCGCTGGCCGGGGTAGGCCACTGCGGGCTGGTCGGTGGCAATGGTGAGCTGCGGCCCCGGCGCGCCTACCGTGTACTCGGCCGTGCGGCGCTCGCCGCCCCAGTCGTAGTGCAGCGATACGTGCCAGGCCGACGGGCTAGTGTCCTTGATAGTTAATTCATAGCCAGTACTATAGCCTCGATATTTTAAGTCGTTACCCCGGTACACGTAGTACCAAAATGGCAGGCGGTGCGGGTTGTCTACGGCCAGTCGTAGCGAGTCGTGGCGGTCTGAGCGCAGTAGCAAGCCGGCATTATCCTCTTCTAAAAATAAGCGCTCGACGCGCCCTGCCCGGTCGCGCAGCTCGTAGTTATCTGCCTGAAAATCGAGGGGTAGGGCTAGCGGCAGCTGTACCCAGCGGTGTTGGTAGGCGCTGTCGCCGGGCGCGTTGTCGGCCAATTCTACCCGCAGTCGGGCGCGGTGCGGCCGGCTCACGCCCAGCGAGTCGAAGCGCAGGCGCACCGAGTCGGCCCCCAGTTCCAGCACCAGCCGGCCAGGGTCGCGCCGGTAAGGCAGGCCGATGGTTTCGACGTGCCGCTCGTTGTCCGACGTCAAAAACGTGGCCTGCACCGAGTAACTCAAATCCACGTCGGGGAAAATGCGGGGCGGCAGGTTCACCCGTGTTTCGCCCAGCGGGTCCAGCGCCTGGGCGTGGGTCCAGAGCGTATCCGGTACGAAAAGCTGGCGCGTGGGCAGCAGCCCCGGCGCGGCAGCAGGCAGCACCGCCAGCCGCACCCGCGCATCGGGCAGGTTCAGCTCATTGGCGTCGCTTCCTCGCAAAAACACCGCTTGTGGCTGGCCGCGCCAGGGCTGCTTGGCCAGCAGCCGCAGGGCGTAGTGGTCGTTCTTCAGCTCATAGTCCTCAAACTGAAAGCTACCCTCGGCCACCATCCGCTCGTGGCGATCTTTCAGGTACAGGTCGGCTCGCGTGTCCACGCGCAAACCTAGCGTGTCGGTGAAGGGTAGGCTGAACTCGTAGGAGCCGGGGCGCACGGGGCGCAGCGTGGCCAGGCGCTTGCGCTTGCCCAAGCCCCCGCCGCCTAGCCACAGCACTAGGGGCTGGGTGGCGGGCCGGCCGCTACCGCGCCGCAGCACGCGGGCCTTCAGGCGCAGGGTGTCGCCGGTGGGCCGGTAGCGCGGCTGGCTAATAGCCAAGTAGCTAAGCCACTGCGTACTATTTTCGCGCTGATTGTGGCGCTGCTCGCGCAGGTCTTCGCTAAACGGCGAGCGCACCAGCCCCACCAGCCCGGTCGATGCCTGCGAGGCGTGCCGCAAGTCGTGCGCCGTACGCCACACGGGGCCCGTGAGGTAGCCCAGCGGCCGCCCAAACAGCACGCGGCGGCCGGTGCGCAGGGCCCAGCCGCCGCGCAGATTAGCCGCCGGCTGCGCCAGCGGGTGAAAAGTGGTGCGCCCGCCAACTGTCACGGCCACCAGGCCGGGCCGGGCACCGCGGGCGCGGCGGTAAGTGCGCGTGGCGGGGTCGTAGCGCAGCGGCCGGCCGGCCACCGCCACCCGCGCATCGGCCAGCAGGCGGCCCAGCGAGTCGCGCACCGTTAGGCTCAGGTCGCTTTGGTTGTCAACCACTTCCACGGTGCGGCTGGTTTCGGCTCGTAGCCAGTACACCAGCGTAGGCCCCTCGGTGTGGGCTACCAGGTAGTAGCCCAGCGGCAGGCGGCGCGGCGTGGGCTTGTCGGTCAAAAACGAATCGACCGGCACCGTAAAAAAGTCGGGCCGGGCCGCCCGCAGCCCGTGTGCATACAGGCGCTGGGCCTGGGCTGTAGTCAGCCGAAAAACCTTGGTGAGGTAGCTACTCTGGCGGGCTTTGGCAAGCTGCTGCTGCGCGAGCACGGGCAAGGCCAGCCAACATAAAAGCAGGGCAAGTACGAGTTGGTACATAAGCGGGGGGGTAGGGATTGGCTACCTGATGCCGCCGCTGGTTTTTTTGCATAAGCTTTCAGAAGTGACACGCAAAAAGGCACGTCCTGCCGAGCTTGCCGAAGCAGCTCGCCCGCATCATTAAACTAGTAATCTAATGATGTAGGCGAGCTGCCTCAGCAAGCTCGGCAGGACGTGCCTTTCTCAGCGTTTGCTACTTACGGGTTAGTCGACCACAGCCCGGCTTCCTTGATGAAGATGCGCCGGTTAAGCTTTAGTTGCGAGAGAATAAACTCAGCAATATCCTCCGGCTGCATCACCTTATCGGGGTTGCCATCGGTGAGGTTGTTGTTGATGGCCAGCTCGGTAGCTACGGTGCTTGGCGTGAGGGCCGATACCCGGATATTGTGCTTGCGCACTTCCTGCATCAGCGCCTCGCTCAGGCCCATCACCGCAAATTTGGAGGCGCTGTAGGCGCTGCTGCCCGCCGCGGCGCGCAGCCCCGACGTCGACGAAATATTAATAATATCGCCCGTTTGGCGCTCAATCATGGCTGGCAGGGCGGCGCGCGTCACGTAGTACACGCCCAATAAATTTACCCGAATAATGTGCTCCCAGTCAGCCACGGGCATGTCCAGAAACTTGGCAAACGTGCCGATGCCGGCGTTGTTTATCAAGATGTCGAGCGGGCCCAGTTCGCCCGTGATGTGGGCCACGGCGGCGTTCACGGCGGCTTCGTCGGCCACATCGGCGGCGGCCACGCTGGTTTTCACGCCCAGCTTTTGCAGCTCAGCGGCTACTTCGGCTAGTTGGTCAGCCGAGCGGGCCAGCAGGCCTACGTGCACGCCTTCGGCGGCCAAGGCCAGGGCCACAGCCTTGCCAATGCCTTTGCCTGCGCCCGTCACGAGGGCAACTTTTCCAGTTAATTTTTCCATGGTGAAAGAACAGATGGTGGGGTAAAACACCCCAGCCTTAACCGGCGCCGGGGGGTAGAAGTTGGCTGGCTCGGTGCCGTGCTCGCGCTCCGGTGGGCCGCTGGCTTTACGAAAACAAGCCTAGCATCTCCATTTCCCAGTAAGCCAGGCCCAGCAGCAACAGGGTGTAGGCCCCCGCCACGGCCAGCAGGGCCGCGCCGCCCAGCCGGGACCTGAGCTGCGTGCTGCGCACCAAGTCGAGGCCAAGTTGCCACAGCCAGATGCCCACTGCCACGAGCAGCGCTACCAGCGCCAACAGGCTGACCAAGCTGAAATAATCGAGCTTCCCGTTTTGAATAAGCGCAATGCGGAAAAGCAAAACAGCGGGACACAACATGGCAAGCGAGCAGGAACGAAGGATGGTAAAAGTAAGCGCCGCGCCCCACCGGCCCCCGTGCGCGGCGGCTGGCGGCACAACTACCAGGGGCCGCCCTACGTCTCTACGCGCATGAAAGCTATTGTTATTACCCGCCCCGGCGGCCCCGAAGTACTGCAGTTGCAAGAGCGTCCCCGGCCCGTGCCCGCCGCCCACGAAGTGCTGGTGCGTGTGCGCGCCGTCGGCCTCAACCGCTCCGACCTGGGCCTGCGCGAAGGCAAATACGGCGGCGCCCCGGTGGCTGGCGTGGTGCCCGGCCTGGAGGTAGCCGGCGAAGTAGTAGAAGTCGGCGCTTTGGCCCCGCGCTGGGGGGTAGGCGACCAGGTGTGCGCCCTGCTCACCGACGGCGCCTACGCCGAATACGCGGTCATCGACGCCCGCCACTGCCTGCCGGTGCCCGCCGGCTGGTCGCTCGAAGAGGCCGCCAGCCTCCCCGAAACCACCTTCACAGTGTGGTCCAACGTGTTTCAAATGGCTGCCCTGCAGCCTGGCGAAACGGTGCTGGTACACGGGGGTAGCAGCGGCATCGGCCTCACGCTCATTCAAGTAGCTACGGCGCTGGGGAGCCGGGTGCTGGCCACCGCCGGCTCGGCCAGCAAGTGCCGCGACTGCGAGAAATTCGGCGCCGTGCGCTGCGTCAACTACAAGGAAGAAGACTTCGAGCAGGCATTCAAAGGCGAGCCAATCAACGTCATCCTCGACATGGTGGGCGGCGACTATACCGCCAAAAACCTGCGCCTGCTCGCTCCCGACGGCCGCCTCCAGTACATCAACACCATGCAGGGCGCCAAGGTCGAGCTCAACCTGCTCGATATCATGACCAAGCGCCTGCACCTCAGCGGCAGCATGCTGCGCCCGCGCTCGGCCGACTTCAAGGCCGCGCTGGCCGCCGAGGTCGAAAAGCACGTGTGGCCGCTGGCCGCCAGCGGCCAGCTCAAGCCCGTCATCTACAAAACCTTCCCGCTAGCCGAGGCCGCCAAAGCCCAAGAGCTCATGGCCAGCAGCGAGCACATTGGCAAAATCTTGCTGGTAAATGAGGGGTAGGGAAGTAGGGAGATAGGCTAAAAAGGAACGTCATTCTAAGCTTGCCGAGGAATCTCGCCCGCGCCGTTTGAGTACTACTCAACGATGCGAGCAAAATTCCTTGGCAAGCTCGGAATGACGTTCCTTTTTGGCCTTGTCTTCTAATGCTACTTCAGCACCTGTGCGGCGTGCTCCTTGGTATCGGGCCGCTTGATAACCTTCTCGATCAAGCCATTGGCATCAATCAGGAAGGTAGTGCGCACAGTGCCCCAGTAGGTTTTGCCGTAGTTTTTCTTTTCCTGCCACACGCCGTAGGCGTTCACGATAGCCTTGTCGGCATCAGCAATGAGCGGGAAATTCAAGTCGTATTTCGCGGCGAACTTGCCGTGTGAAGCCGCGTCGTCGGTGCTCACGCCCACCACCTTGATGCCCTGGGCAGCGAGCTGGCTCTCATTGTCGCGCAGGTTGCAAGCCTGGGCGGTGCAGCCGGGCGTGTCGTCCTTAGGGTAGAAGTAGAGCGCCACGCGCTGCCCGCGCAAGCTGCTCAGCGCAAACGGGTTGCCGTGCTGGTCGGGCGCAGTGAAATCGGGGGCCGGGGTGCCGGGTTCTAGCAGCATGTCGTTGAAGTTCAGAAGAAGTGATGAATTGAATCGTTGCGGAGGGGGTAGGCTGTGGAAAAGAAGTCATTCCTCGGCAAGCTGGGAATGACGTTCCTTTCTAGACCAATCAGAGCTTTAGCGGAATAACGCGCTCATTGCCAACCTGGTCCGTCAGGCGTAGCTCGGCCGCACCGCGCAGGGGTGGCCCCAGCGTCTCGCCGGCCACCGTGAAGAGGGTAGCATTCTTATACTCGTAGCGCAGCAGCCGAAAGCGCCCACCAATGAGTAGCTTATACGACGCCAGGCCCGCCATATCGTCGCCCACCCGAAAGGTGAGCTGCCCGCCCGCGCGGTTCAGCAGCTGGGCCGTGGGCGCCTTGGTGTCGGTGTAGAGCCGGAACTGGCCAAACTGTTTGAGGTTGGTCGAGAGCTGGGTGCTGTCCGCGTTCCAGACGCCGCCCGCGTAGGCCCGCCCGCCATTGGCCGACACGCTGTAGATGGCCGTGTGCCGCCGGTCGGTGGGTAGGGTGGTGGGCTTCAGCGTGAGGCGCAGGGGCAGGTAGAGCGGCACCAGCGGCGAGCCGATAATCCAGCTTTCGGGCGCAGTGGGGCCAGCCGCCGCTCGGTGCTGGGTGCTGAGATAAAGCGCCGAAAACAGCGTTTGCGGCCCAAAAACCAGATTAGCATAAGGCGTGGCGTAGCTCGTTTCCTGGTTGGCGGGTATCATCACCTGGCGGTCGAAAGCCAGCCGGGCACCGCCCAGCAGCAGCGAATCGGGTAGGCCAGCGCGCAGGTCGTAGAGGTAGGTCGTGGCCGCGCCTACCGAATAGCTGGGGCGCAGTGCCAGCTGTCGGCCGCCGCGCCGCAGCAGCAAATGCTGCGGCTGGCCAGCAGTGTCGGTAGGGGCGTTGAGGGCAGTGGCGCGTAGCAGGTTGCGGCTAATATCGTAGCTAAGCTTGGGCCGGGCGGTGGGGGTAGGGGCTGCGCCCGGCAGCTTGGCGTAGTCGGCGGGTTGGGTGCCGCGCAGCACCAGGCGGGCGGTGGCTTTGTTGTCGTACGCATCAGCCAGCTCAAAATCGACGGTATAGACCTGGCCGGCCTGCACGTCGAGCTTGCCCTGGCCCAGGCCGGGCGGGGTATAGA
>CAZZDR010000028.1:0-21498 GCA_964652535.1 uncultured Hymenobacter sp. | reverse complement strand
ACTAAATGTTGATTGCGAAAGGCTGGTAGTGTGCTAATAAGGGAGACCAAGCGACCTGGTTTTTTGGCCACAAAAGCACGACGAGGAAAGAGTAGCAACAAGCAAAAACTTACGCTTACGCTTGCTTATTTCTAAAACCACGCTACTTTTACGCCTCAAAATGGCTGGTGGTTAGTCCTTTCCTTGCGCACCACGAGTAGGGTAGGAGCTGACCAAAATCAATTCAGAAATTCGCTTGCTGCGCTGCCGCTCCTAGGGCGGCCACCCAGGCAAACTCTGCTATAGGCTGTTTTGCGGAGTTCGCTATTTTTTTGTGCATTAATGCAAACGATTGCACAAAGTAGCTGATTCTGCCTGCGTTGCTTCTCCGCTTTCACTTTATATCCCACCCACATGAAAAAGATAGTACCCCCGCACGGGCGGTTGCTGATTCCTATGCTGGCTTGCTACTTGCCGCTGGCCGTGGCTACGGCGGCGCCAGTGGCGGCTCGCGCTGCTGAGCTCAGCCGCACTGCCAGCCAGCCCACCGCCGTAGTTACCGGCCGCGTAACGGATGACAAAGGCGAAGGCCTACCCGGCGCCACCGTGCTCGTGAAGGGCAGTACCCAGGGCACTTCTACCGACGTCAACGGCAATTTTACCATCGACGTGCCCACGGGCGGTTCGCTCGTTATTTCGTCGATAGGCTATGCCACCCAAACCATCGTGGTGGGTAGCCAAACCACGCTCAATGTGCGCCTGGCGTCCGACGCGCAGCAGCTTTCGGAAGCTGTGGTAGTAGGCTACCTCACTCAGGAGCGCCAAAACGTAACGGGCTCGGTAGCCACCGTAGGCGCTACCGAAGTGCGCCGGGCCCCCGTGGCCTCGGTGGGCGAGGCCATTCAGGGACGCTTGGCGGGCGTGCAGGTAACCAACTCGGGCGTGCCGGGCCAGGGGCCCGTAGTAAATATCCGGGGCCTGGGCTCGCTAGGCGGCAGCAACAGCGGTCCACTCTATGTCATTGATGGGCTGTGGATTGAGCCGACCAGCACGGCTGGGCGCGACATTAATCCCGCCGATGTGGAATCGGTGCAGGTGCTCAAGGATGCCGCCGCGCTAGCGCCCTACGGCAACTCGGGCGCCAACGGCGTCATCGTCATCACCACCAAGAAGGGTAAGTCGGGCACGCCCGCCATCAGCTTTAACGCCAGCGGCGGGGTGCAAAACCTAGTGAAGCGCCTCGACCTAGCCAATGCGGCGCAGTGGGCAGCTGTTAATAACCAAGCCTACGACAACGCGGGCTCGGCACGCCAGCCCTACGCCGCCAACCTGCCCGCCGGCATCGATACCGACTGGCAGAAAGAGCTATTTAAGCAAGGCTCGGTGCAGGACTACAACCTGGGCTTTTCGGGCGGTGGCCCCAACTCGAACTTTAACGTATCGGGTGGCTACTTCAAGCAGCAGGGCACCATCATTGGGCCGCAGTTTGAGCGCTTCACGGCCCGCGTAAACACGGGCTTCAACCGCGGGCGCCTGCGAGTAGGCGAGAACCTGCAATTAGTGCGCGCCAATCAGACCTACGTAAATGGTGCGCCCTTTACGGAAGTGCTGCGGATGCTGCCCGTTATTCCGGTGTATGACCCCACGGTGGCGGGCGGCTTCGGTATCGGCAACAACAACGCCGTGACCTTCGGCACCAACCCTATTGCCCTGCAGCGCCTGCTCACAAACACGAGCACCAACAACCGCGTGCTAGGCAACATCTACGGCGAGTTTCAAATTTTTGACTTCCTGCGCTACCGCCTCAACTTGGGCCTGGAGTACCACGGCTTCCGCGACCAGCAGAAGCGGCAGTACGGCGTGTGGCGCCGCAACGACATTACGCAACCTTCGAACTACGGCGACGACCAGGGCAACGAGCTCTTTGGCCAAGTCGAAAACACGCTGACGTTTGACAAGACTTTCGGCAACCACAACCTGACGGTCGTGGGCGGCTACAGCCGCCAGCGCCGCAGCTTCGAGTTTACACGGGGGGTAAATTTTGGCTACGGTACCGGGCCTGTGTACTACTGGGCGCTTGACGCGGGTACCCAGACGCCACAGGTCATTGGCTCGTCGTACGTGCAGGGTAAGGAGTCGCTCTTTGGCCAGGTCACTTACGACTACGACCGCCGCTTCTTGGTGACAGGTGCTTTCCGCCGCGACGGCTCGTCGCAGTTTGCACCCGACCGCCGCTGGGGCAACTTCGGGGCTGGCTCGGTGGGCTGGCGCATCTCGAAGGAGAAGTTTATGGAGAACGTAACGGCTATCAGCGACCTCAAGCTGCGCGCCAGCTTCGGTAGCTTGGGCAACCAGTACCTGAGTGGCGCCTACGGCGGCTCGTACCTCTACCAGGGCGCGCTGAATACCAACGCCAACTACGTGCTGGGCACCAGCCAGACCATCCAGAACGGCGCCATTCAGAGCACGCTGGCCAGCAACGTGCGCTGGGAAGAGCGCCGCACCCAGAACTACGGCTTCGACTTGGCTTTGCTTGAAAACCGCTTCTCGCTGTCGGCCGACTACTACATCTCGCGCACAGCTAACGCGCTGGTGTCTCCTAACCTGCCGCAGGTGCTCGGCAACGCCGGCGCCCTCCCCTTCCAAAACCTGGGCTTGCTTGAAAACCGCGGTTTCGAATTCAGAGTGGGTTACTCCGACGACCGTAAGGCGTTTAAGTACGGCGCATCGGCCAACCTCACTACCCTTACCAACAAGGTGCTGAACTTGAACTCAGGCTCAAATGAGGGCACACCAACCAACTTCCTGACGGGCGGGCCGGGCGCCATTACGCGCACTGAAACGGGCTACGAGATTGGTTCGTTTTACCTCTACCAGTTCGACGGCATTTACCAGACTGGCGAGGCCAACATTCCAGCGGGGTTACAAGCCGGCGATGTGCGCTATAAGGACGCTAATGGCGATGGCCAGATTACGGACGCCGACCGCGTGCACGTGGGCCGGGTATTCCCGCGTCTGCAATACGGCCTGAACCTGACGGCCGGCTACGGCGGCTTCGACGTGGCAGCCTTCTTCCAGGGCGTGCAGGGCAATACCGTGTTCAACGACTCGAAGTACTGGTTAGAGCGCACCGACGACAACAACAACCACCTGGCTAGCTTCAGCCCCTGGACCACTACTAACCCCTCTACTACCACGCCGCGCGCCATCATCGCGGGCGGCCCCAACGGCGGCACGGCCCCCGGCAATAACGACCGCTACAACACCACCCGCTGGCTGGAAGATGGCTCGTACCTGCGCCTGAAAAACGTGCAAATCGGCTACTCGCTGCCCAAAGACCTGCTTGAGCGCACCAAGTACATCGGCTCGTTGCGCCTGTTCCTCACCGGCCAAAACGTGTTTACGGTGACTAAGTACAGCGGCTACGACCCCGAAACGGTGGGCCAGGGCTCGCTGGCTCGGGGCGTCGACCAGGGCTCGTATCCCAACCTGCGCTCGTTTACCCTTGGCCTGCAAGCTGGTTTCTAAGCCTTTTCTCCCACCCGTATCTATCCAGCTATTATGAAATCTTCTATCCTGACCCGATTGAGCGTGGCAGGCGCGCTGCTACTCAGCGCCACGGCCTGCGAGAAGGACATGCTCAACCAGGTAAACCCCAACCTGCCCACCGTGCAGTCGTCGTGGGCTACCTCCGACGACGCGGTGCGTGGCTCCACGGCCTGCTACGCCGGTTTGCAGGGCCTGGGCATGTACCGCCGCTGGCTCAACTTTGCCTTCGACCTGCGCGACGATATCGGCTGGAGCCAGAGCCCCTGGGGCGAGCTAGCCGATTTTACCCGCTTTGTGCAGCAGAACTACGACTTTGAGGTGTCGAGTAACATCTGGCGCGACCACTACCGCACCATTTTCCGCTGCAACCAGGTACTCGACCGCGTGCCCACTATCACGACTATGGACGCCACGCTGCAAAAGCGCGTGATTGCCGAAGCCAAGTTTCTGCGAGCGCTCTCGTACTTCAACCTGGCCTCGCTATATGGCAACGTGCCACTGGCCCTTACCTACGTTACGGACCTGAACGCCACCATTCCCCAGGCCAAGGAAGCCGACGTGTGGGCACAGGTAATCAAAGATCTGCAGGAGGCGCAGCCCGACCTGCCCGTGTCGTACGGCGCCGCCGATGTGGGCCGTGCCACCAAAGGTGCGGCTACTACCCTGCTTGGCAAGGCCTACATGCAAAACAAGCGCTGGGCCGATGCGCAAACGCAGTTTGCGCAGGTTATCAGCTCGGGTACCTACCGCCTCACCAACGCCTACACCGACAACTTCCGCCACACGTCGGAAAATAACTCGGAGTCGATTTTCGAGGTGCAGTTTTCGGACGAGAAGAAGGGCGGCAACGACAGCGGCGGCGGCCCCGACGCTACCTCGTCGCAGGGTAGCCAGCGCTCGCAGTTTTGGGGCGTACCAGGCTTTGGCTTTAACGACGGCGAGGTGCGGCCCTGGATTGTGAATGAGTTTTTGAAGGAAAGCACGACCACTGGCCAGCGCGACCCACGCCTGGCCGCCACGGTCTTCTACAACCGCAAGGACCAGGCACAATTTCCGACCGCGCTACCCTCCGATGCCGACACGCTAGCCTATGGCGTGGGTTTTTTAACCCGCTATGGGAAAGATGCCCGCAACCGCGCCCGCGTGTACTGGCGCAAGTACCAGACCGACTACTACCGTCAGTTTGAGGACTTCGACTCGCCCATCAACCAGCGCGTGATGCGCTACGCCGATGTGCTGCTGCTGCAAGCCGAAGCCCTAAACGAGCAGGGCCAAACGGCTACTGCCGTGCCGCTCATCAACCAGGTGCGCCAGCGCGCCGGCCTATCCCCCCTCACGGCGGGAAGTTTTACGCAAACCACGTTGCGCAGCCAGCTCATGCACGAGCGTGCTACTGAGCTGGCCGGCGAAGGCGTGCGCTGGTTTGACTTGCAGCGCTGGGGCCTGCTCGACAGCCAGGCGGGCGTAGACCAGCTCAAGGCGCACGATGCACAGTTTAACACCTTCCGGGTGGGCGTTTCGCGCCTGCTGCCGCTGCTGCAAACTGAAGTAGACTTGCTACGCCTCACGCAGAACCCCGGCTACTAGCCCGCGCTACTTACCTAGCCGCGCACTACCGCCTGAACTGTGCCAAATTGCCGCCGCCGTGCTTCGTAAGAAAGCGCGGCGGCGGTTTTGCTTAAAGTAGGAGGCAGCCTGGCCCTGTCGCATTATCCTTACCCCACCCATTCTATGCGAATCTCGCTTTCCTCGCGTTGGCTTACACTGCTGCTGGCCGGCAGCATGGCCTGCGCTTGCTCTAAAGGCGGCTCCTCTTCGGGGGGCGGCACGGCGCCCGCGCCCCAGCCAGCCCCGCCGCCCACATCTACCACGTTTACTAACCCGCTGCTGCCGAGCGGCCCCGACCCGTGGGTGTACCAGAAAGACGGCTTTTATTACTATATGCAAACAACGGGCACCAACCTGGTGCTGCGCAAAACGGCCAAGATGAGCGAGCTGGGCTCGGGCGTGAGCACGACCATCTGGACGCCCAAGGCCACCGGGCCAATGTCGCACGACATTTGGGCGCCGGAAATTCACTTCTTGGATGGCAAGTGGTACGTGTACTTCACGGCGGGGCCCGGCAACTGCTGCGGCGGCCAGCGCCTGTGGGTGCTCGAAAACACCAGCGCCGACCCTACACAGGGTGCCTGGACCGAAAAAGGCCAAATTGCTGTGCCCGGCCAGGATTTGTGGGCCATCGACGGCACCGTGCTAGAGCAGAACGGTAAGCGCTACCTGGTGTGGAGCGGCCAAGAAGCGGGCTCCGACCAGCAAAACCTTTACATCGCGCTCATGAGCAACCCCTGGACGCTCACGGGCACGCGCACGCAACTCAGCCGCCCGCAGTATGCTTGGGAGCTGAACGGCACGCCCAAGGTGAACGAGGGGCCGGAGGTGATTCAGCACGCGGGCAAGACATATTTGGTGTATTCGGCCAGCCACTGCAGCACCGACGACTACGCGTTGGGTATGCTCTCGGCCAGTGCCACCGCCGACCCGCTCGACGCGGGCAGTTGGAGCAAGTCGGCCTCGCCTGTGTTCACCAAAAACCCTACGAACAACGCCTACGGGCCGGGCCACAACGGCTTTTTTACGTCAAAGGATGGCAGCCAGAACTGGATTATCTACCATGCCAACCTGCAAGCCAACCAAGGCTGCGGCGATGCCCGCAACCCGCGCATGCAGCAGTTCAGCTGGAACACGGACGGCTCGCCTAACTTCGGCACCCCGGTGGCTACGGGCGTGGCCCTACCTCGGCCCGCCGGCGAGTAGTTGCCCTACCCCCCATTCCAACCCTAAGTTTACGGCCTGCCTTGCGCAGGCCGTTTCGTTGTCTTCTTATGGCCCGTAAATTTCTTTACTATTCCCTGGCTGTGCTGGGGCTGCTGGGTACTAACCCGCTTGGCGCCTCAGCGCAGGTGAAAGTCAAAACCAAAATCAAGCGCGCGGCAGCCCCTCGGGCAGCCCTACCCGCCGCCGGCATCGCCAACCCCGTGCTGGCCGGCGACTACCCCGACCCGTCGGTGACGCAGGTGGGCGATACCTACTGGGCCACGGCTACGTCTTCGAACTGGGGCCCCACGTTTCCGCTGCTGAAATCGACCGATTTGCAGCACTGGAGCTTGGTGGGGCACGTGTTTCCGGGGGCGCGGCCGGCCTGGGCCGACTACTACTTCTGGGCGCCCGAAATCAACCATGATGCCAACGGCAAGACCTACGTCTTTTATACCGCGCACAAACGGGGCGGTAACTTGGCCGTGGGCGTGGCCAGCGCCGACCGGCCCGAGGGTCCGTACCAGGACCACGGCCCGCTGGTGGGCCAGCCCGACGGCAGCATCGACGGCTTTCCGATGCACGACGAAAACGGCCAGCCCTACCTCATCTGGAAGGAAGACGGTAACAGCGTGCAGAAGCCGACGCCCATTTGGGCCCAGCGCCTGAGCGCCGACCGCACCCAGCTGGTGGGCGAAAAAACCGAGCTTTTTCGCAATACCGCCGCCTGGGAGGGCAACCTTGTAGAAGGGCCCAGCGTGGTGCGACACGGCGGCTACTTCTATATGTTCTACGCTGCCAATGGCTGCTGCGGCGCCGGCTGCACCTACGCTACCGGCGTGGCCCGGGCCAAAAACCTGCTCGGCCCCTGGGAGAAGTACGACCGCAACCCCATCCTGACCAACAACGATACCTGGAGCTGCCCCGGCCACGGCACGGCCATCGAGCGCGCCGGCCACTGGTACATGCTGCACCACGCCTACCAAACCGGCAGCTTCCAAAACGTGGGCCGCCAGGGCGTGCTCAGCGAGTTTGTGTGGACCAAGGCCGGCTGGCCCGAGTTCCTAAACAACCATACTACCCCCGCCGCCGTGGCTAAGGTGCCCGCCGTGGTCACCGACGAATTTGCCAGCGCCCGCCTGGCGCCTACCTGGGAGTGGCCCGTGGAAGACAAACCGCAGTTTGCACTGCAAAACGGCCAGCTTCGGCTGAACGCCCGGCCCGACAAGGGCGGTGCGGCGCTGGGCCGCCCCACGCTGGCGGCCAGCTACACGGCCAGCACCACGCTGCTCGCCCCGGCTAGCCTGCCCACCGGCGCCACCGCCGGCCTAGCCGCTCTCGGCGACCCCAACAATACCCTCAGCCTGTTGGCTGGCGCTGGCCAGCTGCAGGTGCAGGAGCGCCGCGACGGCAAAATCCGTATTCTGGCCGCCGTGGCCCTACCCCCCGCCGCGGCGCTGCATTTGCGGGTGCAGGCCGAGGGCGGCAGCCACTACCGCTTTGCCTACAGCCCTGATGGCCGCACTTGGACCGAACTGCTGCCCGCCAGCCAGACCGCCGATGGCGGCTTCCTACCCCCCTGGGACCGGGGCGTGCGCGTGGGTGTGGTGGCCCAGGGGCCAACCTCGGCCACGGCGGTGTTCGAGCGGTTTGAGGTAACTAACAAGTAGGGTAGCAGATGCTATCTACGAGAAAAGCCCTTGCTACGTAAGTAGCAAGGGCTTTTTGTTGAGTTCGTTGCCAGTGCTAGTGCACCAATACGAGTTTACCGTGGGTGGTTTGGCCGGCCGTGGTCAGGCGCACGGTGTAGATGCCGGCGGGCCAGCTGCTGCCATCAAGGGGGTAGTCGGTGGCTAGGCCGGGCGCGCCCTGGCCAGTAGCTACATGCTGCACCAGGCGGCCCTGCACATCATACACATCGAGGGTCACGCGGCCGGCCTGGGTGGGCGTTACGACAAAGTGCACCCGCCCGGTGCTGGGGCTGGGGTACACGAGCAGCGGCGCGGCCTCGGCCACGGCGGCGCTGGTAGTAGCCAGCGTGGTGGTGGAGGCGGCCTGCGGCATCAGGTCTAGACGCCAGCGCTGAGCGTCGTTGCCGTTGTCGGTCCACTGGTGCACGCCGGTGCTGGGGTCCGAAAGGTTGTTATCTACATCTAGGCAAAGAGTAGCGCCCTTGTGCACAAGCTTGCAGTAGCCGTCGCCTAGGGGCACGATTTGCCAGCGCTGGGCGTCGTTGCCGTTATCGGTGTACTGCTGTACGGTAGCGCCGAGGCTGGTGCTGTTGTTAGCCACTTCTAGGCACTGGTTGGTATTGCGGTGCGTCAGTTTGTAGTAGCCATCGGGCATGAGTGTAATCACCCAGCGTTGGGCGTCGTTGCCGTTATCGGTGTACTGCTGCACCACTGTGCCGGGCGTAGCCGAGTTACTGGGCACTTCCAGGCACTGCGTGGTGCCCTTGTGCGTGAGCCGGTACACGCCGCCCGACACGATAGGCTGGTCGGCGAGGGTGAACTGCCAGCGCTGGGCGTCGTTGCCGTTGTCGGTGTACTGCTGCACGTTGGCACCGGGGCTAACGCTGTTGCTGGCCACGTCTAGGGCCTGGTTAGTGCCCTTGTGCAATAGTTTATAGAAGCCACCATCCATGGCTTGCAGCTGCCAGCGTTGGGCATCGTTGCCGTTGTCGGTATACTGCTGCACGTTGGTGCCAGGGGCGGCGCTTGTCCCAGCCACGTCCAGGGCCTGGCCAGAGTTTTTATTCAGCAGCTTGTAGTGGCCATCGGCTTGCAGGGTAACGGTCCAGCGCTGGGCGTTGGTGCCATTGTCAGTCCACTGCTGCACGTTAGCGCCAGCCATGGTGCTCCCATTGTCTACGTCCAAGACCTGGTCGGTATTCTTGTGGCCGAGCTTGTAAAGGCCGCCCGAAACTAACATCGGACTAACCGGGCAGGCGCTGCCGGCCGGGCGCGGCGCCACGCCGTAGCTGGTCATGTTTACCTTCTGGATGCTGCCGTCGTTGTTGAAGGTCAGGTGGTCGATGGCCACTATGCGGGTCTTGTAGGTCTTGTCCTGGTAGCGGTGGTACACGATGTAGTAGTCGTCGCAGCCCGGAAACTGGGTGATGGAGTGGTGCCCCGGCCCGAAGCGATTCGCATCGCTGCTCAGCACCGAGCCTCCGTACGTCCAGGGACCGGTGGGCGAGGTGCTAGTGGCGTATTGCACGTTGTAGCTATCGTCAAACCAGCGCCCGTTTGAGTAGGTCATGTAGTAGCGGCCGTTGTGCTTCACTAGGTAGGGTGCCTCGGTGTAGTTCTGGGGCGTAATGTCGCGCGGCGCATCGTTGGTCAGCGAGACCATATCCGAGTTGAGCTTGCGCACGACCATCCGGGCGCCGCTCGAGCCGCCGTAGTAGATGTAGGCTTGCCCATCGTCGTCTACAAACACCATGGGGTCAATGACATCCTGGGTGATGTTGTTGCTGAGCGCAGGCGTCAGCAGCGGCTGGCCCTTGTCGGTGAAGGGCCCGGTGGGGGTGGTGCCCACGGCCACCCCGATAGACGGCGTATTGGTGGCGTTGTTGTGGGCCGTGTAGTAGTAGTAATACTTACCGTTGCGGGCTACCACCGAGGGGGCCCAGCCATTGTATGTGGCCCAGGTGGTTTGCCGGCCTAGGTCAAATACCACTCCCCGGTCGGTCCAGTTGGTGAGGTCGGTCGAAGAAAACGCGTGAAACTGGCCCCCACTAGAGTTGCCATCGGTGGTGGGGTAGATGTAGTAGGTCCCGTTGAAATAATTCATCTCTGGGTCAGCCTGGTAGCCAGCCAGAATGGGGTTGTTGCTGGTTTGCCCGAGGGTCCGCAGGCTGACCAAGAGCAACAGGACGAATAGGCCGGACCAGAACCGGCCCACGGAGCGGGCAGACAGTAAAGCTGTCGACATAGGAGTTGGGGTGGGGAAAAGGTTGAAAAATGACTACCCGGCGCCCGCCGAATAGGTAGGAAAAGAGCAGGATACTAAACCTTGGGGGTGCCGATAACTACCGGCACCCCTAGGGCCTATTTGGTGAGCTTATCGCTCAGCATTTTCATAAAGTAGCCGCCCACCACCGAGCGGGCCTGGAAGCCGACTTGTTTGGCATCGGTGGTTTCGTGCCAGTCGTTGAGGGGCACACGGCTGGGCGTGTTGTTGGCAAACTGCCAAATGGGAGCCACCAGGGCTTGAAAATCAGCTTGGTTAGTGGCCATCGTGGCGGTCCACAGTATCCAGTCCGACTTGGTGTAAGTCTTGCGGCTATCGAGCGGCAAGCCGTATTTCTGCTGGTGCTTGAGGTAGAAGGCCATTTCCTTCTGCGCCACTTCGGGTGGGAAGATGTTCAGGCCAAGTACTTTGTCCCACACTAGGTTGTACTTCTGGCTCCACGAGCCGGCGGTCTTGTCGAAAGTCAGGGCGTAGTGGTCGCCGTCCTGGGCCATCTGCATCCACTTCTTGGCGAGGTCGCGGGCCAGGGTCTGGTACTCGTCGGCGGTTTTGGTATCGCCTATCTGGCGGGCCAACTGGCCGTAGCAAGCAATGCCCATAATGGCCTTCATCGATAGGTTAGTATTGCGGGCTAAGTGCCCGGCAAAGTCGTCGGTGCAGAGCTGGTTGGCTGGGTCAAAGCCGTCACGCTTCAAGAAGCCCACCCATTTGGTGAGCGTGGGCCAGTGCGCGCGAGCAAAGTCAACTTTCCCATCCATCTTCACCGCAGCGGCAGTCAGAATAAGCATGTTGCCGGCTTCCTCCACGGGCATGTCCTCGCCGTAAGTCTGGCCATTGGCCAGCGGGTAGGTGCCCACATCGTGCGCTGGAAAGTCCTTTTTCCAGCGTCCCGACTCCGAGTAGTCAAAGATGAAACGCAGCATGCCCTTAGCCAACTCGTTGTTATACAGTAAAAACAGCGGTTCCGACGGGTACGTCACGTCCACGGTGCCGATGGAGCCGTTCGAGAAATTCTCCTTCGAGAAAAAGAACAGCTCGCCTTTAGGCCCGGCCACGATGCTGTGCGCCGCAATGGCCTGGCGGTAAGCCAGCTGGCACAAATCGGCGTACTGCTGCCCGCCCGCCGCCTGGGCGTCGGCATATAGCTTTTGGTCAAACTCGCTGGCCTTGCGGCGCAGGCGGGGGTAGTCGGCCTCGGCGGTGGCTAGGGCTTTTTCCATGGTCATTGCCGCATCGCGCCGCCACCAGGGCCGCAGCTTTTGGCCAAAGTACTGCACCGCATACTGCGCATCGTAGCCGAGCAGCAGGTGCTGCTCGGCGGGCTGGCTAGCCACCGAGCCCAGGTTGAGCACAGCGGCCTGGGCCACGCGCTGGGCCGCGCCTTTGGTGGGCGTAGGGGAGGGTAGGGCCCCAGTTTTGGCGAAGGTGGTTTTCAGCGTTTGGGGGTTGCCGGTGGCCAGGGTAGCGCCGCCGGGCGCGGCCAGGTAGGCGTAGCCCCAGTCGATGCGCAGGTTGTCGCCAGCCTTGGCCAGCACGGGCTGGGTAGTAGTACCCAGTGCCTGCCAGCGCAGGCTGCCGGTGGTGCCGGGCCGCGTGGCCACCTCCTGGTAAGGCGTGTTGCTGGCCAGCGTGCCGGACTCGCTGAAAAGTACCTGCGTAGCGTGCGGCTGGCCATCGGCAGCGGTAGCGGTGCAGGTGACGTAGCTCACGGGCCGGGCCACCGTTTCGAGCTCATCGAGCAGCAGCGGCGATAAAAAGCTAACTTTCAGTTGTACTGGCCCAGCAGCGAAAGTGTAGGTCGTTTGTGTGGCCGTCACAGTCACACCCGTTTGGCGGGCCAGCGGCAGCGGGGCAGGGGTAGGCAGCGTTTCGTAGAGGCCAGCGTCGAGGTACTCGCCGCCGCGAGGGCTGGTAGCGTGTAGGGCCAGCACATTGTCGCCGGCGCGCAGTGCCTGCCGGGCGGCGGCCGGGATAGAGAAGAAATCGTAGCTGCTATTAAAGCCCGTTTGCTTGGTCAGCAGCACGCCGTTGAGGTAGGCCTCCACGTCGTCGTCGTGCTCCATCAGCAGGCGCAATTCGCCGGTGGTTTTGGGGTCGGCCACGCGCACCGTGCGCCGCACCCAAATGTCACCTTCCGTCCAGGTGGTGCCGTGCTCGCTTTGGTTGTCGGTAAAAGGGGCCGCGCCTTCGGCCCAGCTAGTAGCTACAAAGCCAGCCTTCTCCCAGCCCACCGCCGGCTTCTTGAAGGTGTAGCGCGCCCGGTAGGGCTGCTCGCGCACCGTGGGCACCACCGCCCGATACTGCGGCCCGGCCTGCCCCATAAACTGGTAGGCCTGGCCATCGACGCGCACCACGCCTTCGAGGCTCTGCGGCTCGCCGGTCCAGTGCCGGGTGGGCGCCCCAGCCAGCTCATCCTGAAACGCCCACACGCTAAAATACGGGTCGTGCGTGAGTAGAGGGTAGGCCGGCGGACGCAGTGCTTGGGCCTGGGCCGTACTAGTGCTTAGCGCGCTGGTTATTAGGAACAAAGAGATGTTTTTAGTCAGCATTTTTACAAAATGAGTAGAGAGTAGCTAACCCAACCCTAACTCTTGAAGATAGGGGAGGACCTATGCGTTTGCCCAGCGCCATTTGCGCTCGCCAAGCATAGGGATAACGCCGTTTTTTTCTGGAGATGGTAGCAGTGAGCACCGCCGTGTCGGTCTTGGTTAAGGTGGCCGGCGAGGGGGTAGGGAGCAGGCTGGCTGCGCTATGCGCCAGTTGCTGGCGGGTTTTGAGTGGGGTGGGAGATGGAAAAGGAAAGTAGAGAAAGTAGGCTAGCCGGGCTCTCTAGTAAAGCGGCGGCGCTGTCGGAACGCAAGGTAACTACTTGAGCTAGTTCGTGCAAACGTTTGCACCAGACAAATTTCGCTTATATTTAAGGGAAGCAGGCTTATTCTGTGCAACCTTTGCATCGGCTTTTGCACTATTTTTTGCAGTGAGCGGCCTGGGCGGCAGCCCAAGCGGGCTCGCCTTTTATCTCACTTCGTGGCTAAAAAACGCGCCTCCATCACGGACCTGGCCCAGCAGCTCAATATTTCTGTTTCGACGGTATCGCGGGCGCTCAGCGGCCACAGCGCCATTAGCGAGGCAACGGTTAGGCGCGTTATGACGCTGGCAAAGGAGCTTGGTTATCAACGCAATAATTTGGCATCGGGCTTGCGCAAAGGCCGTAGCAACATGCTGGGCATAATAGTACCTCATATCGATGGTAACTTTTTTTCGCAAGTAGTGAAGGGCATCGAAGCTGCCGCTAGCAAGGCCGGCTACCACGTGCTCATCTGCCAGTCGAACGAGGATGTGGTGCACGAACGCGCAAATGTGGAAACGCTTCTCAACGCTCAGGTTGAGGGTATTATGGTATCGATTTCGCGCAACACGCGCGAGTTCAGGCACTTCGAGAAAGTGCAGAAGCGTGATATCCCGCTCGTTTTCTTCGACCGCGTGCTAGTGGGCTACGACGTAAACGCGGTAGTGCTCGACGACCGCGCCGGCGGCTACCGCGCCACCAAGCACCTGCTTGAGCGGGGCTACCGGCGTATTGCGCACTTTAGCGGCCCCCAGCAGTTGAACATTTACAAGTACCGCCGCCAGGGCTATGAAGACGCACTTCGCGAATATGGCCTGCCCGTAGATGAGGCCCTTATTACCCTAGGCGACATGAGTATGGCGGATGGCAGTGTCGCCATGCAGCAGCTACTGGCCCTACCCCACCCGCCCGACGCAATATTTTCGGGTAGCGATTTTTCAGCGGCCGGTGCCCTGCAGGTGCTCACCGAGCGCGGCCTGCGTGTGCCCCAGGATATTGGCCTGGTGGGTTTCAGCAACGAGCTGTTTTCGAGCCTCACTGTGCCCCAGATTACCTCCGTTGACCAGCACTGCGAGCTGATGGGGCGCTCGGCCACCCGCCTGCTGCTGCAAGTGATGGAAGAACGCGAGCAGCCCTACGCACCGCGCCACGTGGTGCTGCAGCCCGATTTATTTGTGCGGGCATCGTCGCTGCGTGAGGGACCGCTGGGGTAGGGGCCGAGCTGCTGATACCGCACTTTTAGCCGAAAACTGCGCAAACGTTTGCACACGCGTGCACTACCTTCGCAGCGCTTGCTGCCCGTGGCAGCAGCAGTTTTCCTTTCCCACCCCTTTTCGCATGAACACGAAGAAAAGCTCCTGGCTGCTCCTGCTGGGCTTGGCGCTGCTCGGCGCGCCGGTAGCCCAGGCCCAGAAAGTTAAAACCAAGACCAAGGGTAGCACTGCCGTGGCCACCAGCCAATCGGCTCGCTGGTCGGCCGACAAGGCCAACGCCTGGTACAAGACTCACCCCTGGATGACGGGCGCCAACTTTATCCCCAGCACGGCCATTAACCAGCTCGAAATGTGGCAGGCAACCACCTTCGACGCGCCAACCATCGACAAGGAGCTGGGCTGGGCCGAGGGCATCGGCTTCAACACGATGCGCGTTTTTTTGCACAGCTTGGCATGGAAAGAGGACCCGGCCGGCTTCAAAAAACGGGTGAACGACTACCTGGCCATCGCCGACAAGCACCACATCGGCACCATCTTCGTGTTCTTCGACGACTGCTGGAACAAGGACCCGCACGCCGGCTCGCAGCCTGCGCCCAAGCCCGGCATTCACAACTCGGGCTGGCTGCAAGACCCCGGCGACCCGGCCTCGCGCGATTCGGCCACCTTTGTGCAGCTGCGGCCCTACGTCACGGATGTGCTCACGAGCTTTGCCCACGACAAGCGCATTGTGCTCTGGGACTTATATAATGAGCCAGGCAACAATAACAAAGGCGCGAGTTCACTGCCGCTGGTGCGCAACGTCTTTGCCTGGGCCTCGGCCGTGCGGCCCGACCAGCCGCTGAGCGTGGGCCTCTGGAACTGGGACTTTCAGGCCCTGAATACGTACCAGGCGCTGCACTCCGACGTGATTACGTACCACAACTACGACGAGGCCCCGGCCCACCAGCGCGTTATCGAGTTGCTCGCTACCCACGGCCGGCCGCTCATCTGCACCGAGTACATGGCCCGGCCGCGTAACTCACGCTTTGTCAATATCCTACCCCTGCTCAAAAAGTATAACGTGGCCGCCATCAACTGGGGCCTCGTGGATGGCAAAACCAACACCAAGTACGCCTGGGACACGCCCCTGGCCGATGGCAGCGAGCCTACCGAGTGGTTTCACGAGGTATTCCGCAAAGACGGCACGCCCTACCACCAAGACGAAACCGACCTTATCAAGAAGGTAAACGGCAAGTAGAGTAGGCTATCAACCTAGCGCTGTTTGGGGCTAAACCGTTAGCCGCTTACTAAGACAAAAACCGGATGCCCTTGCCAGCGTAGCGAAGCAAGGGCATCCGGTTTTGCTGTAAAATAGTGGGCTAGTTGTAGGCTAACCCTCACTGGTCTAGCGGCTCAGTCGCTGGGCCGCGACGCCCGTAGTGGTGAGCTTTACGGGCTGAATGAGGCCAGCCTTATCGAAGTGCATTTCCTCCATGCACACCACGCGGTGATTGCCGTTGGGGTCGCCCAGCGGGTGGCGATGGTACACGATGTACCAGCGGTCGGTGCCCGGCACCTGAATGACGGAGTGGTGGCCGGCCCCGGTGCCTACCTTGGGGTCTTGGGCCAAAATCTTGCCTACCCGCTTGAATGGGCCAAAAGGCGAGTCGCCCACGGCGTAGGCCACCGAGTAGTCGGGGCCGGTCCAGCCGCCCTCGCTCCACATAAAGTAGTACTTGCCCTGGCGCCGAAACATCAGCGGGCCTTCGACATACTTCTCGGGCGTGATGGACTTAAATATTGTGCCATCGGCTAGGGGTAGGAAGCCCGTGAAATCGTCCTTAAGCCGAGCAATATTGCAGTGCTGCCAGCCGCCATAGAGCAGGTAATACTTGCCATCAGCATCCTTAAACACAAACTGGTCGATGGGCTGGGCGCCGTTCTCCACGGTGCCCACCAGCGGTTTGCCCAGGTAGTCTTTAAAAGGGCCAGCTGGGTTGTCGGCCACCGCCACGCCAATGCCTCCCGGCGGCTCGTTGGCCTTCTCAGGGTGGTAATCGTTGGCCCCAAAGAAGAGGTAATACTTACCACCCTTGGCCACGATGGCGGGCGCCCACAGGGCTCGGTGGGCCCACTTCACACTGGCTGTGTCGAGGATGTGCGCGTGTTTGGTCCAGTGCACGAGGTCGGGCGAGGAGAAGGCATCGAGGTACACCTGCTGCTCGTACGGGGCCGAAAACGTGGGGTAAATCCAGTACTGCTTGCCAAAAATGGCCGCCTCGGGGTCGGCATACCACCCCTGAAAGAGTGGGTTGCCGGCGCGGGCGGCGGGCGCCTGCGCCTGGCTGGCCAAGCCGCTGGCCACCAGCGCGGCCGTGAGCAGGAGAGTTTTCATGGAGTCAGAAAAGCTGCAAAAGAGAAGAGTTACAAACAGACCGGTAAGGAGCGGGCTTTGCCCCCGCCCGTCGTTGGCCGGCTAGCGTTGGCTTCGTTCAACGATGGGCGAGGGCCAGCGCCGCTCCTTGCTTCGGTTATTGAATTAGGCCGTTACCAGCAACTGGGGTTTTTCCTGGTACACTTTCCACAAGAATTCGCCGAAGATGGTATTGGCCCAGGCAAACCAAGCGCGGGAAAACTTCTTGGGGTCGTCTTTGTGAAAGGACTCGTGCATGTAGCCGGTGCCGGCGTGGGTGGCTTTGAGGCTCTGCACACAGGCTCGGATTTCTGCGTCGTCCTGGCTGGTAAGGCCACGGGTAGTGATGGCGATGGGCCAAATCATATCCTGGCCCACGTGCGGCCCGCCGATACCTTCAGCGGCCGTGCCCTTGAAAAAGAAGGGATTGGCCTCCGAGAGCAAGAATTTGCGGGTGTTCTGGTAAATAGGGTCGGTGAGGGGCACGGCGCCCAGGTAGGGTAGGGCCACCAGGCTGGGCACGTTGGCATCGTCCATGAGCACTTGGCTGCCAAAGCCATCAACCTCATACGCGTAGATTTTGCCGTGCTGTGGGTGGTCCACCACGGCGTGCTTCCGCAGGGCGGCTTCTACCTCGTCGGCGAGGGCAGTGCAGTCTTTGGCGGTGGTGGCCTCGGCGGGGGCTAGGGCAGTAAGCATCTCGGCAGCCTGGCGCAGGCTGGTCACGGCAAAGAAATTACTGGGTACCAAGAAGGAGTAAAGCGTGGCGTCGTCGCTGGGCCGGAAGGCCGAGCAGATGAGCCCCACCGGCTTGATGGGGTAGCCGTAGCCCTTCATGGGCTGCGTATCGGTCGAGTTGGCCGTGACGCGCTGGAAGTGGTATGGCCCCAAGTCCTCTTTGCGCTGTTGTGCCCGAAGGGTTTGGAGCGTGCCCCGAATGGCCTGTTGCCACTGCGCGTCGAAGGGCTTGGCGTCGCCCGTTTTCTTCCAGTAATGGTAGGCCAGCCGGATGGGGTAGCAAAGCGAGTCAATCTCCCACTTGCGCTCGTGCACGCCGGCCTGCATGGCTGTGTGGTCGGTTTTCCACTCGCCTACCTTGGTGTCGTCGCCATAAAAAGCGTTGGCGTAAGGGTCTTTGATAATGCAGCGCGTCTGCCGGTTAATGACGCCGGCTATCATTTGGCGCAGTTCGGCGTCCTTGTCGATAAGCTGCAAATACGGCCACACCTGAGCCGAAGAATCGCGCAGCCACATGGCGTCGATGTCGCCGGTGATGACGTAGGTATCGGGCCGGCCCTGGCGCTGGCTATACGTCACGGTGGTATCGAGGGTGCTCGGAAAGCAGTTCTCAAACAGCCAACCCAGCTCCGGGTCTTTCACCTTCTTCTTAAACTCGGTGATGGCGGCTTCCACGGCTTTGCTGCGAAACCGGCGCTGGCTAGCCGCCGGCCGCACCACCGGGAAAGCGGGCGCCGCCGCGGCAAACACGGCGGAGGGCAAAGCCAGGCTAGCAGTGAGTAAAGAAGCGTTGCCGACGAAGGTTCTACGATTCATAAAAAGAGGGCGGGAATAGGCAATTGGAAGTACGTCCGTTATGCGAGGTTTAGCAAAGCATCGCTACCGCGCCGTAAGCTAAGCGTTGGCGTTAGTTACGTGGTAGCGATGCTTCGCCAGGCTGCGCATAACGGACGTTGGTAAGCTACTTAGCTTTAGAAAAAGAGTACGGCGCGGCGGCTGGCGCGGTGCCGCGCGTCTTATTAGGCGTGGCGCCCATCTCGAAGTTCAGCGTGGCGCCGGCCAGTAACTCCTCATAGGTGAGGTAGTTTTTGTCGTAGGGCTGGCCGTTGAGCGTCAACTGGTTGACGTAGCGGTTCGTGGCCGAGTTCTGCGGCGCATTTAGCACAATGTCTTTGCCCGAGGGCAAGTGCAGCGTGGCCTTGGGAAAAAGCGGGGCGCCAAGCACGTACTGGTTTACGGCCGGGCATACGGGGTAAAAACCCAGGGCCGAAAACACGTACCAGGCCGAGGTTTGGCCGTTGTCTTCGTCGCCGCAGTAGCCATCGGCAGTGGGCAGGTAGAGGCGGTTCATCACCTCGCGCACCCAGTACTGCGTTTTCCAGGGCTGGCCCGCGTAGTTATAGAGGTAAATCATGTGCTGGATGGGCTGGTTGCCGTGCGCATAGTTGCCCATGCCCGCAATCTGCATCTCCCTGATTTCGTGTATGGTACCCCCGTAGTAAGAGTCGTCGAACACGGGGGGTAGGGTAAACACGGTGTCGAGCGTAGCCACAAACTTCTTCTTGCCACCCATGAGGTCCATTAGTCCCTGCACATCGTGAAACACCGACCAGGTGTAGTGTAGGCTGTTGCCCTCCGTGAAGGCATCGCCCCATTTGAAAGGGCTAAATGGCTTCTGGAACGTGCCGTCTTGGTTCTTACCGCGCATCAGGCCCGACTCTTTATCGAACAGCTTGCGGTAGTTTTGGCTGCGCTGAGCGTAGAGGTTGATTTCCTTCTTGGGGCGGCCTAGGGACTTGGCCAGCTGATAGATGGCGAAGTCGTCGTAGGCGTACTCCAAGGTGCGGGCTGCGTTTTCGTTGATTTTAACGTCGTAGGGTACGTAGCCAAGCTTGTTGTAGTACTGCACGCCTGCCCGGCCCACCGCGTCGAGCGGCCCCGCATTATTAGCGCCATGGATAAGCGCTTCGTAGAGCACGTTCATGTCTTGGCCACGCACGCCCTTGAGGTAGGCATCGGCTACCACCGAGGCCGAGTTGTTGCCCACCATCACGCTGCGTAGGCCGGGGCTAGCCCACTCGGGTAGCCAGCCGCTCTCGCGGTAGTCGTTGGCTAGCCCTTGCTGAATTTCGGTATTCACGTCGGGATATAGCAAGTTCAGGAACGGAAACAAGGCCCGGAAAGTGTCCCAAAAACCCGTGTCGGTATACATGTAGCCCGGCAGCACCTGGCCATTGAAGGGGCTGTAGTGCATTACCTTGCCAGTGGCGTCGAGCTCGTAGAGCTTGCGCGGAAACAGCAGCGAGCGGTACAAGCACGAGTAAAACGTGCGCCGCTGGTCGGCAGTGCCACCCTCAATGTCGATGCGTCCCAATGCCTTGTTCCAGACAGCACGGCCCTGCTGGCGCACGGTTTCCAAGTCTTTGGTGCCAATTTCCTGTAGGTTGAGCAGGGCCTGCTCAGGGCTGATGAACGACGAAGCCACCCGGGCATTCACGCGCTCGCCCTTGCGGGTCTTGAAGCCCACAATGGCCCCGGCGTGGTTGGCAGTTACTTCGAGCACGCCCGCAGCAGCGGCGGCTTTGTCTTGGTAGAGTGCCGTGCTAGTGAAGTCGTGGTCGAACTCCAGCACGAAGTAGTTTTTGAAGTTCTTGGGCACGCCGCCGCTATTACGGGTGGTGTAGCCCACGATGCGGCGCTGCTGGGGCAACACCTGCACCATCGAGCCCTTGTCGAGCGCATCAATTACGACGTAGGCGCTGTCAGTTTTGGGAAAGGTGAAGCGGAAGCTGGCGGCGCGCTCGGTGGGCGCGATTTCGGTCGTCACGTCGTGGTCAGCCAAGTACACACGGTAGTAGTTGGGCTCGGCCACCTCGGCTTTGTGCGAATACCAGCTAGCCCGGGCGTTTTCGTCAAACACGGGCTTGCCGGTAATCGGCATGATAGCAAACTGCCCGTAGTCATTCATCCACGGCGAGGGCTGGTGCGTCTGCTTGAAGCCCCGAATCTTATCGGCTCCGTATTGGTAGGCCCAGCCATCGCCCATTTTACCGGTTTGGGGCATCCAGAAGTTCATGCCCCAGGGTAGGGCGATGGCAGGGTAGGTGTTGCCGTTGGAGAGGCTGGGCTTCGAGTCGGTGCCGATAAGCGGGTTTACCCACTGCGCGGGGTCGGCCGCGGTCGAGGCCACGGGCCCTTGGGCCAGCGCCGAGCCAGCCGCCAGCAACGCAGCCGCCAAGACAGAAAAAGATTTGAGCATTCGGGAGATGAAGAAAGGTACCGCCAGTAAGCGGCGCCGAAAAGTAAGAAATAAGGGCAGTTCGTGCCCGGTAGCTGCCTGGGTCAGCCGCTCAGGCTATAGTCCCTGTTAGCGGTAAGTAAGCTGCACGGCGGGCTGGGCGGCATAGGCAGCCCACAGCTCATCGAGCGTTTTGCCGGTTTTTTGCTGCCAGATTTCTGGGGTATAGGTGCGGGTGCGGGCAGCGGCGTCCAGCTGGTTCACCAGCTTAGGGTGGCCATGTTGGTCGAGCCAAACTAGGAAGCGCGCCATGGTGCGGTAGCTGTTGGTATAGCTTTGGCCGGCTTTGTAGTCAGGTAACTTCCAGTTGCCGGCTTGGTTATTCACGCCATACACGTAGCGGGCGTAGTCGGCAATGCCCTCGGTGAGCCACCCCGGCGCGCTGTCGGGGGGGTAGGCCTGCACGATGTGCATGACCTCATGCGTTACTACATCGATGTCCTCAGGGTGCTCGCGCAGCCACTTGGGGTTGTAGTCTACCAGGCCATTGTCGGTGGCTGCCACACCGGTGTAGGCGGGGTTGACAAAGAATGTGACCTTGCGCAGCGTCTTCGGGTTAAACCGCTTGGCCTCTTGCGGATACACTTTGAAGAATGCATCCGTCATCCGCTGCTTAGTGGCCGGGGCCAAGGCCGAGTCTTTGTTGATAAAAACCAGCGTGTACCCTTGCTTGGTAAGCGAGTCGCGGCTG
>CAZZDR010000027.1:15419-21710 GCA_964652535.1 uncultured Hymenobacter sp. | reverse complement strand
TTGGACTTGCGTAGGTGCACCCACTCCTTACCAAACTCGATTTTAACGCCGTCGATGGTGTTCACCGGCTGCTTGGCGTAGCGCTGTTCCATCTGCACCAGCACGTGGTCGGTGTCGATGTCGGGCGTCAGTTCAATCTTATTTTTCGAGATGAAATAGCTGGGATAAGAGTTACGCAGGCGGCTCATTTGTAGCCCTGACTTCGCCAGGTGCGTCAAAAACAGCGCGATGCCCACCAGCGCGTCGCGGCCGTAGTGCAACTCTGGGAATATGATGCCACCGTTGCCCTCACCGCCAATCACAGCGTTGGTTTCCTTCATCTTAGTCACCACGTTCACCTCGCCCACGGCCGCCGCCGTGTAGATGCCGCCATGCTTCTCGGTCACGTCGCGCAGGGCGCGGGTGCTACTGAGGTTGCTCACGGTGTTGCCGCCGCCGTGGTAGCCCAGCACGTAGTCGGCCACCGCTACCAGCGTGTATTCCTCGCCAAACATCTCGCCGTTTTCGCTCACTAGCGCCAAGCGGTCTACGTCGGGGTCCACCACGATGCCGAGGTCGAAGCCTCCCTTTTCAAGCACCTTGGCAATGTCGCGCAAGTGTTCGGGCAGCGGCTCAGGGTTGTGGGCGAAGTCGCCAGTAGGCTCACAATGAATCTTTTCGACGGTTTCGACGCCCAGCGCGGCCAGCAATTGCGGCACCGCAATGCCCCCGCTGCTGTTCACGGCATCGACCACCACCCGAAAGTTTTTGCCTTTAATAGCGTCCGCATCAACCAGCGGCGAAGCCAGAATGGCGGCAATGTGCTCAGCCAGAAATACGTCGTCGGTAGCGTAGCTCCCTAGCTTGGTGACGGGCGCATACTCAATGCCATCGCCTTCAGCCAGCGCTAGCACCTGTTCGCCCGCCGCGGCCGACAAAAATTCGCCTTGTGCGTCGAGCAGTTTCAGCGCATTCCACTGCTTAGGATTGTGCGACGCGGTGAGAATAATGCCTCCGGCAGCTTTTTTAGCCGGCACAGCCATCTCCACAGTGGGGGTAGTGCTCAGGCCCAAGTCGAGCACGTCGAAGCCCAACCCTTGCAGCGTGGCCGCCACTAGGCGGCTCACCATCTCACCCGACAGGCGCGCGTCGCGCCCAATCACAATCAGCTTGCTTCCCGACTGCTGGGTGGCTGCCCAGGTGCCGTAGGCCGCCGTATATTTCACCACGTCGAGGGGGGTAAGCCCCTGGCCGGCCGGACCACCGATGGTGCCCCGAATACCGGAAATAGATTTTATAAGGGTCACTTTTTAGCTTTTAAACTTTACAAAAGTAGGTAGGCTGCTCTTTCTCGCCATTCTTTTTTAGCTTCGCAGGTCGTTATTGACCGGGCTCAACTAGCCCTGGCTAGCCATTGTAGTCGGTGGATAGTCACTCTGCTCCGACCAGGGCCGCTAATTAGCCTACGCTTTTATTTTATGGAAAATTCATTGCTTGCCTCCACCCGGCGCCCCGCGCAGCTGGAGGCGTTTGGCCGCTTGCTCGATGTGCTCGACCGCCTGCGCCAAGAGTGCCCTTGGGACAAAAAGCAGACCCTCGAGAGCCTGCGCCACCTCACCATCGAGGAAACCTACGAAATCAGCGATGCTATTCTGCGCAACGACTTGCCCGACTTGAAGAAAGAGCTCGGCGACGTGATGCTGCACTTGGTATTCTACGCCCGTATCGCCGCCGAGCAAGGCGCCTTCGATATCGCCGACGCGCTCAATGCGCAGTGCGAAAAACTCATTTACCGTCACCCACACATCTATGGCGACGTGCGCGCCGATGACGAGGAGGCTGTGAAGCGCAACTGGGAACAACTCAAGCTCAAAGAAAAAGGCAATACTGGCGGTGTGCTCGGCGGCGTACCTACCTCCCTACCCGCCCTCGTAAAAGCTATGCGCATTCAAGAAAAAGCGCGCGGTGCAGGCTTCGATTGGGAAGACCCGGCTCAAGTGTGGCAAAAAGTACAAGAAGAATTGGCCGAATTTGGGGCGGAATATGGCCACGGCGAGCCGCCAGTCGATACTGCCCAAGCCACTCGCGCTACTCAGGAGTTTGGCGACCTATTATTCTCATTAGTCAACTTCGCGCGCTTCGCCGGCATCAATCCCGAAGAAGCCTTGGAGCGAACCAACCGAAAATTTATTAGCCGCTTCCGCTATTTAGAAACTGCTGCAAACCAGGCTGGCCAAGCATTGCCTGACCTTACGCTGGCGCAAATGGATGTATACTGGAATGAGGCCAAACAAAGCGAAGCTGCATCTACCTAAGCCTCTGGTTGTCGGCGGGTAATTGTAAAAGTCCTATCCCCTACCCCTCTGGCTAGCGTCAGTTTTGCCTAACCTTCACTTATAGCCTTACGTTTGCCGTTCATCTGGCCCTCAGAAGCACTTTTTGGCTTTCAAAACTTGCCCTTAGCCGACATCGTGAGTGAAAACTCACTCAAAAAAAATTCTACTTAGCCTGGATTTTACTGGCTTCGGCGTAGATTCGGCCCCGAAACCTCTGCTTGCGGGGGTAGCACTAGTCAAAAAACGTTGCTACCTCCCTTCTTATTATTTTCTTTTTTTCCCTTCAACCAACCCCCCACCTCCTACACTTACTGGACTCATGGAACAGAAAAATGCTGTAAACCCGGGCGCTCGGCCCGCTGCGCCGGCCGCTTCCCAGGCCGCACCCGCCAAGAGCAGCGGTGGCGCCTCGCTGTTTTCGGTCATCGTTATCGTTCTCGCCTTTGTCGTTAGCTACGTTCTCTACAAGTTCGTACTTGGTGACCCTAGCCACTTCCTGGGCAACAACCCCGAGAACAACCCGAAGCCCGGTGACTACCTCGGCATTGTGTACAAAGGCGGCGTTATCGTACCGGTTTTGCTAACTATGCTGCTCTGCGTTATCACTTTCTCGATTGAGCGTGCGCTCACCATCTCGAAAGCAAAAGGCAGCAAGAGCATCGAGTCGTTTGTACGCTCGGTACGTCAGAAACTGAACACCAACGATATCAATGGCGCCGTTGCCATCTGCGACCAGCAGAAAGGTTCGGTAGCTAACGTAGTACGCGCCGGCCTGAAGAAATACCAGGAAATGGGCCGCGAGACCACAATGAACACCGACCAGCGCGTTCTGGCCATCCAGAAGGAAATCGAAGAGAGCACTGCTCTGGAGCTTCCAATGCTGGAGAAGAACTTGGTTATTATCTCGACTATTGCCTCGGTAGCTACCCTAACCGGTCTGCTCGGCACAGTATTCGGTATGATCAAGGCCTTCTCGGCTCTTGCGCAGGCTGGTAACCCAGATGCTACCGCCCTGGCAACAGGTATCTCGGAAGCACTTATCAACACGGCTCTTGGTATTGGTACGTCGGCCCTGGCCATCGTAGCCTACAACTTCTTCACTAGCAAGATTGACGAGCTGACTTACAGCATCGATGAGGCTGGTTTCAGCATCATCCAGACCTTCGCTGCTCAGCACGGCAACAAGGGTCAGGAGTCGTAAGCTACTGGCTCAAAAAGAGGGGCGGAGACGTTTTCCGTCACCGCCCCCACTTTTTTTTCAGGGCTCGTGTGCAATTGGCTATCCTGCGGCATCAGTACTGCTGAGCGGCTCCCGCCCGGCGGCCCGCTGAACGTCTCATCGCTAATCTTTGTACATGACCCGCCCAGTCATTTTAATCTCTCCCGGCAATGCCTAAAGTAAAACCGCACCGCACCTCGCCGTCGCTCGACATGACGCCGATGGTTGACCTGGCGTTTCTGCTGGTAACATTCTTTATGTTGACCACGCAGTTTCGTCCTGATGAAGCTGTGGTTGTAGACCCACCGTCGTCCACTTCGGACCTAGTGGCGCCTGACAGCGACATTCTTACGCTGACGATTGACAACAAGAAACGCGTATTCTTCGGCTATGACAAAGCTCCCGTAAAGGAGGCTGCCATCAAGGCTGTAGGCGCAAAATATGGGGTTACGTTCACTCCTGCTCAGATTAAGCAGTTTTCATTGCTCCCCAACTTCGGGGTGCCGATCACGCAGCTAGGCAGTTACCTCGACAAAGACACGGAAGACCGCAAAGCTTTGAATAAAGGCTTACCTGGCATTCCGTACGACTCGCTCAACAACCAGATGATTGACTGGGTATTGGAAGCCCGTAAGGCTAACGCTGCACAGTTTAAGAAGCCAACCTTCTTGGTTATCCGGGGTGATGGCAACGCTGATGTGAAGACCGTGCAAACGGTTATCAAGTTGTTGCAGGAAAAAGATATCAACCGCTTCAACCTGCTCACGAGCCTGGAAATGAAGCCCACCTTCGTAGGCGAATAACCTCTCTGAAATCATGGCAGAAATTCAACAAAAAGGTGACTCCGGTAAGGGAGGCAAGAAACGGGCGAAAAAAGCGTCGACCAAAATCGACATGACGCCCATGGTTGACTTGGCCTTCCTCTTGCTCACCTTCTTCATGCTCACAACCACCTTTGCTAAGCCTAACGTGATGCAGCTCACGATGCCGGTAAAGGAGAAAAATCCGAACCCCGAAGAGCAAACCAAAATCAAAGCTTCGCAGGCCGTTACGGTCATCCTGGCTCCTAACGACAAGGTTTTCTATTACTTCGGCCTGAACGAGCCTACCGATAAGAGTGTGCCGGTACCTGAAATCAAGGTAACTGACTTTTCGGCCAACGGCATTCGCAAGGTGCTGCTCGACCGCAAAAAGCAGCAGCCTGAGCCTATCGTTCTTATCGAGCCCTATGATAACGAGGGTAAGGAAGCGAAGTATAAGAACATGGTAGATATCTTGGACGAGATGAATATCACCGACTTGAAGAAGTATGCGCTGGTAAATATCTCGAAAAAGGACATAGACCTCATTAAAAAGCAGAACTTACCGTTATGATGGACAATGCACAGCTGGCTACTGCCAGCCTGAACGACATCGTATTCGAGGGTCGCAATAAGAACTACGGAGCCTTTGAGCTGCGGCGCATCTACGGACGCAACGTAACGCGCGCCTTGATTGTCGGAGCTGCTCTGTTAGCGCTGTTGGTCTTTATTCCAGCCATTGCCAAAATGATGGAAGACCGCAAGCCTAAAGAGGTGCTCAACCTCAAGGAAAACGTGCTGATGGATGCGCCGCCCTTGGATGAAACCAAGCCGCCGCCCCCACCACCGCCCCCCGAGGCGCCACCACCCCCGCCTCCCAAACTCACGACGGTGAAATTCACTCCGCCGGTAGTTAAAAAGGACGAAGAGGTAAAGAAAGAAGAAGTACCTGACCAGGAAGAGCTGAAAGACAAAACAGTAGCTACTGTGACCGTAAAAGGCAACACGGACGCTCCTGATCTCAGCGCCCTGAGCGGCGAAGGCAATAAAGTAGTAGAGGAAGTAGTAGAAGCTAAAGTTTACACCTACGTAGAGCAGATGCCTGCCCTACCCGGTGGTGGTGGCATGGCCGCCATTGTGGCTGCTATCCAGAAAAACTTTCGCTACCCTGCAGTTGACCTACGCAACCAGGTAGAAGGCCGTGTATTTGCCAGCTTTACGGTAGATGAAAACGGTGATGTATCAGACGTTAAAATTGTAAAAGGCCTAACCGGCACAGTTGACGCTGAAACTATCCGCTCTATCAAATCGCTGCCGAAATTTATCCCAGGCAAGCAGAATGGCCGGGCTGTAAAAGTATCGTTTACGGTACCAGTTACCCTGAAAATTCAATAAGTTACCTGCAATAATGGAAAGCCCTGATCACGCTGTGGTCAGGGCTTTTTTGTGTCTATAATCTTATTTATTTCAATAAAGATTAACAGTGATTTATGGAAAAATGGAAAGGGTAGCATCAGTCTATTAGCTGGTCGCCACCAGTGCTTTTCTTATCACTCTCCTTTTCACTATCTATGTCGCTTCTTCCCAGATTTCTACTTGACAGCCTTGATGAGGTTGTTTTTGAAGGTCGCAACCAAGCGTATGGTGCTTACCAACTACGCCATGACTATCAGCGCAATCTGCTTTCTGCTGGGGCCATTACGCTAGTGCTAGGTGCTTTCTTAACTCTTGGCTGGGCGACATGGCAACAATTTGCTCCTGTGGCATCGCCGCTAAGGCCCCTTGATCACTTCGTAGAACCGATGTTACCCCCTACTGTTCCTATTATCGAGCATCCTAAGGTGGCTGCACTCACTCCGCCCCACGCACGGTCCACTGCCACGCACCACATCCCAGCTGTTCCTACCCAAGTGGCCAAGGATGACGCGCTACAGCCCCGCCCTACCCCCCCTGTAGC
>CAZZDR010000027.1:8304-15319 GCA_964652535.1 uncultured Hymenobacter sp. | reverse complement strand
TAGGCTACGGTCTCGATGACGAGGCGCAACGCGTAGTGCGTCAAATGCCCAATTGGATGCCAGGCTACCAAAGCAAGCACCCGGTAGCCGTGCGTTTTACACTACCCATCACTTTCCAATATCAGTAAAGAAAGCCAGGATAGTAGGAAACGTAGATTTTATGCGCTTTTTTGCACGCTAATTGCCTCTTATTCTCGTTACCGAACAAATTGAGTCTTCGCACGGGTTACGGGATTGTACCACCCTTTGCTATCATATGTCCCTCCCTACCACCGAAGAGCGCTTGGGCTCACCCCAGCGCATAGTGCGCTACTTCACCCTCATCATGTCGTTGGTATACGCTGCCTTGGGCATTTGGCTGTGGCTAACGGCTCAACGGCAATCGGCCGCGGGAGCATTGCTGCCGTTAGGCCCCAAAACGCGCATGGTGTTGGGTACTGTGTTCATTCTCTATGGCGTTATTCGCTTTATCCGCACCATCAGCACCCAATTTCGCAAACCCAAGCCCGATGAGTTCCAGTAAGTTGTTTTCACGACCGGTCCACCTAGCATTTGGCGCACTCTTCGCTGCGTCGAGTTTGCTCGCTGGCTGCCATCCCGACCGGGCAAGCGGCACGAGCGAAGAGTTTACAGATACGCCTACTAGCGGCCACGTGAGCATCGGGGTAGATGAGACATTTGCACCCGTGCTTGAATCACAGGTCGATACGTTTCAAAAACTTTACGTCAGCTCGCACCTTAAAGTAAGCTACCAGCCGGAAGACAGTGTATTTCTGGACTTGCTCAATGATAAGGTGAAAGCCATTGTCGTATCTCGTGAGCCAAATGTAGACGAGAAAAAAGAGCTAGAAAAGCAAGCGATGTTACCGCGTACCACCAAGGTAGGCATCGACGGTCTGGCCATCATTCTTCATCCTTCTAACCCAGATTCGCTACTTACCCTCACGCAACTCCGAGGCATCTTCAATGGCCAAACTACCAACTGGAGCCAAGTGAGTGGCCAAAAGAAGCTCGGTGCCGTCAACGTAGTGTTTGATGCCAACCGTAGCAGCACCAGCCGCTTTGTACGCGATACACTGCTGCATGGCGGGGCACTCAGCTCCAAAGCCTTCGCTGCCCAGTCAAATCCCAAGCTGCTTGACTACGTGGCTACCCACCCTGCCGCAGTAGGCGTTGTTGGGGTAAACTGGATTTCAGATTTTGACGACCCCAAGGTGCAAGGTTTTTTGCGCCGGGTGCGAGTAGCTAGCATCACGGCCCGACCAAACCCTACTAAGGGTGACTACATTCAGCCCTACCAGGTGTATTTGGCTCCAAAGTCTGCGGAGCTATTGAGCGCACACCCCGAGCTGCAGAACTACCCGCTGCGCCGTACTATTTACATTGTTAGCCGCGAGGCGCGAGCTGGGCTGGCCTCTGGCTTTACGTCGTTTGTGGCCGGCCAAAAAGGTCAACTCATCTTCCAAAAATCGGGTCTGATGCCTGCCAATATGCAGGCCCGTATTGTGACTACCAACAAACGGCAGTGAACTACCTTTCCCTAAGCTGCGTAGTATACGCACTTATCTTTCACCAAAAGTTTACCTTTTTCTTTCCTACCCTATGTCTCTCAAGCCCTGGAAACCGCTGCTGCTGACCGCCCTTACTGTAGGAGCCGGCGCTACGGCCGCCACCGCACAAAACGTAGCTACCGCGCAAAAAGCAATTGAGTTAGGTCGCTACAACGAAGCGCGTGCTGCCCTGCGTGGCAACAGCAGCCCCGAAGCAAATTTCGAACTAGGTCGCATCTATCAAATGCGTGAGTTGCCCGACTCAGCTTCTTATTACTTTGGCCGCGCCGCTGGCCCTACCCCCTTCGGCATGGTAGCCGATGGCCGTGCGTTGCTTGCTAAAGGCCGCGCTAGCGAAGCCGATGCCAAGTTTGACGCTGCTGCTAAGGCTACCAAAAACAAAGATGTTAAGGTGCTCACCATGATTGCGCAGGCATATGGTGAGTCTGATGTGAAAGACATCACGCGTGCACTGACTTATGAGAAAGCTGCTGAGGCGCTCGGCAAAGGCAAGGATGACCCGAGCCTGATGATAGCGCGCGGCGATATCTACCTGCACTCTGACCAGGGCGGTGGGGAAGCAATGAGCAGCTTTGACCGCGCCACGGCTGCTAATCCTAGCAGTGCTGAAGGATACTATAAGAAAGGTGTGCTGAACGTACGTAGCCGTAATGGCGCGGCCGCTAAGGAGAACCTAGATAAAGCCATCTCACTCAACCCTAACTACGCTCCTGCTTACAAAGAGCTGGCGGAGATGTACTACTCGGCTGGACAGTATGATAAAGCACTGAGCACTTTTCAGGAATATCAGACTAAAGCTGAAAAATCATCCAACACGGATGCTGAGTACGCATCGTTCCTGTACTTGACCAAAAAGTATCCGGAAGCGCTGGCAGAAGTGAACAAGGTGCTGGCTGCTGAGCCTAGCAACTTGACCATGAATCGCCTAAAGGCTTATACGCTCTACGAAACCAACGATTACGCTGGTGCCGCTACTGCAATGGACCAGTATATGAAAGTGGCCCCAGCAGAGAAAATCATTCCTGAAGACTATGTGTACCAAGGCAAGATTTTGAACAAAGCTGGTCGTGGCAGCGAAGCGCTTGCGGTAATGCAGAAGGCTATCTCGACTACTACGGATCCTGCTAAGAAGGCTGATATCCAGAACGAGTTGGGCCAGGTTTACATGACCCAGAAAGACTATCCGTCGGCTATTAAGCTGTACACGGAGAAACTCAAAAACGGTGGTGACCTTACTGACCAGTTCCGTTTGGCTACTGCTTATAGCGGCAGCAAGAAGTATGCACAAGCTGACAGCGTCTATGGCATCATCACGACGGCCAAACCCACCTATGCTCCAGGCTGGCAGGCTCGTGCACAGGCTAACTTCTACCGCGACCAAGACTCAAAGCAGGGCTTAGCTAAGCCTTACTATGAGAAATATGTAGAAGTAGCAGGTGCTGACCCCGCAAAGTATAAGAGCGGCCTGATTGAGGCTAACAACTACCTCGGCTACTACAACCTGCAAAAAGGTGATAAAGCTACCGCTAGCACGTACTATGAGAAAGTATTGGCTGCTGACCCAGAGAATAAGGACGCTGCCAATGCGATGAAAATCATCAAAGGCGTGCCGACCCGTACTACCACTGCTAAGAAGACCACCACGGTTACTAAGAAGAAGTAAGTAGTGATCGTTTAATAAGAAAGCCCCGTGCAAATTTGCACGGGGCTTTCTTATTTTAAGGGGGGTAGGGCGGCTAATGTGTAGCGGCCCAATCGTCCCACTTGGCTAGTGCAGCGGCAAAGTCAGCTGGTAATTCTGCCTCAAAGTATAACCGCTGGCCAGAAGTAGGGTGTACAAAGCCGAGCGAGCGTGCATGCAGCGCCTGCCGAGGCAGCGTGGCAAAACAGCTTTCCACAAACGCCTTGTAGGCGCCAGTGGCTTGCCCCGCTCGAATGCGGTCGCCTCCATAAGTGGCATCACTAAACAACGGATGCCCTAGGTACTGTAGGTGCGCCCGAATCTGGTGGGTACGGCCCGTTTCGAGGCGGCATTCTAGGAGTGTGACGGGGCCGTAGCGCTGGCGAACTTGGTAATGCGTTACAGCGGCCTTACCTTGCTCACCATCCGGGTAAACCGCTTGCACCTTGCGGTCACGCAGGCTACGCCCAATGTGGCCACGTACAGTGCCCGCATCTTCCTCGAAGTTACTCCAAGCTAGTGCTAGGTAGCTTCGCTCGATAGTGTGGTGAAAGAACTGCTGCGAGAGGTGCGTCATGGCCCACTCAGTTTTGCCAATTACCAGCAGCCCCGATGTGTCTTTATCGATGCGGTGCACCAGGCCAGGTCTAATTTCCCCGTTGCGGCCCGTTGGCAGGTTGGCTAGGTGATGTGCCAAGCCATTTACCAGCGTGCCTTCCCAATGCCCATAGGCTGGATGCACCACCAAGCCAGCCGGCTTGTTCACAATAAGTAGCTCCTCGTCCTCGTAGCGAATGTCGAGGTCCATTGGCTCGGGCACCACGCTACCCGTGCGCGGCGGCTCAGGCAGCGTGATGGTAATGATATCGGCCGGCCGCACCCGGTAGTTTGGCTTGGTCACCTGGCCGTTTACCTGCACCGCCTCAGCCCGAATGGCGTCCTGAATTTTGGTGCGCGAAGCATTGGCTAGGCGGTTTAGCAGAAACTTATCGAGGCGTAGCAACTCCTGGCCGCGGTCAGCCACTATGCGGTGGTGCTCATACAACTCATCTCCTTCTCCGGCTTCGTCGGGTTCTAAGTCTGGGTCGGGGGGTAGGGACATAAGGCAGGATAGAAAGGTAAAAACACGAAAAAAGCCGGAGCCACTGGCTCCGGCTTCTTATCTGCTAAAAGGCGAAAATTACTTACTCTTGGTCTTAGTCTTGCTCGGGGCAGCTGGCACACCAGTCGAAGGAGCACGGGGAGCCTGGGTAGAAGGAGCCGGCGCGTTAGCCGTAGGCGTAATGCCCATCTTCTTCAGAATAACGTCGGACACGTCGCCATCTTTGGGGCCGTGCAGCAATACTGGGTTGCTGCCCGAGTCCGAGTTTAGCACGTAGGTGTAGCCGTTTTCGTCAGCTACAGCGTCAATGGTTTTCTGTATCTTGTCAAGCACCGGGCGCAGCAAAGTCTGCTGCTTCTGCTGCATCGACTGCTGGGCACTTTGGCCAAACTCCTGGATGCTCTGGCCTAGTGTGGTCAGTTCCTTTTCCTTGTCAGCCTTGATAACGGGTGTCATCGTCGACTGGCCTTTCTGGTAAGCCTCCAGCTTGGTCTGATACTCGGTCTGCTTGCTCTTAATCTGGGCTTCGAGCTGGGTGCCGTAGGCTTTCAAGTCCGACTCGATTTGCTTGCTTTCGGGCATCTGGCTCAGCACGTATTCTACGCTGGTAAAGCCAATTTTAAGGGGAGCCTGGGCCTGGGCGCTCGGGGCGAAGAACGAACCGGCGATGAGCAGCGCGGCGGCGAAGGTCAGGTGAAGGTTTTTCACGCGTTTTACGAAGAAAATCAAGGTTCTAAAAAAATCTGTTTGCAAAGTTAGCCATTTTATGGCTTACCGCCTGCGCTCTTCTTGGTAGCGTTGGCAGGTGATGTTTTGGTGCTGGGAGTTGGGTCGGGTGCTCCAGAGTCTGACTCAAAATTGGGGTCGGCGCTGGCAGTAGGCGTCTTGGGCGGCTTCACTGTTTTAATCGGGCCTTTTGGGCCAGGCTGGTTGCGAGTGGGACTACCTAGTCCTAATTCTTCTAACACAAACTCGGTGTAATCGTGCGTCGGGTTAGCATAAAGCATCGTCAGGTCACCGTTACGGTCAAACATAAAGTCCAGCTTCCGGGCCTTCACTACCTTCTCTACCGCATCAAATATCTTGTCTTGGGCCGGTTTGTTCAGCTCCACACGTTTCTTAAACAACTGCCCTTCGTAGCCAAACTGTTTACTCTCGTAGGCTTTGATGTCTTGCTCTTTTTTCAGAATTTCGTCCTGGCGCTTCTTTTTCATGGCCTCCGTCAGTACTACCTCCTCATTTTGGTAAGTGCGGTACATCTGGTCAAGGTCCTTTTTCTGCACTTCAATTTCCTTCTGCCAAGTATCTGTCATCTTAGCCAGTTCCACTTGAGCCTGGGTATACTCTGGCATCTTACCCATGATAAATTCGGTATCAATGTAACCGAACTTCTGGCCCCAAGCCGGGGCGAATGCGCCCAGCAGCAGCGCCGCTAACAAATACCGAGCAACGTGGGTCATGCGAATTAAATGAGAGGGTAGGGCTCGCTAGCCAGCGGCATTCTTCGGCAGCTAACGAATGAGCCCCCCAATTTAGTTTAATGGAAATAGCATGAAGGCCCGGTCTTTTTGCAAACCACAGCCTCTATCCTAAACGTTCAGCTTAGCGAATCTGCTGGCCAATAATGAAGTGGAAGTGGTTGAAATCCTGCTGCGTTGTGGTATTCAAAGGAGGCGTAACTGTATCGAAAGCGCGACCATAATCGAAGCCTAGCAAACCAAACGCTGACATGAAGATGCGAGCGCCAAAACCAGCCGAGCGATAGAGCTTATAAGGATTGTACTGGCTCGACGTGTCGAAAGCGTTACCAGCTTCAGCAAAGCCCAGAATGTATACCGTGGCAGCCGGGTTAAGGCTGACGGGGTAGCGCAATTCAGCCACGTACTTGTTGTAGGCTACCCCCCCATTTTTACCCGTTTGGGCCGTAGGAATGGCGTAAGCGCCGTTGGGGTCATCATAGCCGCGTAGACCAATATAGTCGGTACCTACTAGGAAAGAGCCGCCACCGCCATAGCCCAAGCCAGCGCCGCCCATCTTGAACCGTTCAAACGGCCCCGGTATGCGGTCAGGCGTATAGGTGCCAATGAAGCCAAAGTGCGCACGGGTATTCAACACCAGCTTGCCCACGATAGGTGTAAACCACGAGGCGTCAAACATCCACTTATGAAATTCTACCCACTCGTACGTGTTTGGGTGTGCGCCCTTGAAAGCAGAATAAGGTGGCGTCAAACTTACGCTTAAGCTGATGGACGAGCCCCGACGCGTATAAGTCGGGTTGTCAATGCTGTTGCGCGACAGCGTTGTGTTGAACGTGAAGTTGTTTGCGTTGCCTGTATTGAAGTCCGAGAAAATCGAATAATTCTGGAGTGAGTACTGGCTGTAGGAAATCGAGTTGCTTAGCGAGAAATAGTCATCCGGCACGCGGAGCTGGCGGCCCAGGCCTATCGTAGCACTGTTTACCTTGATAAAGCTGCCCGTAACGGGGTCGAAGTTGATGCCTAGGCGCGAGATGCTACGGTTGAGGCTAAATGAGAAAGAGTTAGGCTTGCGGCCTCCTAACCAAGGCTCGGTGAAGCTGAATGAGTAAGCTTGGTACTGCAAACCGTTGGCCTGCACGTTGAGCGCCACACGCTGGCCATCGCCAGCCGGTACAGGCGTCCA
>CAZZDR010000027.1:5176-8204 GCA_964652535.1 uncultured Hymenobacter sp. | reverse complement strand
AACAATTCACGGTTAAACTTGTCGCCAGGCAAGGTGCGCAGCGTGCGACGCAGCACGTGGTCCGACGTCTTCGTGTTGCCCGCAATGTTGATGTCCTTCACCCGCGCCTGCACGCCCTCCGTGATGCGCATCTCGATGTCGATAGAGTCGCCCTCCACCTTCGTTTCTACGGGGTCGATGGCGAAGAACAAGTAGCCATCGTTCATATAGAGCGAGGTAATATCTTGGCCAGTTGGGTTATAACTCAGGCGCTTATCCAGCGTTTCCTTACTGTAGGCGCTACCCGTCTTGATACCAAGTACCGAAGCTAGGGTTTTGCTATCGTAGAGGTAGTTACCGTTCCAAGTGATATTGCGGAAATAGTACTTGGGTCCTTCGTCTACTTTGAGCTTGACAATCAGACCCTTCTCATCGCGCTCGATGGTATCCGAAACGATAGTGGCATCGCGGTAACCCTGGTCGTTATAGAAGTCGACCAACTTCTTCTTATCGTCTTCAAACTCTGAGCGCTGGAACTTACCCGGTGTCAGAAACTTGTAAGACTTACGAGCTTTAGTCTTCTTGAACTGCTTAGCTAGCTTACCGTCCGAAAACGCTTTATTACCCTCAAAATCAATGTCGTGGATACGCACCTTACTACCCTTATCCACGTCAATCTTGAGCGCTACGCTATTCGAAAGCGCCGAGTCAGCGACTTGGCGAATAACCACCTTCGTATCTAGGAAACCCTTGTTAGTGTAGAACTTACGCACCTGCGTACGAGTATTGGATAGCAAAGCATCGGTTACCACTTTGCCCCGAATGAGCTTGATTTTTTTGTCAATCTCGTCAGCTTGCCCTTTGCTAATGCCTTCGAAAGTGAACTTAGAAAGTCGCGGGCGCTCACGCACGTTGAAATCCAAGAAAATCTTATTGCCTTCGGTGCGGGCGATACCTACCGAAATATCGGCTAGAATGCCCTGCGCCCAGATTTTGCGAATAGCCTTTCCAATGTCATCGCCTGGTACCGTCACAGCATCCCCAATGCGTAAACCCGACAAGCCAATTAACGTATTAGGATCTAGGTAACGTGCACCACTCACCGTGATGCCACCCAGCTCATACTTACGCGGTTCTTCGGCCCCACCTGAGGGGGTAGGGCTCACGCCCTGTGCCTGAACTGACTGCGCCGCAACCAGACCGGTCAACAGCAGAAAACCAAGCAAACCACTACGCAGGTAAGTACGCATCATCAATACAAATAACATCAGGATATCGTCAGCTGCTCGCTGGTTTTGCCGAAGCGACGCTCTCGGCCTTGGTAAGCCTGCAACGCATCGCGAAAGTGACTGCGGCGGAAGTCGGGCCACAGCATGGGGGTTATATAAAGCTCAGTATAAGCCAGTTGCCACAGCAGAAAGTTACTAATGCGCTGCTCGCCACTGGTTCGAATAAGCAGTTCGGGGTCTGGCATTCCGTGGGTTGCCAGGTAAGTAGTAATGGTGGCCTCTGTCACGGCCGCCGGCTGTAGCCGGCCCGCCGCCACGTCTGCTGCCAGCCGTTGGGCAGCCTGAGTGAGGTCCCAGCGGCCACTGTAGCTTAGGGCTAGTACTAGCGTCATGCGTGTACCGCCTTTCGTCAGTTCCATTGCTTCGGCTAGCTCGCGCTGGCAGCTAGTAGGTAGGCTGCCTATATCACCGATAGCTTGCAAGCGAACACTATTTTTCAATAATGTACTGGTTTCCTTGCGAATAGTGTGCACCAGCAACTGCATAAGTGCAGTTACTTCTAAAGCGGGGCGGTTCCAGTTTTCAGTCGAGAAAGCATACAGCGTCAGGTATTTCACACCTAGCTCGGCAGCTTCTTCTACTGTGTCGCGCACCGCCGTAATAGCGTTCTGATGCCCAAACACGCGAAGACCACCTCGCTGTTTGGCCCAGCGTCCGTTACCATCCATGATAACGGCGACGTGAGCTGGAATATTAGAGAGGTCGATTTCGGACCGTTCGGCCATTGTTGCGGTTTGCGTATAAGAGTCCGCAAGTTACGCAAAGGGTTGCAGTCCTACCCCACCGCCTGACTATAACCCCGATAACACAGTCACTCAGCCCAACGATAAACCATTGATAATAAAATACTTACTGCCCATCAAAGGCTTCAAACACACTACTTCAACAATCTTTTGTTGTGGTTGTAAGGCGGAGGACAGAGGATTTTATAAAACGTATAGGATACGCTGACGCCCGAATAATAGTACCAGTCTTGGTCGTGGCTATTTACTAGAAGTGGGTTTTGGTCACCAGTGTGGTCAAGTTGGTCTGTGAAGGTCTTGCGTACACCCATTTCTAATCCTAGGTTGAAATGCTCAGTAAGAGCAACCTTCAGGCCTGCGCCAGCCGGAATGGCAACTCCCACCTTACTACCCTGCCGGTTAAACTCGGCTTGCAGAGCCAGGTTATCGCTCTTCACTGTGGTGTTAGCGTAGTAGAGTGCCAATCCAGCGAATAAGTAGGGCGAAAAATGTATGCGATGCTGGTCGCGGCGAAGGTGATAATCCAGAAAATTATACTCCACCACACCCGAAGCCTCTACTACCCCTCCACTCAGACTTAGCTGTCGATAGTCTTGCAGAGGAGCTACTCCACCATTTATACCTCGCACATTGGCATCAGTAGCGCGCAGGAAGCCCGCCGTTACGCCGCCCCTTAAAGTTATGGGTACTGATATATCGCGCCGGTAGAAGACCGTGAAAGCTGGGCGGCTGTTTTGCCACTGAAACTGCGGCGATACTTCTCCTTTATAATTAGCAGTACCTACGCCAATACCCACCTCGCTGGTGTGTTGCGCGAAGGCGTGGGTTGGCAAAAAAAACGCACTCCCCGTGAGCGCAAGGCCAACGGGGAGTGCGGAAGAAAACCGGGAAACGGTCATGCAGCAGACTGTGAGGTGAATGTCCAGCCAGCCAGCAAAGGCTTAGCGGAACTTGGGGTTCTTGATTTTTGGATTCAGAATATAGTTGAGCGAGAAGCCAGTAACAGTGTACCAGTCA
>CAZZDR010000027.1:0-5076 GCA_964652535.1 uncultured Hymenobacter sp. | reverse complement strand
CCAAAGTAGTTCATAGCATTCAGGCTTACCCCAATGGAGGTATACTGCTTACGCTTACTGAACTGCTGAGCACTAACCTGCTGCGTCGAACTCAGCAAAGCGAACCCTGCGAGTAGGGCAGTTGAATAGGTGAAAATCTTAGTCATAAAGCGCAGTGTAAGAATATTAGTCTAGACCTATGAGCCACAAACTCTAAAGAACATGGTTCGCAGCGAATACAAAAGTAAGTACTAAAAGGAACTAAAAAAATTTACGGTGTTTTTTGACGAAACTTTTTGCGTTATTTCAATTGTGAAGTGGTAGCCGCGTTACGACGGTCTAATCCCCAATTGAGCTTATTACGCAAAGTACTTAAGAAATTGACGTGGTTCAATTTAACTAAACGTGCATTGAAACTCTCACGGCGAACGGCAATTTGCACACTAGCGTCAACTGGCATCGAGCGCGAATCCAAGGCTAATAAATAACTCGTAGCTCTACCCTCTATTTCAAACGAAATTATACTTTGATCAGATACGATAAGTGGGCGGACGTTCAGATTGTGGGGGCATACGGGCGCGATGATGAAATTGTTGGTTTGGGGAAGCATTACTGGCCCGCCACAACTTAACGAATAGCCTGTAGAGCCCGTTGGAGTGGATACAACGAGCCCATCTGCCCAGTAAGAATTCAGATATTCACCATTGATATAGGTGTGTACGGCGATCATCGACGACGTGTCACGCTTCAGAATACTGAATTCGTTTAGCCCGAAGTTAAGCGTTCCGAATACATCAGGGTCAGTATCAACGCGAAGCAAGCTACGATCTTCTAAGGTAAAATGCCCTTTAAACAGCGCATCAATCGCTTGCGGGATGTAGTCGGGATTGATAGGTGCCAAAAATCCCAGACGCCCAGTATTGATACCTAAAATAGGAATTTGCAGGGCTCCAATGTAAGTAACGGTATCTAGCAATGTACCATCGCCACCAATGCTAAGTACAAATTGAGTTCCGCGCAGCGAGTCTCCACGCTTGAAACTACCTATCTCAGGCGGCAGGCGTAAATGCGCGTCCATATAGGTCCGGAACGTTTCAAGAATGCTCACCTCCGCCCCGCGCGCGCTTAGCTCGTCTAGTAGCGTTTGCAAATAGGGAGCTATCGTTTCGTCGAATGGCTTACCAAGAATAGCTATTTTCATAACAAAAACGCAACATGCCGCCGCGCGACTAAATAGGAAACCCTGTTCCTAAAAGAAATACATATTTGGGATAGCCGCTTAGCAAGCGCGACAACTCAAATCGAAACACTTTATCGTAATAGGTCACCAAATGTAGCCCGATACCGGCCGATGCCAGCAGCGTATCAGGTAGTTCGTTGGAGGTAGGCATAGGCCGACCCACGCTCCCACCTGATAAGCCGGCATCAGCAAATAGGTTAAGGTAAACGGCCAGGGGTAGGGTATTCACTTTCGGATTGTTTACGAACGGAATGTGCAACGGCGGCGGCGCCCAGGCACGCCAGCTCAGGCCCTGCTGCACCAGGCCGTAGGAGCGGCCGTCGGCCAAGTAGCCGTCGTAGCCGCGCACCAAGGCATCGTAGCCCAGGCTACGCGAGTCAGCGTACGCGATACGGGTAGCCAGCAGCCGGGTTTGGGCACCCAAGCCCAGTGCATAGTACAGCTGGTGCCCTAGGTTGAGGTAGCGCGCGTAGCGCAACCGCACCAACGCGTAGCCAGGCGAGGCCGCGGGTCCCACAAATTGCCGCAACACAAGCGCTCCCTGAAAGAACTGCCCCGTGAGGGGGTAGGCAAACGTATTGCGCTGGTTATTAGTAGTTATAAAACTAGCTTCGAGGTACTGCCGCTGCTGCTGGCCCAAAAAATAGTTGTAGTTGAGCTGGTAGATGAGGTCACTGATTGCCTCGCGGTGGTACGAGAAGTCGAACGCCGAAGTGAGCTGTACCGTGTGGCGCAGCCGCAGCCCACCCGACACGTAGAACCGCTGAATGGGAAAAGCATCGACCTGCGGCTCGGCCAAGCCCTGAGGCCGGTCGTTCTGGGTATTATAGTCGAGGTTGCGGCTTTGATAGAGCGAGATGCCGAAACCTAGCCCCACCCGGCGCCGGCGCCCAAAGCCCGGGGCTTCGTAGAACAGCTCATACTTGCGGTTGAAGCCCAACTGCAAGTTCACGGTGAGTTGCTCGGCCCTACCCCTAAAATTGGTATCGGTGAGGTGCAGGCCGTAGTCGAGGCGTCGCCAGTGGTCGGGCCGCGCTAGCCAAGCATTAAATGTGGGCGCGGCCAGCGAAAAGATGGGGGTAGGCAAAATATACCAACGCTCCTGCACGCTAAACAGGATGACAACCTCGCCCGTGCTGCCGCAGCTGGCCTGCACCAGCACCGCATGAAACAGCTGCAAATTGTAGAGGCGGCGGCGATTGGCCTCCAGGTGGGCCGGTAGGTCGGCCACCGTCAGCGAATCGCCCTCGTGGAAGTCCAGTTCGGCGCGCAGTGTACGCTCGCGGGTACGATTATTACCCACAAATAGTAGAGTCCCCACCCGCACACGTTGGCCAGGGCATACGCTCACGCGCACCAGCGTATCGGTAGGAACCACCACGGGGGCCAGGGCCGGTGGGCGGCGTTCTTGGCTGAGCTCGCGCAAACTATCGGGAGCCAGGGGGGGTAGGGGCGTCTGGGCCTGCGCTAGGCTGCCCATGCCGAGCCACCAACTCAGCCCAAACCATCCTGTTAGTAGCCTAAAGAAAAATAGCCGGCCGCCGTACTTCACTCAGTAAAGTTAGACGCTGAGGTAGCGCAGCAGCGCGTCGAAGCGCTCCTGCTCGTCCTCGCCTGCAGCGGGTGTGCCGCTAAACTGCGCCGACACCACGTAGCCAAACCGTTCGAGCGTAGCCGTGATGCGGGCCAGACTATCGGTATTGAGGCGCAGGGTAAGGCGGATGCGGTAGGGGTCGTGCTCGTCGGCAATCACGTGGGCCGAGAGAATCTTGGCGTTATTCTCTTCGACATAGCGGCTGATTTGCGACAGCGAGTAGTCGCGCTCTTCCATCGTGAGCACCAAGATGCTGCCCTGTCCTACCACGCCCGGCACTGGCCCGAAGGCGGCCAGCGCATCGCTCACCGTTACTACGCCTGCATATTCCTGGCGCTCGTCGAGCACGGGCACCAGTTGAATTTTATTCTCAATGGCCAGTTCCATTACGCGGTAGAAGTGCTGGTCGTGCTGCACGTGCGCATCGGCGTAGCCCAGCGCAAGCTCAGCCAACTGCGTTTCTGGGTTTTCATAGTCGGCCAGGTCGTGCTCCGTAATGAGCCCTTGGTAATGCCGCCCTACCAGCACGGGCAGCTGGCCCACGTGAAATTCTTCCAGCCACCGGGCGGCCTTGGCCGTGGTGTCGGTGCTTTTGAGGGAAGGAATCATCTGGTTGAGTAGGTCTTCGGCGAGTAGAGCAGGCATAGGGCACAAGCTAAGTAGCAGGCAACGAACAAAGTACTAAGAAACTAGCATAACCAGCCCCAACGAAACGTACAATCGACCGATGTCTTTTGCGGCAGGCTGCCGGTATTTTTCCGAAACCAGCCAGGCAAGAGTAGGACTACGAACGGGTACGAAAAGTTGCTAGCAACTGGCAAAAACCAAGCCGCGCCGCGCCTGGCAGCGGGCTCACGCCGCAGCCGCCACCGGCAGCTTGGTAGTAATGGGCAGCAAAAACCGGCGCAGGCAGTGGTTGAAGCCCGCTGCCCGCTCCATCATAGGGGCATGGCCACAGTGGTCCAAAAAGCGCAGCTCGGCCTGGGGTAGCAGGCGCTCAAAATCATGAGCCACTGAGGGTGGCGTGATGGTATCGTTGAGGCCCCACACCAGCAGCACCGGTACCGCAACGCGGTGAAGCTCGCTAGCCAGGTTGTGATGCTGGGCCGAACGGGCAATGCTAATCATGCGCAAGCACTTGGCATTAGAATTAGTGACGGCAAATACCTCATCGACCAGTTCTTTAGTAGCCACCTTCGGGTCGTAAAAGGTGTAGCCGACGCGCTCCCGCACAAAGTCATAGTTGCCACGTTTGGGAAACGAGCCGCCCATGCCATCTTCAAATAAACCACTGCTGCCCGTGAGCACCAGCCGGCTCACTCGGCCGGGGTTGCGCAGGGTATACACCAAGGCAATGTGCCCGCCCAGCGAGTTGCCAAGCACCGTGAAAGAGGGGGGTAGGCGCAGCTTCTCCACAAAGGTGGCTACGTACTCGACCAGCCCTGGCACGGTGGCTTGCAGCAGCGGCATGTCGTACACGGGCAGCACCGGAATGATGACGCGGTGCGTGGGCGCAAACTCAGCCACTACGTCTTCCCAGTTGCTGAGCGCTCCAAAAAGCCCGTGCAGCAAGAGCAGCACCGGTCCCTGGCCCTCATCGACGTAGTCAAACCCGTGCTGCTGCTGGCGGTGAAGCTCCATAAGAGTAAGTGGTGTGGGTAGCGTATGCTTAGCTTTAAGAAGCCGAGCCCTAAGGCTGCCGGCCCGGTCGGCCTGCCAGGAGTGCAGGAGGTTGAAATCTGCAAGCCGGCCTATACAATGTTACAACAGCGCACCCAATTGGCCAGCCACTGCAAGCCGTGCGTGGTAAGCAGTGCCTCGGGGTGAAACTGCATCCCGTAGAGCGGCAGCGTGGCATGGCGCAGGGCCATTAATTCGCGGTCGGCATCGGCCGTCACGGCGAGCGGGCGCAGGCAACTCGGCAACGTACTGGCCTCCAGCACCAGCGAGTGGTAGCGCGTTACGGGCTGGCGGGGGGGTAGGCCGGCCAGCCACGGGTCATCGCCGAGCAGCTCAATGCTGGTGACCTTGCCGTGCACGGGCCGGGCGGCACGACGCAGTGTGGCTCCAAAAAATTCGCCGAGCGCCTGCTGGCCCAGGCACACGCCTAGCATGGGCAGTTGCTGGTGGTAGGCTTCGATAACGGCCAACAGGTTGCCGGCCGTGGCGGGCGTGCCCGGCCCCGGCGACAGTACAATGCCCGCAAAGCGCAGCGCCCGCAGCTCGGCCAGCGGCACATCGTTGCGGCGCACCAGCACCTCCG
>CAZZDR010000026.1:1161-21816 GCA_964652535.1 uncultured Hymenobacter sp. | reverse complement strand
AAGCTGGCCTCCTTTTGCACAAGCTTTTGGTAGTAGTCCATGGCTCCGCTCACGGCGGCGGCCACTTCTTTGTCGTCGGAGCCCGACTCGGGCATTTCGCCCGTGCGGTGCCACTCGCGCAGCTGCGCCTCGCCCAGCTTGCGCTGGCCTTCGAGCAGGCGGCGGTCGGGCGTCACCTTGGCGCTGAGGTCAGGCTCAAAAGCCGCCGCAATGCGGTCCTGGGCCAGCAGCAAATCGGCAGCTACCGCTTGCTGGTAGGCATAAAGGGCCTGCATGACTTTGATGCGGAGAAGACGGCGGTTTAGCATTTCAGTTAAATATGAATTGTTCGAAGTTGCGAGTCAAAAACATTTGTCCTTTCAGGCATAGCAACTGGCGCGGGGCCACCGACTTAGCACACGGCAAGCATATTGGCGAGTAAGCTTAGCTTAAGGCATTGGCGTTGCCTTGCTCGCAAGGACACACGTTTAGTAATTCATAACTCCTTTTTAATAGGTCGTTTTACTTGCCTGCGGCTTCGATGCACTCCTGGGCTTGGCAGCTGGCAGTCGCCTGGGTAGGGGCAGCAAAAAGCAGCGCATTAAAAAGAAAGAATGGCAGGGAAGAGTGCGGTGTAACTTTGTTTAGGTGGCCGTAGCTGGTCCAAACGCCGTTGCGGCCACAAAAGTACCCGATTTTTTCCGGTTGTGGCCCGGTTTTCCGGGTCCTACCCCTCTCCTGCCCATGCCAACTCGCGCCTTAGCCGCTGTCAATCCGCATATTTTTCGCTACAAATGGCATTTCCTCGGCGGCGTGCTATTCGTGATTTTAAGCACGCTGCTGACCATTTTTCCGGCACAACTGGTGCGCTACTCCTTCGACCTCGTCAACGAGGGCGTCGACCTCTACCACCTCTATGCCGGCACGCAGGCGCAGGCGGGCGTGTACCAGCTGTTTGGGCGCAATGTACTGTTCTACGGCATGCTCATTATTGCCTTGGCGCTGCTGCGAGGCATCTTCTTGTTTTTCATGCGCCAGACACTCATCGTGATGTCACGGCTTATCGAAAACGACCAGAAAAACCAGATTTACCAGCACTACCAGTCGCTACCGCTCAGCTTTTACCGCCGCCACAGCACCGGCGACCTTATGTCGCGCATTTCGGAAGATGTGGGCCGCGTGCGTATGTACCTGGGGCCGGGCATCATGTATTTTCTGCAGCTGGTAGTGCTTTTCATCCTGGTGGTGCCGCTGATGCTGCTGGTCAACGTGCGGCTGACGGTGCTCACCCTTCTACCCCTACCTATTCTGTCAGCCAGTATTTTCTACGTCAATAACCTGATTGAGAAGAAGTCGGACGATATTCAACGGGCGCTGGCGGCCATGACGACCTTCACGCAGGAAGCTTTTTCGGGTATTCGGGTGCTTAAGTCGTTTGTGCGCCAGCAGGATTCGTACGAGCAGTTTCAGGTTTCGACCAATGAATACAAAGACAAGTCCTTGAGCCTTAACTTTGTAAACTCGCTATTCTTTCCGCTGATTATGTTCTTGGTGGGCATCAGCACCATTGTCACGGTTTGGATCGGGGGCCAGGAAGTAATTCGCGGCACCATCACCACGGGCAGCATCGCCGAGTTTATCATCTACGTGAACCTGCTCACCTGGCCCGTAACGGCCCTGGGCTGGACGTCGTCTTTGGTGCAGCGCGCCGAGGCTTCGCAGGTTCGCATCAACGAGTTTTTAGATGAGAAAACCGATATCGTGTCGCGGCACGACGTGGTGCGTGAAATAGCGGGCGATATTGTGTTTGACCACGTCACGTTTACCTACCCCGATACTGGTATTCAGGCGCTGCGCGATGTGAGCTTCCGCATTCGGCCGGGCCAGACGCTGGCCGTGATTGGCAACACGGGCTCGGGCAAGAGCACCATTGCGGCGCTGCTGTGCCGGCTCTACGACGTCACGGACGGCACTATCGCAGTCGATGGAGTGGATGTGCGCGACTACGCCCTTACCTCGCTACGCGAGCAAATTGGCTACGTGCCGCAGGACGTATTTCTGTTTTCAGATAGTATTCGCCACAACATCAACTTCGGCCTCGACCAGCCCGACGAGGCGCGCATGGCGCAGGCCGCCCGCGATGCCGACGTGTACGACAACATTATTCGCTTTCCCGAAGGCTTCGACACCAAGGTAGGTGAGCGCGGCATCACGCTTTCGGGCGGCCAAAAGCAACGCGTGAGCATGGCCCGCGCCCTGGTAAAAGAGCCTAAGATTTTGATTCTGGACGACTCGCTCTCGGCTGTCGATACCAAAACCGAGAACGTTATTCTCGACAGCTTGCAGCGGGTGATGAAAAATCGCACCAGCCTCATCATCTCGCACCGCGTATCGTCGGTGAAGCTGGCCGATGAAATCCTGGTGCTCGACGATGGCCAGATTGTGCAGCACGGCCCGCACGCGACCCTCATGGCCGAGCCCAATGGCCTTTATCGCGCCCTCTACGAGCGACAGCTTCAAACTGAGGCTGCTACCTCATAACTGTATTTACCTAAGAAAGAACGCCCTACCCCCTTACGCTAGCGCAAGGGGGTAGGGCGTTCTTTCTGCCGCGGCTGGCGGCCGCTAATTACTGAGTTGTACAAGGCGCATACCCTTTTTCTCACCGGCAGTGCAGCGCACCACGTATGGGCCAGTCGGCAGCGACGCCACGCTCAGCACGACCGGTGTAGTGCCCACCATCACGTTTTTGGTCAAGACCGGGCGGCCTTCTTTATCATTGATTTCGAAGCGGGTAGGGCCCGGCGCGTCACAGCGCACAGTCAGAGTATGCGCAATGGGGTTTTGTTCTGCCTTGATTTTTAGAGCGTTGGGATCGGGCGCCGGTGTTACTGGGGCTAGCGCGATGGGGGCAGCCGAGGCGGCAGCGGCTACGTCGGCAGTGCTGGCCGTGGCAGAAGGGGCAGCAGCTTTAGCCGCTGGGGCGGCAGGCTTGCTAGCGGGTTTGGCCGCGGGCTTCGCGGCAGTAGTAGCGGGTTTGGCCGGCTTGGCGACCGGGGCTTTCTGGGCCAGCAGGCCTAGCGGGGCCAGCAGCAGCGCACTAGCAAGGGTAATGAATGGCTTCATAAAGGTTATTGGACTAAAATGGGACACCTACTTAGTTTGGGTAAAGATACGGCGGCCGGCAAAATACCCTAATCTATTTTTTTACTTCTTAAGAGTGAGGGTATTGCCTTTTGGATACCATCTTTTTTACTCATAATCCACAAAAAAACCGCTTCGGCTTGTGGAAATACCGACGCCCGCCCTACCTTTGCACCTCCAAATGCCCTCGGGGTGTAGCGTAGCCTGGTATCGCGCCAGCATGGGGTGCTGGAGGTCGTAGGTTCGAATCCTGCCACTCCGACCGAGGAGCAAGTTTGCCCCACAAAAAAGCCTCTGACCTTCGGGTCGGGGGCTTTTTTAGGCCAACTTTCTCTTATTTGGAATTTCCCGACGCGGAGCCGCCCCATCGGTTTCGCATCCTTTTCGGGGTGTAGCGCAGCCCGGTAGCGCGCGTCGTTCGGGACGACGAGGCCGTAGGTTCGAATCCTGCCACCCCGACTCTAATCAGCAGAAGGTCCTTCGCTCGGGTAGCGAAGGACCTTTTTTGCGTATGACGCCTGGCGAAAACGAACGTGGGCCAAGACTCAGAGCTGATAGCTCACTTCACACCCACCCGCAGCTCATCCACCTCATCCAGTCCAAACTGCTCCAGGTAAAACGGCTGTCCGGTTAGCCCTAGGTCTTTGATGCCCTGTTGGGCCGTAGCGTAGAGCTTGCCAGGCGCCAGCAAAAAGCTTACGCCCTGCACGCGAGCAGCTACTACGCGCCGGCCGGCTGGCACCACGCGGTAGCGCCAGCTGGCTGGCAGTATGGCAGTCGTGTCGGCTACCCGCAGCCCCACAAACGCCCGGATAGAGTCGTGCGCCGACTCGGGGTTATTGTAGTAAAGATTGGCCAGCGGCGGCGGGGTAGGGCTGGCGTCTTGCCGCGCTTTAGCCGCCCGAAACAGTTCGCCAAAGCGCGCATCGCTCACCTTACCATGAAAAGGCTGGCCAGCCAGCAGCACGGGCGCCGCGGTAGTCTCGAGCGCTACTGTGGGCGTGCGTAGCCCACCCAGGTAAGCATAAATGCCTAGGCCAATGGCCGTGAAAACAAGAACGAGAGGCAGCAGAAAACGCACGTTATTTCAATTATCAGTCAACAATTAACCAGTATCAGCTCGCCCTAAGCTGGGCTGCCAGGCGACTGCCTCACCTACGCATCGAGGTCCGCTTGCTCCTGGGCAACCGGCTCGCTGCCCTTGTACTGCATGCGGTAGAGCTGGGCGTAGTAGCCGCCGAGGCGCAGCAGCTCGCTGTGGGTGCCGGTTTCTTTGATTTCGCCGCGGTCGAGCACGATGATGCGGTCGGCTTTCTGAATGGTGCTGAGACGGTGCGCAATGACGAGCGCCGTGCGGCCTTCCATGAGCTTGTCGATGGCGCCTTGTATCATCTCTTCCGTTTCCGAATCGACGGACGAGGTAGCCTCGTCGAGCACAATCACGCGGGGCTCGTACACCAGCGCCCGCACAAAGCTGATGAGCTGGCGCTGGCCCACCGAGAGCGTAGCGCCGCGCTCCATCACGGGGTAGTCGAGGCCGCCGGGCAGGCGCTCCATAAAGCGCTGGGCGCCCACCAGCGCAGCGGCTTCCCATATTTTAGCGTCGCTAATGTCGGCGTTGCCTAGCGTGATATTAGCCCGAATGGAGCCCGCAAACAAGAATACGTCCTGCAGCACTACCCCTATCTGGCGGCGCAACTGGCTCAGGTCGTAGTCGCGCAGGTCGTGGCCATCTACCTTGATGTGGCCCTGCTGAATGTCGTAGAAGCGCGACAGCAGGTTGATGATACTGGTTTTGCCCGCGCCCGTGGCGCCTACAAACGCGACCGTTTGACCGGGCTGCACGTGAAAGCTGATGTCCTTCAGCACCCATTCGGGGGCCTCGGCTGAGCTATCCGACTGGTTGGTTTCGACGTCTTGTTGGTTATAGGCAAACCACACGTGGTCGAACTCGACTTCGCCTTGCAGCTGGGGCACGGGCAGCGTACCCGAACTAGAAATCAAGTCTTTGCTATCTAATAGCTTAAGCAGACGCTCGGTGCTCACCAAGCCTAGTTGCAAGGTATTGAAACGGTCGGCAATCTGGCGGATAGGCCGAAAAAACAGTGCATTGTACATGATGAAGGCGATGAGCTCGCCTTTCGAAATGCTGCCGTTAATCTGGCCCTGCGCGGCGTACCACACCAACAGCCCTACCCCTATCGCGCCCAGCACTTCGGCCACCGGAAAGTAAATGCTATAATACAGCACCGACTTGATGTTGGCGCGGGTGTGCTCCTGGTTGATATCCTTGAATTTTCGGTATTCGCGCGCCTCATTATTGAAAATCTGCACCACGTTCATGCCCGTCAGGTGCTCTTGCACGAAAGAGTTGAGCTTGGCCACCGCGTTGCGCACTTCCTGAAAGCTACCCTTCACTTTCTCCTTAAAGACATACGTGCTGAAGAGCAGCGGTGGAATGACCGACAAGCTGATGAGCGCCAGCTGCCAGTTGGTCCAGAACATGAAAATCATCAGAAAGACGATTTGCAGCAAGTCGCCGACCATCGCCGCTAGGCCCTCGCTAAACACGTCGGCCAGTGTTTCCACGTCCGAGATATTGCGCGTCACGAGCACCCCGATGGGCGTGCGGTCAAAAAAGCTAAGCTTGAGGCTGAGCAAGTGCCGAAACAAGTCAGTGCGGATGTCGCGCACGATATACTGGCCCAGCCAGCCGCCGTAGTAGGTTTGCAGGTAGCTCACCAGCGTGTGCACCAGCAGCAGGCCCAGCAGCCACAGCGTCGAGCGGTTGAGGCCCGCCCAGTCATTGTTGGTGATATCGACGTCGACCATGCGCTGAATGAGGGCAGGGCGTACCGTACCCAGTACCGCCGTAGCCACGGTGAGCGCGATGAGGCTGATGAACGTGCCCCGGTAGGGCGTCACGTAGGCCAGCAGACGGCGAAGCACCAGCCAGTCGAATACCTGGCCGGTTTTGGTAGCAGAAGTTGGAGTCATAGAAAGTAGGCTACTAACAAAGGTCGGCAGGTTTCGTTACCGCCACACCGCCTGCCTACCCCCTTACTTAGACTGTTTTGTACTGAAGATTTTAGGAGCAAGAAACTAAACAGGCTTTTTTGTACCTAACTCTATGTGCTCAATGAAGTCGGTTCGTCCGGCACTATTCCGGCTGGGTACTCTACCTTACTCAAATACAATCCCTTAGCTGGCGCCGCGCCGCTGGCGGCCACGCGCTGCTGCCGATACAGTATTTGCTGAAACTCCAGGGGCGTGAGCTTACCGCGGCCTACGTCGAGCAGCGTACCTACCACCAGCCGCACCATACCCCGCACAAAACGGTTGGCCCTAATGCGAAACACCAGCCCATTAGGTGCGGTGTGCCAGCCTGCTTCGTAGAGGTAGCACACATAATGGCTCTCGCCACCCTTGACCTTCGAAAATGCCGTAAAGTCGAACTGGCCTACTAGGTAAGCAGCGGCCTCGTTCATAGCCGCCACGTCGGGCGCGCGGTCCAGGTACAGCGCTTGGTCGCGCCGAAACGGATCAGGCCGCAAGCTTACGTAATACTCGTAGGTGCGGGCTTCGGCCGAAAAGCGCGCGTGGTCTTTGTCGCCCACCGCATGAATACTTATGACTTGCACATCGGGGGGTAGGGCCCGGTTGAGGCGGTAGCGCAACAGCTCGAACGTCATCTCGGCCGGAAAATCGGCTTCGAAATGCGCTACCTGGTGGCTGGCGTGCACCCCGCTGTCGGTGCGCCCACTGCCCAGCGAGTGCACCGGCTGGCGCAGCACCTGGTTCAGGGCTTTATCGAGGGTAGCCTGCACGGTGGCCACGCCGGGCTGCACCTGCCAGCCGCAGTAGGCCGTGCCCTCGTAGGCAAAATGAATGAAGTAGCGCATAAGAGCGTAAAAATACCACGCGCCTAGTGGTGACCGGCTACCTGTTCATTCAGACTAGCTGCCCAAGCAAAACACCCTCGCCACAGTGCAGCAAGGGTGTAAGATGATGGCCAGCATAGCACCGGCTGAGTTGGCGCAACGCGCCGGGCGCTCTGCCCCTCAGCTTACTTGTAGCCCTGCGTACAAACCAGCAAAAGCCTGCTCGCGGCTAAGCTCGCCAGCTACGTAGCGCTGTAGCTGACTTTGAACAGCCAGGTTGGGCGCCTGCCCGCACAGGGTTTGTACGAGCAGCGCATTCTCGACTTCCCGCTGCCGGGCAGCCGACGTATTAGTCGTGTTGACCGAGGCAGTGCTATTGAAAAAAAAAGGGTTCATAACTCAGAAAAGCGGAAGGGTAGGTAAACGCAACGGATGCTAGCGGCTGGGCCACTAGGACAAAAGAGGTCGCTGTGGCCGCCGGGCTAATATTTCGGCCTTAGAATTGACGTGCAGCTTGCGGTACACTTGCCGGATATGGCTGCGCACTGTGTCAAGACTAAGGTGGAGGCGGTCGGCAATAAGCTTGTAGCTAAGGCCGTCTTCGATGCCGCGCACGATGTCCTGCTCGCGGGCGGTGAGGCTTTGGGCAGGGTCAGGTGGCAGCGGCCGGAAGTAGCGGATGACGTGCCGGGCTACGCTCGGGCTCATGGGCGAGCCTCCGGCAGCTACCTGCAATAAGTGCTCCTTGAGCAGGGGTAGGGGCGTTGTTTTTTCAAGGTAGCCCACTGCTCCTTCACGGAGAGCTTCAAACACACGCTCGGCATCAGTATACACACTGAGCATCAACACTTCGGTATGGGGTAGAGCCTGCCGCAGCACGGCCAAGCCTTCAATACCTGAGCGCCCGGGTAAGCCAATGTCAGACAGCACCAGGGTCGGCATTTCGGCCAAGCCAGGCAATCGCTCCATGAACTCCTCGTGTGAAGCGGCGCTCAGCACGCACTCAAATTCGGGCTGCGCCGTGAGATACTCACTCAACGCTTCCCGAATAGCAGGCTGGTCTTCAATAATACCGAGGATAATCACTGCACAAAGGTCGGCGCAGGTATTACACGGCGATATAGCATAAAGATGTGAATTTTCGGTAAACCTTACGCTGCCTTCTACCGTAATGGCAGCCGCACTAGTAACACGGTGCCTGGCCCAGCAGCCAAAAAAGTGAGTACCCCTCCCACGGTCTGCGTGCGCATGCGCATGTTCGGAAGCCCCTGACCGCCGGGCCGGCCGGCAGCAGGTAGGCCCCGGCCATCGTCGCGCACTTCCAGCTCCAGTTGGCGGCCCTGTAGCCGGATGCGTACCTGCACCAACTGGGCCTGGGCGTGCTTCACCACATTGTGTAAGGCTTCTTTATAGATGTAGTAAAGGGCTTGGCGGGTAGCTAGCGGCACCACAGTGGTGGCCAAACTAGCATCGGCTTCAAAATCTAATTCAAGGCCTGCGGGAGGCAGCACCTCGTGGGCATGGTCACGCAGCCGGTCCAGCAAGCTAACTGCCGAATCGTAGCGCGAGTCGATACTCCACACAGCATCGTTCATTTGGCGAGCGGCCCGGCGGCTAGTTTCCGACATTTGGTCTAGATAGGCTTGCTGCTGCGCAGGGGCGTAGTGGCCCTCACGTAAGAGGGTACTTTGCATCGAAATCTGGGTAAGCATGCTGCCAACTTCGTCGTGTAGGTCAGCCGCAATGCGGGTACGCAACGCCTCGTGGCGGCGACGCTCGCGGCGACGGTAGCGCCAAAACATATAGGTGCTTATGGCCAGCACCACGCTCCCGAGGCCCGCTAGGGCTAGTACTTGCTGGTGGTAGCGTAGGCGCGTAAGCTCTTGCTGCTGGCTTTGTAAGTAGGCTTGCTGCCGTAGCAACTGCAGTTGAATTTGCTGGCGCTTTTGAACTGCTTCGCCTCGCAAACCTGCTATTTGGCGTCGGGTTACTTCCCCCGTTAGCGTGTCGGTTAAGGCAGTAGCTACTAGCTGGTAGTGGTAAGCTGCGCTCCAATTTTTGAGCTGCGCATTAGCTTGAGCCAGCAAGTGAGCAGCTTCGCGGCTTTCTGGGCGCAGGCCACTGCGCTGGGTTGTCACAAAGCAGGAAGAGCCATGAGCCCGTGCACTATCGGGGTGGCCGGTAGCCAGAAATGTACGGGCCAGTAATAGTTGCGTCCGAGCGATTTCCCCAGTAATGTTTAACTCTACCGCCCAGCGAAACAACTTTCTAGCCATTACCCCAGCCTCTCGGTGGTTACCTTGGCGATCAAGCATTTCTGCTATATCGACTTCGTTATCCAAAAGGCCTTTCGAACCATATACATAACGATAACTAGCTGCTGCTCTCTGATAGCAGTAACTAGCTAGGCTCCAGTGCCCTTGCTGGCGATTGAGGCCGCCCAAGCCGCTATAAGCCTGCCCCAGACTGATATAGTCTTTGTTTCTTCGTGCAAGGGCTAATGCCTCGTTAAATAGTTTGCGGGCTTGGTCATAATTACCCAGTTCTGCTTCTATCAGGCCATATTGTATGGTGTGCAGTACTACAAACTTTTTGTTGCCTAAGCTTCGCGCAATCTCTAACCCCTTTACATTCGCGGCATAAGCTTTTGTATAGTCACCTTTATAGAGATAAATCCTGGCGATATTATATAATATTCGTAGCATATCTGGCTTATTCTGCAGTTTATCTGCCAGACTTATTGCCTGCTTAGAACAATATAGCGCCGAATCGTATTGGCTCCTACCCCGGTAAGAGTAGCTAAGATTTACGAAGGAGCTCAGCATCCCCTGCTCATAATTCAAGCGTTGCGCCAGCTTTAAGGCTTGTAACGATAACTGCCAGTTTTTGCCTGCGTTTTCGATGCGGCAAGCAAAAGCTAGTTTGTTGAGCCGGTTTACGCGCGTCGAATCTAATTGCTTATCAGTTACCAGCAAATGCTGCATCCTATCACGGATTGCAGCCAACTCCTTCGATGGAGGGGGTGTTTGGCTAGCTACTTGCAGAGGGCTGGTGAGTAAAGCGAACCTTAGCAGCCAATTATTCAGGCGCAATACAATAGTTTTGGTAGCCCGCCAAGGTAAGTTTCTCATACAGCCAACCAGCAAGGGTAAAAAGCACCCTAGCTAACTACTTAATTATTAAGGCACGCGCAAAATCTTGCAATAGTAAGACAAAAAAAGAAGCTCAGCAACTAGTAGCTGCTGAGCTTCTTTGAAACTAGAACCCAAATATGCTATCGGCTAGCTGCTAAAGCTTCGGCGCCGCCTACAATCTCAAGGATTTCAGTGGTAATAGCTGCCTGGCGCGTCCGGTTATACGTCAGCTTTAGGGCTTTGAGCAGCTCACCAGCGTTATCTGTGGCTTTGTCCATTGCCGTCATGCGGGCTCCGTGCTCCGAAGCATTGCTTTCTAGCACAGCTTTATACAATTGAATTTTTAAGCTTTGCGGAATGAGAGTTTGAATAATCTCCTCTTTGCTCGGCTCAAAAATATAGTCAATGCTCGCATTCGGCGCTGTAGCGCTAGACGTGTCTGCAGGCACTTCGGTGGGCACCAACGGGAGCAACTGTTCTACCTGGATAATCTGGGTAGCTACGTTTTTAAATTCGTTGTACACCATCACTACCTGGTCGTAGCTACCTTCTACGAAGCCGCGCATAGCTTCTTCAGCTGCTACGCGAACGGTATCAAACGACAGCTTGGCAAAGACATGCGTGTAGTCGCCTACCTGCTTGGTACCACGCCGGGAATAATAGTCGTGCGCTTTCTTACCGATAGCCAGCATCGTGATATTTTCCTTTGGCAGATTAGCATAACGCTCCGCAATCGCTGCATTCACCCCCTTAAACACGTTAGCGTTAAAGGCACCTGCCAAGCCACGATCCGAGGTAATAGCAATAATAAGCACTCGGCGCACCTCGCGCACCTGGCCATACTCGCTTACTACCTCATCAGTAGTAGTGCGGGTCAGGTTAGCTAGGATGCTAGTCAAACGCTGGGCATAGGGGCGCATCCGGATGATGTTATCCTGAGCCCGGCGCAGCTTGGCCGCCGCTACCATTTTCATGGCTTTGGTAATCTGCTGCGTGCTCGACACTGATTGAATACGCGAGCGAACTTCTTTTAGGGAGGCCATAAACTTGATTAATAGCTAAAAACCATCTGTTACTGCGAGGAGATGCGAGAAGCAGTTATTCCTTATTACACCGCTTATCAGAGCAGGCAGTAAGGAAAGGGTTACTTCATCGTAGCTCCTCGCAATGACAAATGGTTCCTAATACTTACTTAGCAGCGTAGTTAGCAGCCACATCCTTGGCGGTCTGGCGGATAGCACCCGTTACCGAGTCATCTAGCTTGCCGGCCTTCAGCGCGCTGAGTACTTCCGGGTTGCGGGCATTCATCACCTGCCGGAACTCCACCTCAAATTCACGCACCCGATTTACGGGCACCGTGTCGAGCAGGCCATTAGTAGCGGCGTAGATGATAGCTACCTGATCCTCCACCTTCACGGGCGAAAATTGAGGCTGCTTCAGGATTTCTAGGTTGCGGCGGCCACGCTCAATCGTGAGTTTAGTCGAAGCATCGAGGTCCGAGCCAAACTTGGCAAAGGCTTCCAGTTCACGGAACTGTGCCTGGTCAAGCTTCAGCGTACCCGATACCTTCTTCATGCTCTTAATCTGGGCGTTACCACCTACGCGGCTTACCGAGATGCCCACGTTGATGGCAGGGCGCACACCAGAGTTGAACAGGTTGGTTTCGAGGAAAATCTGACCGTCCGTAATCGAGATTACATTGGTTGGGATGTAAGCCGATACGTCACCTGCTTGCGTTTCGATGAGGGGTAGGGCCGTCAGCGAACCACCACCTTTTACCAGCGGCTTCAGGCTTTCGGGCAAGTCGTTCATGTTGCGCGCAATCTCGTCCGAAGCGTTGATTTTAGCGGCACGCTCCAGTAGGCGGCTGTGCAGATAAAATACGTCACCAGGATAAGCCTCACGGCCCGGTGGGCGGCGCAGCAACAATGATACTTCGCGATAAGCTACAGCCTGCTTCGACAAGTCGTCGTAAACAACCAAGGCAGGACGACCTGTATCGCGGAAGTACTCGCCGATAGCAGCACCCGTAAATGGCGCATAGAACTGCATCGGAGCAGGGTCCGAGGCTGAGGCTGCTACAACTACTGTGTAGTCCATAGCACCACCCTTGGTAAGGGCCTGCACTACTTGGGCTACGGTAGAGGCCTTTTGGCCAATAGCTACGTAAATGCAGAATACGGGCTCACCACGGTCGTAAAACTCGCGCTGATTGAGGATAGCATCGAGCGCTACCGTTGATTTGCCGGTCTGGCGGTCGCCAATAATTAGCTCGCGCTGGCCGCGGCCAATCGGAATCATGGCGTCGATAGCCTTGATACCCGTTTGCAGGGGCTCGGTTACGGGCTGCCGGAAGATTACACCAGGGGCTTTGCGCTCAAGAGGCATCTCATAAGTCTGGCCTTGGATAGGTCCACGGCCGTCGATTGGCTGGCCCAGCGTGTTTACCACGCGGCCCACAATGCCCTCGCCTACTTGGATGGCGGCAATCTTGTTGGTGCGGCGTACGGTAGCACCTTCCTTGATGTCGCCATAGTCGCCGAGCATTACGGCACCTACGTTGTCTTCTTCTAGGTTCAGCACCAACCCTTGCAGGCCATTTTCAAACTCGATCAACTCGCCCGACTGGGCGTGCGATAAGCCATAAATACGAGCCACGCCGTCGCCGACCTGGAGCACTGTGCCGACTTCTTCCAGCTCGGCGGCCGATTTGAAATTGGACAGCTGCTGCCGCAGGATGGCGGATACTTCGTCCGGGCGTACTTCTGCCATGATAAATTAATTTAAGCTAGGTTGGTAAGTATTATCGGTGAGAGCTGTGCGCAGGCGGCGCAGATTACCCTTAACCGAATCATCAATTTGTTGGTCGCCCACGCGCAACACGAAGCCGCCAATAAGCGAAGCATCCACTTTTTCAGTGAGCGAAACGCTAGCTAAGCCGGTCTGCTGCTTTACCATTTTCTCAATTTCAGCGCGGGTAGCCGGCGTGAGAGGGGTAGCCGAAGTTACTTCAGCAACCTGCACACCTGCCAAAGCATTGTACTGCGACAAAAATTCCGTACCGATGTGCTCCAAAGTTGACTCGCGGTTCTTGCTAGTCAAAATCTGGAAGAAGCGCATTAGCGTGTCCGACACTTTACCTTGAAAAATGGCTGTGAGGATGCTGAGCTTCTTGTCGTGCTTTACAATCGGGTTGCGTAGCAGCAGACGCAGGTCACGGCTACCGGCCATAGTATTAGCCAGCAGGTCCATATCCTGCTTGGTGGTTGCCAGGGTGCCCATTTCCTGCGCTAAATCCAGTAAGGACTTGGCGTAACGAGCAGCTACTTGTTGGTCGGCCATTTTATACTGATTAATGAAGTTGTTAACTGACGGTTAAAGGGTAGGCGCACACTAACTGAAAGGTGGGCGATTACTCATTAATTAGCAGTCACAGACTCATTAGTTAAGTTTTACGTCTTTCAGGTATTCATCCACCAACTTTTGCTGAGCAGCGGGCTCGGCTAATTCGCGACGTAGCACACGTTCAGCAATGTCCACGCTAAGCTTAGCAGCAGTATTCTTCACCTCGGCCAAAGCCTGGTTCTTTTCCTGCTGAATAGCCTCGCGAGCTTGCTGCGTGATGCGGTTAGCTTCTTCGGCAGCAGTGGTTTTAGCCTGCTCAACAAGTTTGTTGGCGATAGCCTGACCCTCTTTGAGCATCTGGTCACGCTCGTGGCGCGCATCAGCCAGCAGCTTTTCGTTGCCAGCTTTCAAGCTCTGCATCTCTAGCTTGGCTTGCTCAGCCATTTTTAGCGCTTGGTCAATGCTGTCTTCGCGTTCTTTGAGCGAACCCAGAATAGGCTTCCAAGCAAACTTGGCCAGCAGTAAAAGCAGAAGGAGAAAAATCAACGTTTGCCAAAACAGCAAACCAAATTCAGGGGTGATAAGCGACATGAGTACGGCAATTATCAGGGTGGCAGCGCAGCAGCTACGCTAGTAAACATTCAGCGGCGACAAGAAATATCAAACCACTGATTTAACGGGCCTTGGCACGTAAACTCAGGCTTTAACCGAACGAAAACCCGGCACGACTGGCTCCCCAAAAAGGAAACCAGCCGGCCGGGTTATACCGAAGCGATTACTTCAAGTTCAGCGCGATGAGCAGGCAGACTACGATGGCGAACAGAGTAGCACCTTCCAACAGAGCTGCCACGATGAGCATAGCAGTCTGGATTTTGCCCGAAGCCTCTGGCTGACGGCCAATGGCTTCCATAGCGCTACCGCCAATGCGGCCAATACCCAGGCCAGCGCCTAGGATAGCCAAACCAGCGCCGATACCGGCACCCATTACAGCTAGACCAACCGAATTAACAACTTGCAGCAACAACGAAAGAAGCATGGTAAAAGAGAAATGTGTGTAGGAAAGAGAAACAGGGGAAATAAAACCAGGCTACCATTGGAGTAGCGCGGCTAGAATTAGTGGGCCGCTACGTCAGGCTGTGCGAGGTGCGCAAGGTTAGAACCCCCAGCGCGCTGCTCAGCCGTACCAAAGTCATTGTCATGGCTATGGTCTTCATCATGGTGATGCTCTTCTACGGCACTACCGATATACATAGCAGTGAGCAGCGTAAAAATGTAAGCTTGTAGTACGGCTACCAGCAACTCCAGCATACTGATAAACAAGCCGAATGGCACGGCGATGAAACCAGTAGCAGTAGAGCGGAAGATGAAGATGAGGCTAATGAAGCTTAGGATGATGATGTGCCCGGCCGTGATGTTAGCGAACAATCGTATCATCAGTGAGAAGGGCTTTACCAGCACACCTACTAGTTCTACTGGCACCATGATGATGTAGAGCGGCCACGGCACACCAGGAGGCGCGAAGATGTGACCCCAGTAGTTCTTATTAGCGCTAAAGAGAGTAATAAGCAGGGTTATCAAAGCCAGCGCCATCGTAACGGCGATATTGCCGGATAGGTTAGCTGCACCCGGCGTGAGACCGAGGAGGTTATTAAACCAGATAAAGAAGAAGACCGTGAGCAAATACGGCATATAACGCTCGTACTTGGGACCAATGCTTTTCTTTCCTACCTCGTCACGAATAAAGATGACGAACGGCTCAAGTAGCGACTGCAAGCCCGAAGGAGCCTGACCTACACGCCGGTTATATGACTTAGCTACTGAGGCAAAGATGAACACCAACAGCAGGCTGCTCATAGCCAACGCGGCTACATTCTTAGTAATAGAAAAGTCGTAAACTTTGCCGCCATCAAGCGTCACTAGTTTTTCATCTTCTAGTTTGAAATTGCCATAAGTTTTACCTTCAGCAATCTTCTCAGATGAAAAAGTGGATAGTCCACGGCCTGGCTCGTAGGCGAACACGGGTAGGTAGGTAACAAAGTTGCCGTTGTCGGTGCTGAACCAGTGCCACTCGTGCGAGTCAGCTACGTGGTGCAAAATAACTTCGCCAGGGTTGAAGGCCTTCCCTTTTTCACCCGTCTCGGTGGGTTCGGCCGCAAAACCGGCGAACGTGCACAAGCAAAGAAAGAGGGTTAGTAAACGCTTCATTCAATATTAGTTAAAACTCAAGTCCGTTGTAAATTTCTATTCTTTTGGGACTTGCTTCGCTGAAAACGGGCGCAAGTTACTAAAAATAGCCCATATTTCAAAGCCAGCACACAGGAAATAGCCAATAAAGAAGGCGCCAAGGAAGGTGAGCAGCCCGTGTGTATCGCTCAGCCCGCCGCGAAAAAAGTAGACCAAGACGATGCCAATGCCTAAGACTAGCCGCAGCCCTACCCCCCCGAAATAGGCCAACAAAAAGTTGTCAGCAGAGTGTCGGGTAGCCCACGCCGTAAGCCAATAAGTGAACAGGGTAAGCCCCAGTAAGCCCGCTAATACAACCGGAGCTAACGGATGCACCGCCGCCGTGCCAAAACTCGCCCGCAGCCCATACAACACCGCAAAAACAGCGAGTGCGAAAGCTACAAAGTGAGTAAGAAAACGTGCGTTCATAAAAGAAAGAGCCGAAGCCGGAGGGCAAAGGTCGGCATGAATAGGCTAATACCCACACAAAAGACCAGCCGGTTTTGGTAGATGTAGCCGGATAAAGTCAAACTAAAGGCCCAATTGGGCTATAGGTGGTAACTAAAACCGAATGCGCAGCGAAGCTTATTTGAAAGCTACTATGCAAAATGATGTGACTCAGGACTGCTACGCAGGCGCCCTAGTATACATGCTAACACTTGAGCTTTTGTAGGTCAACGCTAGTTTCACTTTAGTATAGTAGCGTTACCATACTTGACCATACCATAGGGGGTAGGCTGCATCTAGACTTTACGCGAGCAACCCTATCAAGGTCGTTGATTATTAAGTCAACGGGCCAACATTAGTAGCTACGGGAGCAAATGCTTCAGTGGCTACTAATGTTGGCCCGTTGTACAAAATCAAAAACTTAAGCTGCTGGAAAGTTAGCTGCTAGCCAAGCTGCGGCGCCGTCTAGGTCAGCTTGAATTAGGTTGTGACCGGCTGGCATGTCGCGGCGCGTGAGTACGTAGCCGGCTTGCGTGAGCAATGCCGCGTAGGCATCAGTAGCGGCGGGACGCACCGTGGGGTCTTGCGAGCCGGGCGCGAAGAACACTGGCACCGGCCGCGGCGCTGTAAAAGTGGGTACCTGCTGCACCAGCGGCTGCATAGGCCGCCAAAGCACCGCACCCGCCAGCAGGTTGGGATAGAGCATCAATAGACTGCCCGCAATGTTAGCACCGTTGGAGTAGCCCACGGCGATGAGCTGCGCGGGGTCGAAACCTTCCTGCTTGGCCACTTTAGTTAAAAAATCGGCCAGCTCGTGCGTGCGAAAGAGAACGTCAGGCTCATCAAACACCCCCATGCCCAGGCGGCGAAAGAAGCGTGGCATGCCGCCCTCTTGGACGTTGCCGCGCAGGCTGAGCACGTTGAGGCCGGGGCCAAACCTAGGTACCAGCGAAAGCAAGTCGCGCTCGTCGCCGCCAGTGCCGTGCAGCAGGAGCAGCGTGGCCCGGGCTGAGGTCGGTGCGGCCTGATAGATATAAGTGAGTGGTTGAAATTCAGCAGTTTTCATAACTTAACCTAGGATGGGTAAATGGGCTTCAATAGCGGCGCGCTGGCTTTCGTATTGGGGAGGCAGTACTAGGTTCTTGCCCAATTCGGCTAGTGGCTCATCGACCATGAAGCCTGGGTTATCAGTAGCTATTTCGAACAATACCCCGCCCGGCTCGCGGAAATACATAGCGTTAAAGTACTGCCGGTCAATCTGAGGCGTTACCTGGAAGCCTTTCTTGATAAGCAAGTTGCGGAAATACAACTGAGTAGCGTCATCCTTTACGCGGAAGGCGACATGGTGCACCGAGCCGGCCGCAACATGGCCGCGGCCTTCGCCGGGGGCCGCTACCAACTCCACGATGTTAGCCGTGCCGAGGGCATCGGTGGCGTAGCGGAAGCGGTTGACGTGCTGAGCCACCAACTTATAGCCAAAGACATCGGTGAGCACGGCAGCTGTGGCTTTCACATCACTGAGGGTGAGCGTAATATGGTGAAAGCCACGGGTGGCAACTTCGGCGCCCACCTCGGAAGTAGTCCAGGGGGTACGAGGGTCGTCGATTACTTCGGTAAGCTCTATCTTGAGGCCGTCGGGATCAAGGAAGGTGAGGTAGCGCTCGCCAAATTTCTCGGCGGGCTTGTTGTAGGTGATGCCAGCTGCTTCGAAGCGCTTCATCCAGAAATCGAGGCTACCAGCGGGCACTGCGTAGCCGATTTCGGTGGCCTGGCCGGGGCCACGGCGGCCGGGCGTCATGTGCTCCCAGGGGAAGAACGTGAGGATGGTGCCCGCCGAACCACGCTCATCGCCGAAATAAAAGTGGTAGGTGCCAGGGTCGTCGAAATTGACGGTTTTCTTCAAAAAGCGCAGCCCCATCATCTTGGTGTAGAAGTTGAAATTGCGTTGGGCGTTGCCTGCGATGGCGGTAATGTGATGTAGGCCTAAGATTTGATTTTCCATGATAATGCAGACTGTGTAGTGTGTAAAAGCTTAACACTTCTCCCTACCTCCTCTCCTCTTCCGAAAGAATGAGGTGGAGCAGCTAGTGATTAATAGGCGCTTCGATGAGTAGAAAGCGCGTGTCGGCGTCGCAATCGAGGTGCACGCGGCCGGGGCCTTCCCAGATGCCTAGCGCGTCGCGGGTGCCGAGCACCTGGTCGCCCACACGCACGGTGCCGCTGATGACGAACACGTAGAGCATTTTATTGACTGGGGCGTATTGGTAGTCAATACCTTGGCTTTCGGTGTAGTAGCCTAGTGAGAGCTTAGCGTTCTGGTTTATCCAGCAGTGGGCGGTCCCTTCCTCATTGCTCACGATAGTGGTAAGGCGATTGGCACGCTTTTCTTCCGGAAACTGACGGCGCTGGTAACGTGGTGTCACGTTTTGGAGCTTCGGCTCAATCCAGATTTGCAGAAAGTTCACTTCGTCATCGCCCACGTTGTATTCTTCGTGGCGGATGCCGCTTCCGGCACTCATTATTTGCACGCCGCCAGCCGGAATAACCTCCGAGTACCCTAGCGAATCCTTATGGTTCATGGTGCCGGCTAGCAGCACCGAGATGATTTCCATATTGGCGTGGGCGTGCAGACCAAAGCCGTTCCCAGGCGCCACGTAGTCGTCGTTAAAGACTTTCAGCAAGCCAAAGCCATTGCGCTCGGGGTTGGCATAAGGGCCAAAGCTGAAGGTGAGGTGGCTTTTGAGCCAGCCGATGTCCTTGAGGCCGCGGTCGGTGGCAGGAAAAAAGTGGGTGCGCATGACGAGAGAGCGTGGGTGAAAACTGCGAGGCATCAAAGGTATGCCGCAATTAATGTACCTACATCAATTGTGGCAAAAAAGTTTTATGCTGCGTGCTTTTCCTATTTTAGCGGTCGCTCGTAGCGCTGCGGATGACCTGGTACAACGCCAGAAATATCCCGCTCAGCGTGAGACCGATAGTATACCAAGGCGTGGCTGTGCGAAAGTGCTTATCGAGCCACACGCCAGCCCAGGTGCTGAGGCCAATGATGGCAATCATTTGAATGGCGATGCCGGAATACTTGGCTACCGCCGAGCTGTTGCGGGTAGTGTCGTCGGCATTGGGGGTGGGCGGGGGGGTAGGCATAGACGAGGCTAACTGGGGTGCCGCTAAAGCTAAGCGTCGGGTGAAGGTTTCGGGTGGGTAGGGCGTAATTTTACGGATTGCCGACCGTTAGAGTCAGCAGGTCCGAACATTTTGGGCCGCGCCGGGCGTTGCGCCCTACCCCCGCTCTCTTTACCAGAATTGTTTTTGACGTTGAAAACCGCTATTTCCCTGAGTCGCTTCCGGTTTTGGCTGCTGGCCTGGCTGGCGTGGAGCGTGGCGGCTTGCGCCTCGGATAAGTCGCTGGTGAGCCACGCCCTCAACAACGTGGCGGCCCGCGACAACGGTTTTTTTCTGGCCCGCGAAAAGCTGTGGGCCACCGAGGCTACCCTCTACAAAGGCCGCAACGACGACTACAACCGTGTGCTGCCCCTTTACCCGGTGCTCGACAGTGGCACAGTGCGCGCCACCCGCGCCGACCTCAACGACATTATCAAGAAGGCCTCGCTGCCCATTCAGCACCGCGCGGGCTCCGACTGGACCGACGACGCCTATCTACTAGTAGGATGGTCGCGGTTCTATAAGATGGAGTTTGACGATGCAGTGCTCACATTTAAGTACGTAAACAGCACTAGCCGCGACCCATTTGCCAAGCAGGAAGCTTTGATTGGTTTGTTTCGCACTTTTTTGATAACCAAGCAGCTCGACAACGCTAAGGCTGTGTCGGACTTGCTCGACAAGGAGGTCGGCCTGCCCAAAGATGCGCGTGAGCTGTTTTTGGCTCGCACCGATTATTATTTACAAACGGAGGAGCCGACCAAAGCCATCGAGCAGTTGGAGCGCGCTGTGCCGCTGACCCCGACTAAGAACGAGCGCTCGCGCTCGCGCTTCATATTGGCGCAACTGTACCAGCAGCAAGGTCAGAACAAGGAGGCGACTGCTCAGCTCAACAATATTCTTAAGCATAACCCGCCTTACGAGCTTGATTTTCAAGCCAAACTGCTGCTGGGCCAGGTTTCGGACCTCGACCAACAGAGTAAGGAGCGACTCGATAAGTATTTTGCCGCGCTGCTGAAAGACCCCAAAAACAAGGAATATCGCGATAAAATCTACTACGAGATGGGCCGCCTGGCTTACCGCCAGCAGAAGTACAGCGACGCGCTGGCCTTGCTGCGCACATCGGCGCGCCAGCCCACCGTCAGCAAGTCGCAGAAGGGCTACACTTACCTGCTGGCGGGCCGCATCTACTACGAAAACCTGCAGAAATACCGGCTAGCTGCGGCCTACTACGACAGTACTACGCAGGCCATGCCGAAAGACAACCCGCTGTACGCGGCGACTCTGGAGCGGGCGGGTATTCTGCAAGAATTTGCCAAACAGTACACCATTATTGAAACGCA
>CAZZDR010000026.1:0-1061 GCA_964652535.1 uncultured Hymenobacter sp. | reverse complement strand
ACGGCGCGGGGCGAGTTTATTCGGGTGTGGGGCGACCGCCGGCTGCAAGACAATTGGCGCACGACCCTTACCCCCAGCAGTTCGCCTAATGCCCCGCAAAATGGGGGTGCGCCGGTGAGTGTGACCGGCAATGACCAGACGCAGGTGAATGGCGGTACCTCATCGGGGGTACGGCCAGTGGCGCCGCCCCTGGCCACCGACCCAATGGCCGAGCAAAACGCGCTAGCCGCTAAATACCGCCAGAATATTCCAGACACACCAGCCAAGCTCCAGGCCTCTGACCAGCAGGTAGAAGCAGCGATGTACGAGTTGGGCGGCATTTACAAAGAGCTACTGAAAGAAAAGCAGCGCGGCTACGAAACCTACGCCGGTGAGGTGGCGCGCTACCCCCGCGGCGAGCACGCCCCCGACGCTGACTACTTGCTCTATCTCTACTACAAAGACCTGCCCGACCCGGCCAAAGCGGCACAATACGCGGCTGCTTTGCAACGTGAGTTTCCGACCTCGACCTATGCTAAGCTCATTGCCGACCCGCTGTACCGCGAGCACGAGCGGGCGCTGCACAATGCCGTGGCCGCGCGCCTCGACTCGGCGTTTGTGCTGTACAAAGACCAGTATTTTACGCGGGCCAAAGCGGCCGTGGCGCGCCTCGAAAAACAGTACCCCAAGAGCGACCTCAACGACCGAGTAGCATACCTGAAGCTGCTGTTAGCCATCCGGACACAGCCGCCGGTGGCGGTGCGGGCTTCGGTAGCGCAGTTTGCCAAAGACTACCCTAGCAGCCCACTAGTACCGCAAGCGCAGGCCCTGGGCGGCGCCTTGCAGAAAGCGGATGCTGGGCAGCTAGCTGGCGCCTTAGCCTCGACCGATAAGCCAGTTATTTCCCAGTTCCGACCGGGTGAGATCGACAACCGCCTGCGCATTCTGTACGAAAACGATGCGCCGCCCGCCCCAGCCCCTACCCCCCTCCCCGTTGCCCAACCTGCGCCAGCCGCAGAGGCTGCTATAAAAGGCGCTACCAAAGCGACGCCCGGTAAGAAAGGTAAACTGCCTAAGCCCGC
>CAZZDR010000025.1:18076-22057 GCA_964652535.1 uncultured Hymenobacter sp. | reverse complement strand
GTGGTGACGCTCAACAACGGCGCCAAGCAGGAAGGCCAGCAGTGGGGCGATGAGCACGGTATCGAGATTGACGAGTTCAGCATCGACCGGGCCGAGATTATCAAGGGGCCGGGCTCCTTATTATATGGCTCCGACGCGATGGCGGGCGTCATCAACTTTCTGGCGCCCGACCCGGTAGCCGACGGCCGCATTGTGGGCACGGCCACGGCCAACTACCAAACCAACAACCGCCAGCAGGGCTACTCCTTCCAGAACGCGGGCAACATCAACGGCCTGAACTGGCTGGCCCGCGGCACCCGCAAGGTGGCCGGCGACTACCAAAACCGCTACGACGGCCGGGTTTTCAACTCGGGCTTTAACGAGTGGGACGCCAACGGCTACGTGGGGCTGAATAAAAGCTGGGGCTACTCGCACCTCACCTTCAGCACGTTCAACCAAAACCTGGGGCTGATTGAGGGCGGCCGCGACAGCCTGAGCGGCCGCTTTGTGCGCGATGTGGGGGTAGGGACTGCGGTGGAGTCGCGCATCGTGACCGACGATGAGTTGCGCGGTTACGGGCTGGCTGTGCCGCGCCAACGCGTGAACCACCTGCGCTTTGGCACCGACAACAACTTTATCATCGGCGACCAGGGCGGGCGGCTCACGCTGCAAGTAAACTACCAGCAGAACCTGCGCCGCGAGTTTGGCGACGCCCTGCAGCCCGACACGCCGCAGCTGTATTTTCAGCTGCGCACCGTGGACTACGCCGTGCGCTACTACCTGCCCGAAATGAGCGGCTGGAACCTAGCCGTAGGCACCACCGGCCTGCGCCAGCAAAACCGCAACCTGGCCACCGAATTCCTCATTCCGGCTTATAATATGACGGAGGGCGGCGTGTTTGGGGTGGTGAAAAAGTCGCTGGGCGGCCTCGACCTCAGCGGCGGGCTGCGCTACGATGTGCGCCGTATTTCGGCACAAAGCCTGTACCTCGACGCCGACGAGCGCCCTACCCCCGCCACCACGCCAGGCGCCGAAACCAAGTTTCCGGGCTTCCTGAGCACCTTTGGCAGCTACAGCGGTAGCCTGGGCGCATCGTACGCTGTGAGCGACCGGCTCACGGTGAAGGCCAACTTGAGCCGCGGCTTCCGGGCACCCAATATTGCCGAGCTGGGCGCCAATGGCGTGCACGAGGGCACTATTCGCTACGAAGTGGGCAACCCCAGCCTGAAGGCCGAAACCAGCCTGCAGGTAGACGCCGGCGTGAGCTACGTGACGGAGCACGTGCGTTTTTCGGTCGATGCGTTTGAGAACAGTATCAGCAACTACATCTTTTCGCAGCGGGTGCTGAACCGGGCAGGCACCGACTCGCTGGTGGCGCGTGGGCCCGACATTGGCTTGTTTGACTACGTGCAGGGCCGGGCGCGGCTATTGGGCGGCGAGGTTACGCTCGATTTTCACCCGCATCCCCTCGACTGGCTGCACTTCGAAAACTCGTTTTCGATGGTGCGTGCCCGCCAACTGGCCGTGCCCGAGGCCGAGCAGTTTCTGCCCTTTATTCCGGCTGACCGCTTGCAAAGCGAGCTGCGCGGCAACTTTCGGCGCCAGGGCAAGCGCCTGACCAACGTCTACGCCCGCTTTCAGCTAGAGCAGACGTTCGCTCAAAACCGCTACTTCGCCGCCTTCGACACCGAAACTGCTACCCCGGCCTACACCTTGTTTAATGCGGGGGTAGGCACCGACGTGGCCGATGCCAAAGGCCACACGCTGTTCTCGCTCTACCTCACGGCCAACAACCTGTTTGACGTAGCCTACCAAAGCCACCTTAGCCGCCTCAAGTACGAGCAAATCAACTACGCCAGCGGCCGGCGTGGTGTGTACAACGTGGGCCGTACGCTGAGCGTGAAAGTGGTGGTACCCTTGGTGTTTAAGTAGGGGGTAGGGCCAGCCAAACCGATATATTTGCAGGGTGCTACATAGACTACTCACCTGGCTGGCCCCACTGCTGGCGCTGGCAACTGCGAGCTACGGCCAAGCCGCCGATCCGGCCTTTGACCCCGGCTTCCGCTTCCAGAATTTTTACGAGCCTGCGTATGCGCAAGTACAGCAGCTACGCAGCGGGGCGCGGCTGGTGCGGGGCCCGCGCCGGGTGGAGGGCCAAAACGTGCCCGGCCTAGCCAAGCTGCTGCCCTCGGGCCAGTTTGATTTTGCCTTTGCGGCCAATGTGGGCGGCTACGTTTGGAAGCTGCAACGCGTGACGGAAGCGCCCGATGGCAAGCTGTTGGTGCTGCTGGAAGAACCTACTACCCTGGCCGGGCAGCCGGTAGGCAAGCTGCTGCGCCTGCACGCCGACGGCACGCTAGATACCAGTTTTCGGCCGCCGGTGCTGGGGCTCACCATTTACTCGGTGCTACCCCTGCCCAGCGGGCAAATATTACTGAGCGGTAAGCCTGCTGCTACCAGCACACTACCGGCGGCCAAGCCGGTGCTGCGCCTGGCCGCCAATGGTACGCTGGATGCTCCCCTGCCGCTGACTTTCAGGAATAGCTACTACAACGACGAGTATGTGGCGGGACTGCTGCCGCAGCCCGATGGCAAGTACCTGGTACTGGGGCAGTTTACGAAGCTAAATGGGCAGGACCGCCTCAACTTTGCCCGCCTGAACGCCGATTTTTCGGTCGATGGCGGCTTCCTGCCGTTTGCGGCGCGGGGCGTTTCGCCCGATTATTACGCGGCCGCCCCGCAGCCCGATGGCAAGCTCGTGGTGAGCGCGGGCCTGGGCTTTGAGCTGCCTGCGGGCCTGGTGCGCAACGTGGTGCGGCTGAACGCCAACGGCAGCCTCGACCCCAGCTTTCTGGCGCCCGAAGACTTGGGCGCGTTCAGCCTGCAGGTGCGGGCCGACGGGCGCATCTACGCCGGCTACTACCAGGCCGGCCAGGGCCGCACCCCGCTCGCGCGCCGGCTGGTGCGCCTGCTGCCCACCGGCGCCTACGACCCCAACTGGAAATTTCAGACCTACAATGAGGCGCCGAGCGTGGGCAGCGTGCAGCTGCTGCCTAGTGGCGAGCTGCTGGTGGCGGGGTCGCCGGCGCTGTACGGTGGCCTTGGAGTTACTCCCATCGGCGTGGCCCTGCTCGACACGGCTGGCGTGTACAAGCCCAGCTTTGCCCCGCTACTGCAGCAAGTGAGTAGTGTGCGCAACGTGGCGCGGCAGCCCGATGGCAAGCTGCTGGTAACGGGGCCATTTACCGAAATACAAGGCTTTCCGGCTCAGGGCCTGGCCCGGCTGCACCCTAGTGGCGAGCTAGATACGGCGTTTTCGCGGCGCTGCCGGCTGGTGGGGCCGCTGTTTGCGGGCGGCAGCTACCTGGCGGTGCAGCCCGATGGCAAGGTGCTGGTAACCGGCAACTTCCTGCGTGCCGGCGGCCTGGCCCGTTGGGGCGTGGCGCGGCTACTGCCCACCGGCGAAGGCGATGCGAGCTTCCTACCCCCCTTTGCGCCGCCAGCCGTGCTTACCGACGCTTGGGGTGGGTGGCGAGTAGCGATGCAGCCCAGTGGCCACGTGCTGGTGAGTGGCAACCTGGGAGCCGTGGCAGGCAAAACGCGCAGCCTCTGGCGGCTATCGGCTACTGGGCAGCTCGACCCGGGTTTTCAGCCCCCCAACGAAACTGACCGTGGCGTGTCGGAAATCGTGTCCCAGCCTGATGGCCGCCTGACGCTCATCGTTAACTCCTTCCCACAGACGGTGATGCAGCTGCTGCCCAGCGGGGCCACCGACCCCGCCTTCAAGCCTCTGACCTATGTATTTGACCTTTTTACGAGCTCCGATTACTACAAGGCGCTGACCCGCTACCCCGACGGCCGGCTGCTGCTGAGCGGCTACTTTCACAAAGTAGGTGGGGTAGCAACGCAGGGCCTGGCCCGGCTGCTGGCCGATGGCACGCCCGACCCCACGTTTCAGACTGAGCTGCTCGACTACGACGACAACATCACGGCTTGCGGCCT
>CAZZDR010000025.1:12628-17976 GCA_964652535.1 uncultured Hymenobacter sp. | reverse complement strand
CCTGGCCCGTGCCAGCTCACGACGTGCTACACCTGGCGCTCGACGCGGCCAGCCGCCCACGGCAGGTGCAGCTGCTCGATGCCCTGGGCCGAGTGGTGCTGGCGCGCCCTACCCCCCCGGCCACCCTTAGCCTGCCTACGGCCGCACTGCCGCCGGGCGTGTACTTGTTGCGCGTGGACTACGCCACCGGCGGCCCCGTAACGCGCCGCGTGGTGCTGGAGTAGCCGCGTCGCGCACCGAAAGCGTGGGTTTTGCGTTCAAGGCTCTGCTCCCTACCCCCTCTTTTTTCGCCATGGGCCACGACCACAGTCATTCCGCGCACGACCACTCCCATGCCGGGCACGTGCACGCCACGCCCCCGGCCGGCGGGGCCTTCAGCGCGGCTTTTGCGTGGGGCATTGGCTTAAACCTGGCCTTTGTGGCTACCGAGATAGTGGGGGGGCTGTGGGCCCACTCGGCAGCACTGCTCTCCGATGCGGGCCATAACCTGAGCGATGTGCTGAGCCTGGCCCTGGCCTGGGGCGCTGCCTGGCTGGCGGGGCGGCCGGCCACCGCGCGCTACACGTTTGGCTACCGGGGTGCCACCATTCAGGCGGCGCTGCTCAATGCGGCGCTACTGTACGGGGCGCTGGGATTCATTCTTTGGGAAACCATTGACCACCTGCGCCACCCCACTCCGGTAAACAGCGTGGCCGTGATGGGCCTGGCCGGCGCCGGCATTTTAGTTAACGGTTTCACGGCCTGGCTATTCAGTAGCGGGCAAAAAGGTGATGTGAACGTGCGCGGGGCTTACCTGCACATGCTTACCGATGCGCTGGTGAGCCTGGGCGTAGTGGTGGGCGGAGCCATTACATACTTCACGCACTGGGTTTGGCTCGACCCGCTTATCAGCCTCGGGCTGTTGGTGGTGATTGCCGTGGGCTCGTGGGGCCTGCTGCGCGACACCATCCGGCTGGGCCTGCAAGGCGTGCCCGATGGCATTGACCTTGACCAGGTGCGGCAGTTTATGCTCGGCCAGCCCGGCGTGCAGGGCGTGCACGACCTGCACATCTGGAGTCTGAGCAGCGACGGCCACGACACCGCCCTTATGGCCCACCTCGTGCGTCCTGGCGGTGCCGATGCTACTTGGCTGGCCGCCCTCTCGGCGGGCCTACTGCGCGAGTTTCACATTCACCACAGCACCGTGCAGGTCGAAGACGTAATGCTACCCGACGGCTGCCACAGTGGCTGTGACGTGCCTGCGCTAGCTTCGGTAGCACACGCGCATGCACACTAGCTAGTGGTTCAGCTTGGTGGGCGCCCTAGCGAGGCCACTGCTACTCGGCAGCTAAGAAGAAGCGTGCCCCGGTGGGCTGCGCGGCTAGCCGGCGCTGCAAATCAGCGTACGCCCTACCCCCCAGTTCGGGCCCAACCCTGCTGACCTATTTGCGTTAAAGGCCTCAGTTATTTTCTACTTATTCTTGTCTTTATGAAAAAAGCAATCGCCCGCGCCGCTTTCGCTTTTATGAGCTTTGCCACTATTTCGGCCCATGCACAGTCTACGACTCCAGCTGCATCAAGTGCGCCTAACCAGCCGCAGCAAACAGCGCCAGCCGTGAGCCCTAGCACCTCAGTAATGGGCCAGACGCGCGCCGACGGCCAGCAAATGACCAACGCCCGCTCACAGTATAAGCCCGAGCGCATGCGCAACGCAAAGAAGTTAATGACCGATAAAAAGGCGGACCGCCAGGAAATGAAAATGCAGAAAAAAGCCGACAGAGCCGGCAGCATGTAGTGTATTGGTCCTGACGCCAAGTTGTAGTTCGGCAGTCCTTTTGCCCACGTTTCCCCTCTTATGAAAAACTTAATTGTGCTGGCTGCCTTTGCCGTAGCTAGCCTGGTCGCCACTGCGGCCCACGCCCAAACCACGACCACCGACCCCACTCCGGCTACGCCGCAAACGCCGCTTGCTACCCCCCAGACGGTACAGGATGCGCGCTCGACCTACGACCAACAGCGCGACCAGCGCAAGCAAGCCGACCAGTCGGTGGCCGAAAACCGCCGCATGCTGAAGTCGCAGCGTAGCCAAACGCGCGAGCTGAAGAGCCAGATGAAGCAGCAGCGTGAGCAGGCTAAGCAACAAAAGGAGCAGCTGAAAATGCAGCGCCAGCAAGCTAAAGCCGCCAAGCAGCAAGAAAAGGCTGCTAGAGAGCAGGTGAAGGCCCAAAAAGCTGCTGAAAAGGCTGCCCGCAAAGCCCAGTAGCAGTAGCTATTCTCTTGCTTATCGCTAGAAAGCTCCGGTTTCAACCGGAGCTTTTTTTGCGACACCCGTATGCCGTTTAATTTCCTTTCCTACCCCCTCTATGGCCGCTAAGAATCCTACCCGTTACTATCCACTGCACCACTACATTTTGCTGCCGCTCACGCTGCTAATGGTAGGCTACACCATTCGGCGCTACGTGGGCGTAGCCGGCGACGATTCCGAGATTTCGCGCCTGTGGTTTTCGCTAGCGGTCGTTACACTGCTGTTTTTCGTCACGCTCGTGATGCTGCGCCAGCACTACGCCCTGCTGCTGCAAGACCGTGTAGCCCGCCTCGAAGTGCGCCAGCGCTACTTTGAGGTAAGCGGCCAGCGCTTCGCGGCAATCGAAAAGGACCTCACTCTCAAGCAAATTTTAACGCTACGCCTCGCCGGCGACCAAGAGCTGCCCGCCCTGGCCCAAGCTACGGCAAAGGAAAAACTTGACCCCAAGGCCATTCTGGCCCGTATCAACGACTACCAGTTCGACGCCATGCGCGTCTGAGGCATCACCTCTTATCGGAGTATTTTTTAGTTTACGCCTACGCTTATGATTCTTTACAACGTCACCACCAGCCTAGAGCCCAGCATCGCCGACGAATGGGTGGCCTACATGCGCGAGCACCATATGGCCGAAGTAGTCGGCACCGGCTGCTTTATCCGCAGCGTCTTGCTGCGCTTGCTCAACGAAGAAGACGACGGCGTAACGTACGCCGCGCAGTATTTCAGCGTTAGCCTCGAACAGCTGGAAGCATACCAGCAGCACTTCGCCCCCGCCTTGCGCCAAGAAATGGACGAGAAGTTTGCGGGCAAATACCACTCTTTCCGCACCACGCTGGAAGTAGTCGAATAAGCAGTAACTAGTAAAAGGCAAGAGAGAAGGTCATGCTTCAACAAAAGCAGAATGACCTTCTCTCTTGCCTTTCACTAGTTACCCATTTCAAACAGCGTAAAGCTCCACACATCAGCCCACTCGGCTATTTGCAGCTGTGTGCTTTTGCCCGCGCCGTGGCCGGCATTCACATCAATGCGGATGAGGACGGGGGTAGGGCCCGCGTGGCAGGCTTGCAGCGCGGCAGCAAACTTGAAGGAGTGCGCCGGCACCACGCGGTCGTCGTGGTCGGCAGTGGTGATGAGCGTAGCTGGATAAGCCGTACCGGGTTTTAAGTTATGTAAGGGCGAGTATCTGAGCAAGTTATGAAACTGCGCCTCGTCGTCGGAGGTGCCGTATTCGGGCGCCCAGTTCCAGCCGATGGTGAATTTCTGATACTTCAGCATATCCATCACGCCCACGGCGGGTAGGGCCACGCGGCACAAGTCGGGTCGCTGCGTCATGATAGCGCCGACCAGCAGGCCGCCGTTTGAGCCGCCTGCAATGGCCAGCTTGGCGGGGCTGGTGTAGCCCTGGGCAAACAGCGTATCGGCCGCCGCTGTGAAGTCGTCGAACACGTTTTGCTTGTGGGGCGTCATGCCGGCTTGGTGCCAGGCTTCGCCATACTCGCCACCGCCGCGCAGGTTGGGCACGGCCAGCACGCCGCCCTGCTCCAGCCACAACAGCCGCGCCACCGAGAAGCCCGGCGTCAGGCTCACGTTGAAGCCACCGTAGGCGTAGAGGTAGGTCGGGTTTTGTCCATCGCGCACCAGGTCCTTTTTATGGGTGATGAACATCGGCACCCGCGTGCCGTCTTTGCTGGCATAAAAAACCTGCGTCGTTACGTAGTCCGCCGGCTGCACATCCACCGTCGGCGCCTTAAATACGGTGCTGGCATTGGTAGCCGGGTCGTACTGATAAATAGTGGTGGGGTAGGTAAACGACGTGAAGGCGTAGTAGAGCACCGTATCGGTGCGCCGCCCGCCAAAGCCGCCCGCCGTGCCAATGGCCGGCAGCGCCACCGCATGACGAAACTCGCCGGCCTCCGAATACACCCGCACCTGTGAGCTAGCATCGTGCAAGTAGGTGGCCAGCAGGCAGCCCGCCGCCTGGCTGATGGTTTCGAGCTTTTCGGGGCCTTCGGGTATCACCTCGTGCCACTCGGTAGGCCGGCGCGGGTCTACGCGCACCACGCGGTAGTTGGGCGCGTGGTCGTTGGTATACAGCAGCAGCTCGCCGCCGAGGTTGCCGAGCACGCTCGTATCAAACTCGTAGCTCGGCTGGATAGTCGTCCAGGTCGCGGCCTGGGCCGGGTCGTGCAGGTCGCGCACCAGCAGGCGGTTGCCGTCGGCCAGGCCGTCGGTGAGGCTCAGGCACAGCCAGCTCTCGTCCTCCGTCACATCAGCGATACGGAAGCCCAGGGGCATTTCCAGGTTTTCGTACACTAGTGCATCGGCGCTTTGCGGCGTACCGAGGCGGTGATAGTACACTTTGTGAAACTCGTTTTTGCCAGCCAGCGCGGCCTCGCCGGGCCGGGGCGCATCGTAGGCGCTGTAGTAAAATCCATCCTGGGCCCAGGCCACGCCCGATACCTTCACCCAATCTAGCGCGTCGGGCAGGGGTAGGCGAGTAGCTAGGTCGAGCACTTGAATCTGCTGCCAGTCCGAGCCGCCGCCGCTGGTTGTATAAGCCAGGTGGCGGTGGTCAGGGCTAAAGTGCAGGCCCATGAGCGCTGTGGTGCCATCGGCCGAAAACTGGTTGGGGTCGAGCAGCACCGTGGCCGTTTCTAGCGGCTGGCCTAGGGGTAGGGCGTACACCACCGCTTGGTTCTGCAAGCCATCGTTTTTGCTAAAAATCAGCAAGTCGCCCTCCTGGCTTGGCACACCGTAGCGCTCGTAGTTCCAGAGCTGGGTTAGGCGCGCGCGCAGCTTTTCGCGGAACGGAATCTGGTCGAGGTAGGCAAACGCAACCTCATTTTCGGCCGCTACCCAGGCCGCCGTTTCGGCCGAGTCGGCGTCTTCGAGCCAGCGGTAGGGATCGGGCACCGGGGTGCCAAAGTAGGTATCGGGCTGCGGGTCGCGGCGGGCGGCGGGGTAAGTGAGGGCAGGCAAAACAGGCACTAGCTAAGTAACAAGAACGGGTTTAGGGACCCGGCGGGAGGGTAGGGGCCGCACGCTCCAGCGTGGGCGATTCGGTAAT
>CAZZDR010000025.1:0-12528 GCA_964652535.1 uncultured Hymenobacter sp. | reverse complement strand
GCTAGAGGCGCGAAAAACCGATTCAGCAGCGGCTCGGTTGCGGCCGGCGCTAGGCGAGCAGGCTGAGCCGGAGCGGCCCCAGTTTCGGCGGCTTCGGCGGGGCCGGGGCCGGGGTTGGTGTCGGCAGCTTCGGGGGCGGGGGCAGCGTCGGTGGGGGGTAGGCCGGTTTGCACGTAGTCGTTCAGCTTTTTTTCCAGCCCTTGCAGGTTAGCTAAACGCACCGGGTCGCGCTGCCGCGCCGGCGAGGCTTTCAGCTTACTGATAATTGCTTTGGTAAGCGCCGCCAGCCGGGCCGGGTTGTCTTTTAGCCCCTTATAGATGCGGCCTTTCTCCTCGATAGGGGCATACAGCACCGAGTAAATACGCAAACTGTCGGGGCGCAGGCTGGCCGCTAGGGCCGCTAGGTTGCCGCCCTGGCAGCGTAGAGTGCGCTGCAGCTGCGGCCGGCCGGCATCGGCATATACATAGCGAGCCGTGGCGCACCAGACCTGCACTTTGGCCTCGTCGAGCGATGGCTGGCCCAGGGGCGTCTGGCCGTGGGCGGTACCGGCAACAAGCAGCCAACTGGCCAGCAGGGCCAACCGCCAAAGGCTGGCAGAGAACAATTGCATAGCGAAGCGAAAAAGAGTGCGGGGCCTATGGGGGCCGGAAAGTACAACCCGACCGGCGCTAAATCCTAGAAATAGGTAGTTATCTGGCTATCTTTACGGGCTGCCCGGCGGGGCAACAAAGATTTTCTACCCCCCTTTTTTCTCGGTTGCTGCGCTAATTTTCAGTTCGTGCCCCTAGCGCGGGCCGCTTACGCTGGCGTGCGCCCTGGTATTAGCTCAAGTATACTGCCCCCCACTAAATCTCTCCTTCCCCAATTGCATTTGCCTGTGAAATACATCCTTACCTTCCTTAAGTATACCTTGCTGCTTAGTGTTTCGGTGGCGCTGATGTGGTACGCCATGCACGACCTGAAATGGGATGCCATCGGCCAGTACATTCGCAGTGCCAACTACTTCTGGCTGATACTCACCAGTTTCATCACGGTGCTTGGCTACTTTAGCCGCGCCTATCGCTGGCAAATGCAGCTAACGGCCTCGCGCACGCCGGCGCCCTTCTGGCAGGTGTACCACGCCATGATGGTAGGCTACCTTGCCAACTTGGTGTTGCCCCGCATGGGCGAAGTCATTCGGTGCTCGGTGTTGCGGCGCACCAGCGGCGTGCCGGTGCAGGTGGCGCTGGGCACCGTTGTCACAGAGCGCGTTATCGACGTACTGGTGCTACTGACGTTGCTGGGGGCTACCCTGCTGCTCGACTTCAAAACCTTCTGGGCTTTTGCTACCGACAAGCTGCTGGGCGGCCACTACGACTCTATTGCCCGCAACCGCACGCCCTTGCTGCTGGCGGCGCTAGGCGGCCTAGTGCTGCTGGCTGTGGCAGCCTACACGCTGGTACGCAACCTAGAGCGCCTGCGCCAGAATGCCTTATTCAATAAAGCAATAATCTTCCTAAAAGGCTTGTTGGCAGGCGTTTTCAGCATCTTGAAGCTGGAAAACAAGTGGTTGTTTTTCTTCCACACCTTCTTCACCTGGGCTGTATACTACTTGCTCGACTACTTGGCTTTTTTCTGCTTTCCCGAAACCTACGACCTTGGTATGAAGGCGGCGCTAGCGGTACTTACGTTTGGTGCTTTTGGGATGGCGGCGCCGGTGGCCGGCGGCATCGGGCCGTTTCACGTGCTGGTGCAAGGCATTTTGCTAGCATACGGTGTCAGCAAGGAAGCCGGCATTGCGTACGCGCTAGTGGTGCATGGGGCCCAAACGCTCTTGGTGGTGCTGCTGGGCGGCATCAGCTTTGTGGCCGTGGCCTCGGTAGATAAGGGCAACGTGGTGGGCGAAGCCGAAGCACTCGCCGATGAGCCGTTGACTTCCGTAAACTAAACGCAGCTAGTTTACTACGCGGCCCTAGATAGAGCCGCGTAGCAAACTAGCTGTTTATCAAATTATTGCGCAGTAATCATTTATGACGGCCGATAAAATTCTTACGCTGGCGCAGTTGCCCGCCGCACTGGCAACTTGGCGTGCCGCTGGCGAGCGAGTAGTGTTCACCAACGGCTGCTTCGATTTGCTGCACCTAGGCCACGTCGACTACCTCGAAAAGGCCCGCGCGCTCGGCGACCGCCTCGTAGTGGGCCTCAACACCGACGCCTCAGTGCGCGTGCTCAAGCCCGGCCGGCCTTTGCAAGATGAGACATCGCGTGCTCGCGTGCTGGCCGCGCTGGCTTTTGTCGATGCCGTGGTGCTGTTCGGCGACCCTACCCCCCTGCAGCTTATCAAAGAAGTGCAGCCCGACGTGCTGGTGAAGGGCGACGACTATGCAATTGACGGAATTGTGGGCCACGAACTGGTGTTGAATAAGGGCGGGCAGGTACTAACGGTGCCGCTCGTGGTGGGCTACAGCACCTCTGGTATTGTGGCCAAAGTGCTTCAGGGCGTGGGAGGAAAGTAAGGTTGCCACGCTGGGCGGCCTATTCCTACCCCCTCCGCGCTGGTTACCTTTTTTCTTCTTTCCTCATGTTCATCTTTCTTATCCTGCTCACGCTTATTAGCTGGGGCATTCAGCAGCGGCTGCGTAGCAAGTTCAGCCAGTACGCCGCAATAGGCTTGCAGTCGGGCCTCAGTGGCCGTGAAATCGCCGCCAAAATGCTGGCCGACCACGGCATTCGCGATGTACAGATTATCAGCACCGACGGCCAGCTGACCGATAACTACAACCCTACCGACAAAACGGTAAACCTAAGCGCCGATGTATATGCTGGGCGCTCGGCCACTGCCGCGGCCGTGGCGGCCCACGAGTGCGGCCACGCCGTGCAGCACGCGCAGGCCTATAGCTTTTTGCGGCTTCGCTCGGCACTGGTGCCCGCCCTGTCGTCGGTGTCACGCGTGATGCCGCTGCTGCTGTTGGCCGGTGTAGTGCTGCTGCGGGTTAGTATCATTCCGCTCGGCTTGGCCGTGGCCGTGTTTGCACTCGCTACCCTATTCTCGTTTATTACCCTGCCGGTCGAGTTTGATGCTTCGCGCCGCGCCCTGGCTTGGATGGACCGCAGCGGCGTAGTAACGACCAGCGAGCATGCCGTAGCCAAAGATGCACTGTGGTGGGCCGCCATGACGTACGTAGTAGCTGCCGTTAGCTCGCTGGCTACGCTGCTTTATTATGGCTCAATGCTAGTTGGTGGCAGCCGTCGCAATTAGGTAGTATCTCGGTGCTTATGTGCTGGTTGAATAGCTAATAAATTCAACATATTAATTCCTGCCGCTATTTTTTAAGTCCGGCTTGGGCAGTACGCCGTATTTTTACTGTCTAACCTATTCTCCCCTCTCCCACCCCTCCCTACCCCCCTTTTTTGACATGATAACTTCGATGGCCACTGCCTCACCTTTTCAGCTTACCGAAGAGCAGCTAGCTGTGCAGGCCGCCGCCCGCGACTTTGCCCAGAGTGAGTTGTGGCAGGGCGTAATTGAGCGCGACGAGCACCAGAAATTTCCCGCCGCCCAAATCAAGCGCATGGGCGAGCTTGGCTTTATGGGTATGATGGTGAGCCCCGAATACGGCGGCTCGGGCCTCGATACTATTAGCTACGTGCTGGCTATGGAAGAGATTTCGAAGGTCGATGCGTCCTGCTCAGTTATCATGTCCGTCAATAACTCCTTGGTATGCTGGGGCTTAGAGAAATATGGCACTGAGGCGCAAAAACGCAAGTACTTGCCGGGCCTAACCAGCGGTGAAATTATTGGGGCCTTCGCGCTTTCGGAGCCCGAGGCAGGTTCTGATGCTACCAGCCAGCGTACTACGGCTGAAGACAAAGGCGACTATTACTTACTGAATGGCACCAAAAACTGGATTACCAACGGCACCACGGCTTCGGTTTATCTGGTTATCGCTCAGACTAATCCAGAGTTGAAATCGCGTGGCATCAACGTGCTGATTGTGGACAAGGATATGCCCGGCTTTGTGCAGGGCCCTAAAGAGAACAAGTTGGGCATCCGGGGCTCCGATACCTGCTCGCTGATGTTCACCGACGTGCAGGTGCCCAAGGAAAACCGTATCGGCGAAGATGGCTTCGGCTTCAAGTTCGCCATGCAGGTACTGGCCGGTGGGCGCATTGGCATTGCGGCTCAAGCCTTGGGCATTGCTTCTGGCTCGCTGGAGCTTAGTATTAAATATGCTAAAGAGCGCAAAGCATTTGGAGTCGAAATCGCCAAACACCAAGCTATTCAATTTAAGCTAGCCGACATGGCTACCAATGTGGATGCTGCCCGTTTGCTGTGTTTGCAGGCTGCTGCCGACAAAGACAACCAGGTGGACTATGCCAAAAGCGGGGCGATGGCTAAGCTATTTGCCTCTAAAGTGGCCATGGATTCGGCGGTCGAGGCCGTTCAAATTCACGGGGGCTATGGGTTTGTGAAGGAATACCATGTAGAGCGTTTTATGCGCGATGCCAAGATTACCCAGATTTATGAAGGGACTTCGGAGATTCAAAAAATCGTCATATCACGCGAAATCCTGAAATAGTGCTCTTTGGCACCCCCTTTTTTCTGCTTTTGCACAGAACCCAGGTCTTATTGGCCTGGGTTTTTTTGTTTACTGAATTTTTTTTAGAATTCGTTGCAGTAAATGGTTGTAACTTTAGGCACTTTTACAAGGATGTAGGGCCTTTTTCTTGAAAACAACACATACACGATGGAAGATTATAACAAAGTCATTGAGTCGCTAGGCGTTCGGTATATAAAGGCCAAGAACCTGGTTTTGCGCCAGGCTTTTACCGTTCGCAACGCTTATGATGTGGGCAACAATCTTATCCTACTACACCAAGGCAAGATAGTATTTGGGGAAGATGACTCGCCGGTAGAAGAAGGTGAACTGCTGTTCCTACCAGGTGGCCGGCCCGCTCGCGTTGGCTATGGCCAAGGCGCTGCTAGCCGCGTTATCTCCAATGACGATTTAATCACAAACAAGGACCGTTTCTTCACTTCCAACGATAAGCTCGACTACATTGGCGATGCGGAAGAGAGCCACAGCTTTGTCGCGTTCGAAGCCAAAGTATTTGACTCAGTTAACTTTTTTGCTTCACTTGATGTACCGGCTTTCGTTATCAAGGGGAACACTAAGCTAGCCAACTTGGTCATCAAAATAATCGAGGAGTCGATGCAAGATCTCCCCGGCCGCGAGCGTCTGATTAACATCTACACCGAAAACCTAGTAGTAGAAGTAGTACGTTACATCCTGCGTAACAACTTGTTTGTGGAGCAGTTGGCTACCAACAGCACGTACTTTAAGGACCCGCGCCTAATTGACTTGTTTAACTTCATCAAGGAAAACCTGAGTGGCGATCTCTCTAACAAGGTGCTGGCTACGGTAGCCAATGTGAGCGAGGACTATGTGGGCCAGTATTTCAAGATGCTGACCAACATCAACCCACAGGATTACATCGAGTATCAGCGCATGGAGCGCGCCGTATCGCTGCTACGCACTACCAAAAAGAGCATCCGCGACATTGGCAAAGAAGTAGGCTACAAAGACACAGCATATTTCTGCCGCCGCTTTAAAATGATGTTTGGCATCCCGGCTGGCAAGATGCGCCGCCGCGAAACGGCTATGAACATCTAAACTCAAGCTTTATAAGCTTCCAGATTAGTAAAAAGGCTGTCCAGTAGGGCAGCCTTTTTTGTTGCGGGTCCAGGTCGGCCGTTAAGCTTTTACAGTTTGCCCGCTAGATAGATCTGCTTGAGGCGGCGGCGTAGCGCATAGCACGCTTGCTGGGCTGGGGCATCGCCATCGTTAGTCAGTACCACCAGTGCTACCTGCTGGCTAGGAAACAAAATAGTGTGGCAAAAAAATGTGCCCGCGGAGCCATCGTGCAGGCTCACGGGCGCGCCCGTAGTAGCCAATGTGGTTACGCCCCACCCATAGGCATACTCGGGTAGACCAAAGTGTAGCGTTTGATAAGTCTGAGGCGTCACGTAGTTGCGGTGGCCCAGTAGGCCGTTTAAGTGCAATTGCACGAGACGGGCAAAATCGGGTAGCGGCATAGACAAGTCGCCAGCGGGCGCCATGTAATCCTTGAGCTGATAGGCATGGGTAGGGCCGAGCGGTGTAAAAACGCTATCAGCTGGCTCTTGCTGCCAGTGGCCCCACGGCTGTTGGTCGTCGTGCCGATTAGGAAAGCCCAGCATATAGCGCAGCTTCAACTTCTGAAATGCGTTGGCCACTAACGCCTCCCAACTTTGGTGGCTGGCTCGCTCCAACATCAGGGCGGCCAGCACATAGCCTGCATTGGAGTACACATGTGCTTGACCAGTAGTTGGGCGCACCGGGGCTTGCTGCAGGACCACAGCCGCAAACTGGCGACGTTTTTCCGTGAGTGTGCCACTGAATGTAGGCAAGCTTTTATATTCAGCGCCGGCGGTATAGGGCCGAATGCTTGCCCGGTGCGAAAGCAGGTCGGCCAGTGTTATGGCCGTATAGGGAGGTAGGGCGCCGGCACGTAGCTCAGGAACTACATCTAGCAGCTTACTATCCCACCTGATTTTACCTTTTTCTACCAGCTTGCCCGCTAGTAGACTAGTCACACTTTTGGTTTCAGAAGCTAAGTGAAAATAGTCAGCTAGCGTAACAGGGGTAGGCTGGTCGTTGCGCCGCACACCGCCATACATGTACCGAATTTGGCCCGGCTCTATAATGGCCGCCAGCAGAGCTGGTAAGTGATAGTGATTACGCAGGCTATCTAGCACCAACTGACCTGCCAGCGACTGAGCACAAGCGGAATGGCGCACTGCCAGCCCAACGAGCAAGCTGATGAGTAGTGAAGCGCGGAGCAGCATAGAAAGCAGCGAAAGTAAACTCTTATCAAGCTAGTACTACCGCCCTACCCTATCGCTGCGTTACAGAAAATTTCAGTTTATTTTACCGGCTCCTGAGCCGTAGCTTGGCGCACTGCGGCTACAGCATCAGCTAAAAAGTGTGGGTCACGCTCGATATGATTGCCGACTACCACTACATCGGCGCCTGCGGCAAGAGCAGCATACACCTTTTCTCCCGTATTGAGGCCGCCTCCTACTAGCAGGGGCGCATCTACAGCAGCGCGCACTGCCCGAATCATGGCGGCTGACACTGGGTATTGTGCTCCACTGCCGCCGTCGAGATACATAAGGCGTAGGCCGAGTTGCTCGCCCGCCATGGCCGTGGCCGCCGCAATACTCGGCTTATCATGGGGTAGCGGCGCCGTGCCGCTGATATACGAGGCGGTAGTGGGCCGGCCACTATCTACTAACATATAACCAGTAGGCAACAGTTGTAGGCCGCTTTGCCGCAAGCGGGGGGCAGCCACTACATGTTGGCCAATCAGGAAATCGGGGTTGCGACCCGAAATCAGGGATAAGAGCAAAATACCATCGGCAGTAGGGTCAACGTGCAGGGCATGGCTCGGAAAAAGCAGTACCGGCACTTGAGGCGCCTCGGCTTTTAATAACGCAATGAGGGCAGCCTGGTGCGTAGTAAGCACCAAGCTGCCCCCAACTAAGAAAAAATCTATGCGATGGTGTTTTGCTAGCTCCAGCAATTGCCGCAAGCGGCGCTCCTCAAAATCATCGGGATCGAGTAATACTGCCAAAGCTTTATGCCCACGCAAGCGTAGGTCAGCTAGCTTATCAAGCAAGCGGCTCGCGGGAGGTAAGAGTGTCGTCGTGGTGAGCGGCGGCAGAGACATTCTGGGCAGCAGATGTAGCAGGCCACGTAAGCGGCTGAACGCCTTCGGGAGCCGATGAAGCTGCAAGGTCGGCATTTTTGCCGGTTTCGTCCGCATGCTTCGGCATAATATCCTGCACCGCTTTCGTAACCATCGCCAGTGCTACTGCGGCTGCTTGCGCTACTACCACACGGCCCGTTTCGCTTTTAGCAAACGCTACCAATGCTGGTCCTACAAAGCTTAGCTTAGAGCTCTTTGCTTTGGTTGAGGAAGAAGCTTGTTCAACAGTTGAATCTTCAAACTCGGTAGAATGAGTGAGTCGGCGGCTGTCATCATAAGGATGTGCATCGAACGAATCGGCCGTATAGCCCGAACTTGGGGTAGTATAATCTTCGTCGTTATAGCTGTAGTCCTCACTGGTATACTGTGAGGTTGAGTCTTCGTCGAAGCCGTGCGTAGGCGCAGAATGCGCAGGAAACTCTGGACTGTGGCTTAGGCCATTGTCATCTAGGTCATCCTCATCAGAGGAGCCGCTGCTGTAAAAGCCATCATCGCTGTCCCAAGCGTTGTAATTCTCATCTTGGTCATACGCGTAGTCGTTGTCTTGGAAGCCATTAGCTAGTTCGCTTACTTCCTGGTCGTTCTCATCGAAGCTATCAAAACCGGCATAGTCTTCAAAAGCAGGCCGATGCTTTTTGTGCTTCTTCTTAGGCTTGCGGCCACTGAATGCTTTCACCAACAGCCACACGCCCCCTACTACGCCAGCACCAACAAGCGCCACCTTGCCCGCTTGCACGGTCTGCTCTTTTATCTCCTGCACATCGCCGCGGAGCGCCCGCTCATATTCTAGTTTCTTGCGCTCCAGAAAATCTTTTTCGTGCTCAAACAGTGGGTTAGTGGGCTCGGTCATGGTCGTTGCAGTTTACGGAGAAATCCCGGGAAATAGTAAGCGGCAGCCTACGAACGTTTATCAGATTTGTAAATGGTATTATTCAGCAGCTTATCAGCTACGCCCTGAAATATCTTTTTATCGACACCCACCACAAATAATATGGCCAAGAGCAAGTACAGGGCAGCTACTAGGCCAAAACCGGCCGAAGGGCTATCCAAAATGTCGTTGAGCAACAGCCCTAGATAGATGGAGCCGAAGATGACGAATAAGAAGCCCAAAACACCTAGTGCTACCCCATGCACGGAACTAACAAAGATGTTTTTAACTTTCTCCTGGGCCTCTAGGCGCACTAAATCGATGCGTGTGTCGAGGTAGCCAGTCAGATTGCCGATGAGACTATCGTTGCGCGGCGTTTTGTCGTCAGTGAGGGAAGCCATGCGGGCAGGATTGTTTTAGCGAAGAAATGCAATTAAATGTGCCGCCACTAGCAACCGCTTGGCCGGCTAAGGCGTTCTTTACGCAAAACTTGGGACTGGGGCTGCTTTTACCTAGTGCTTTCGTTTAAATTTTCGCGGCGTGAGTCAGAATTATTATCAGGTACTAGGAATACCAACTACTGCTGCCGCTGCCGACGTTAAGCGTGCCTACCGCCGCCTAGCTACCGAACTGCATCCTGACAAGCACGGAGGCGACAGCCGCTTTGAGGAACAGTTTAAGGCCGTGGCTGTAGCCTATGGGGTGCTTTCGAGCCCCGATCGGCGAGCACAGTACGACTACAAGCTCCAACAAGAGGCTCGCCAAGCCGCCGACATGCTGCGCTACGCAGCTGAGGCAGCGGCAGGTGGCCCTTCGGTATATAAAATGCCCAACGCGGCAGCGGCCCCACCGTTACGCACACGCCCGCCGGCTGGCCGCCGCGAGCGCCACTACCAGCAGCGCGTGCCACGCCAGCAAGCCCGCTTCAATCGACAAGACCTTTGGCTGATAGGTGGGTTAGTATTCCTGATTTTTCTGTTTGGTGTTTCGGCCAAGGTAGTTATGGACCGCGTCGAGGCGAAGCTCTACTACCAAGACGCGCGCACCGCTTTTGCCCAAGGCCAGTGGCGCGAGGCAGAAAGCCAGCTCAACCAAGCGCTCGATTTTCGCGAGGAGCACATTGGGGCGTTGCGCCTGCGCGGCCAGCTGCGGCAGGATATCAACCACGACCTGCAAGCTGCCCGTACCGACTATGAGGCGGCCCTGCTGGCTACTACCGATACCCCCCTACCCCCCTCCGAGGCCGCAAGTTTATTCTACCGGTTAGGCCGCTGCCAAGCTGGCTTACACCAGCCTGGCGCTGCCGACCTCAGCTACACCCGCGCTATCGAGCTCGATACAGCTCTTGCCGAAGCGCATCTGGCCCGTGGCGAAAACCGCTTGCTTGACTTGCAGCAGCTTCGCCCGGCTTTAGACGACTTGCGCCACGGTCGCTACCAGCTGCAGCGAGTAGGCCGCTCCGTCCCCTTACCCTACCTGCAAGCCGAGGGGGCAGCTCTTACGCACTTGGCGCGTTATAATGAGGCGCGGCTTGTTTACTTCCAAGCGCTGCGCGCCCAGCCCAACGATGGCCGCACGCTTTTTTTGCTGGGACGTCTATCGCAGCAAGCTGGTGACTCCGTTAGCGGCTGCGAGTTTTTTCGGCGCGGCGCCATCGCTGGTTATTCGTACGCCAAAGCAGCAGCGGCCATTTGCCCCTGAGCAGCTATTGGGTTAAGCGTTTACTAGCATGTTTGATAGCGCCGCTGCAATCAGTTGCGCATGGTGGCGACCATTTTCAATAAACCACCGGCTAGTGGCCAAACCTCCACACACCGTACCAGCCACAAACACACCAGGACGGGCTGTTTCGTGCGTAGTTACATCAAAAATGGGGGGTAGGGCAACATCGCTCTCATCCAACGGCAGTGCTAGCATATCGACCAACAAGGTGTAATCTGGCTTATAGCCAGTGAGGGCATACACGTAATCAGTAGGAATACTGCGCGGACCCTCAGGCGTGGTCACTTCTACTGAATGGGGTGTAATGGCATCAATAGTGGTGTTGAAGTAGGCCGTGATGCGGCCTTCTTTGATGCGGTTGAGTAAGTCGGGCCTAATCCAGTATTTTACTGTTTCAGCTACTTCAGCCCCCCGCACCACCAAGGTTACGCGCGCCCCAGCCCGCGCAAGAGCCAGCGCTGCTTTAGCCGATGAGTTTTTAGCCCCAATTACGACTACATCGCGGTCGGCATGAGCATAGGGCTCCTTGTAGTAATGATTAACGTGAGGCAACTCTTCGCCAGGAATCTGCATAGGATTAGGCACATCAAAGAAGCCAGTAGCTACCACTACAGCACGGGCAGCGATTTCTCCTTTGTTGGTTTCCACTACAAAATCGCCCGCTTGCCCACGCAGACCGATTACGCGCTCATACAGCCGCAGATCAAGCTTCTCAGCGGTTGCCACACGTTGGTAGTAGTCAAGCGCGTCTTCACGGTGAGGCTTATAAGAAGCCATTGGAAACGGATGCCCTCCTATTTCGAGCAGTTCGGGAGTTGAAAAGAATTCCATCTGTGTGGGGTAGCCCACCAATGAATTCACTAGCGCTCCTTTATCTAACACCGCCACCCGCAGGCCTTGGCGCTGAATTTCGAGGGCACAAGCTAAGCCAACTGGCCCAGCGCCAATAACGACGGCATCTAGTTTTTCAGGTATCATCTAACAAGCAGCAAATAATCTATTCTTTCCCAACCAACGAGATGCCCTTGGGTTGGGTTCTCATACGGACCTTTACAGTATATAATTGCCACGGCTTTCTATTAGCCAAGCATTGAGTGCTGCCTGAAAAGCGAATTACTACGTTACACAGGCAGCTATCCAATACGCAACCCGTAATGCCCATGCGCCACTGCGACCTGTGCGGAGCTACCAGCTTCCAACCTCTTCCCTTCTATTACTTATTTGATGGCCAGCGCTTACAGGGCACGCGCTGTACGAGTTGTGACCTAGCCTTTCTAGACCCACAGCCTACGCCTGAGCAGCTCGAAAAGCTATATGGTAAGGAGTACTTCACCGACCGGCCAAACTACGACCGTACTGAAAAAGCGAAGGCTTTTATTGAAGAAGGGAAAACAGTAGATTTCAGCCAAGTGCGCCCCGATAAGTTTACAACTTATATGCAGCAGCACTATCCTGGTCGCCGATTCCGGTACCTAGAAGTAGGGTGTGGCCCTGGCTACACTCTTAAAAGCCTACAAAGCCTCGGTTGGGAAACGCACGGACTCGAGATATCCGAGCATGCAGCCGACTATGCCCGCCGCGAGTTACATCTACCAGTGGTAACTGGCAACATCGAAACCACCGAGGATTTTCAGGAAAACCAATTTGACCTCGCCTATTTGGGCGATGTACTCGAGCATTTGCTATCGCCCGCAACAGCGATTCGCAAATTTGGCCGCATCCTAAGTCCTCAAGGGCTATTAGTATTAGCTCTACCCAGCGTTACTAACCTGCCAAGCATGCGCTTGGGCTTCGGTGCTTATAAGCTTCTAGGCCGGCAGCGGCGCATGGATATTCCTCCCTACCACCTCTACGAGTTTACGCCTGCTACCATCAGCAAAATGCTGGTTAAGAACGGTTTTTCTGTAGTTGACTTGCGAAACCCAGTAAAAGCACCGGCTAATATTCGCTTAGGTGGCAACTTATTGGAGCAAACTGCCAAGCTCAGCACCCAGTACCCTACTTATTGGCTCAATCAACTCACTGGTCAATTTGGCGATAGAATATTCGTAGTGGCTAAAAACGAAAAACAGTCCTAGCGGCGCCAGGCTTGCTATAAAGACACCACGTCGAACCACGTGCCAGCTTTACCCGGGCAGGTGGTTCG
>CAZZDR010000024.1:0-22207 GCA_964652535.1 uncultured Hymenobacter sp. | reverse complement strand
ATCGGCGGTTTTCCGGCCCAAGAAATGACTTGGCTACGCGAGGCAGGGCTGCTCACGGCCGTGCTGCCCCCCAGCTTGGGTGGTGTAGGCCTGGGCGAGCCGGCCGCCGCGCTGCCGCTGTTGCAGGCGCTATATCACATTGGGCGTGGCAACCTGGCCGTGGGCCGACTTTGGGAAGGCCACGTAAATGCCTTGCTATTAATTCGTTGCTTCGGTAGTGCCGCACAGGTGGCGCATGCCGCAGCCGATGCCCGCGCCGGCCACGTATTTGGCGTTTGGAACACCGAGAACCCCGCCGATGGCGTGCACCTAGATCCACTGGCCGCCGCACCCGGCCGCTACCGCCTGCGCGGCGCCAAGACGTTCGCCTCAGGCTCGGGCTATATCACCCGGCCAGTGCTCACGGGGATGCTGACCGCGCCGGCCGCGCCCGCAGTGCGCCGCGACCAAGGCCCCCGCTTGCCGCCGGTACCGGCCCCTACCCCCCCTCCCACGGGTTGGCAGCTGATATTATTGCGCGCCGACGAGCAGCCGCCGGTGTTGGACCGCAGCTTTTGGCGGCCGCTGGGCATGCGCGCCACAGCCAGCTTCCGAGCCGATTTTACGGGCCTAGAAATTGGGGCTGAGGATCTGATTGGCCGGCCCAACGACTATTACCGCGCGCCATGGTTTGGAGGTGGAGCGGCTCGCTTTGCGGCCGTGCAGCTGGGCGGAGCCGCCGCCGTGCTTGACGAAGCCCGCCGGTTTTTGCGCCGCCTGGGCCGCACCGACGACCCCTACCAACGCCAACGACTGGGCGAGCTACTGCTGCTACACGAAACCGGCCAGCGCTGGCTGCGCGGCGCGGCCGAGCACGCCGCCCTACCCCCCACGCCCGCCGAAAGCCTGCCGCCGGCACGCCTGGATGCCCTGGCTGCCTACGTCAACGCCTTGCGTACTACCACCGAAGATATTTGCCTCCAAACCCTGCGCCTGGCCGAGCGTAGTGTAGGCGCCCGCGGCCTGCTGCAGCCCGAACCCTTCGAGCGCTTGCACCGCGACCTTACCCATTACCTGCGTCAGCCTGCCCCCGATGCAGCTCAGGCCGATATCGGCCGCTTTGCGCTAGCCTCTGATAAGCCAGCTTACCAGCTGTGGCAGGGGTAGGGCGGGCGCTAACCGACTCATTACTTGGCATGTCTGACTCACCTTTTGCTTCTTACCCCCTGCGGCCGGCCAGCTACGCGGCCACGCTAGGGCGCACCACTATCGTTATTCCGCACCCCGACGATGAAGCTCTGGGCTGTGGCGGACTGCTGGCCCTGCTGCGCCAGGCTGGCCAGCCGGTGGCTGCCGCACTCGTGAGCGATGGCACCATGTCGCATCCACATTCGCAGGAGTTTTCGCCTGCCGCCCGCCGCGAACTGCGCTACGCCGAGTTGCGCCACGCGCTGGCTGTGCTCGATGTAGCGGAAAATAACGTGCTATACTTGGGCCTGCCCGACAGCCAGGTGCCCAGTGCTGGTCCTGAATTTGAAGCGGCCGCCGACCGATTGGCTGGGTTTATAGCCGAGCAGCAGGCCGATACCGTGCTGGTGCCCTGGCGGCGCGACCCACACCCCGACCACCGCGCCACGAGTCAACTCGTGGTGGCGGCCTTGGCCCGGCTCCCTACCCCCCCTCGCCGCCTCGAATACGTGGTCTGGGCCTGGGAGCGTGCCGCATCTGCCGACCTGCCTCAGCCCGGCGAAGGCAATGGTTTCCGGTTGGCTATTGACAGCGTACTGGCCCAAAAGCAGCGCGCTATTGCGGCACACCGCTCGCAGCTGGCTCCCGGCACCATTACCGACGACCCAAGTGGATTTTTGCTGTCGGAGAGTATGCTAGCGCATTTTAACCAGCCTACTGAAGTTTTTATTGAAGCTGAAGCGTAGCGCAACTACACTGCCACGCAGGCTGTCATTGTATCTTCATACGCAACACTTTTCTGCTTTGCACTCCCTATCTTATGAATTCAAATCAACCTAATACGCTAGACCCCAAGTATTTCGACAGCGTGTACCAGGCCAATGAAGACCCCTGGGCATTTGCTAGCAGCCCCTACGAGGGCCAGAAATACGCCGATACGCTGGCCGCTTTACCGGCGCCGAGCTACGAGCGGGCTTTCGAAATCGGTAGTTCTATCGGAGTGCTTACGGCGCAACTAGCCCTGCGGTGCGGCCAGTTGCTGAGCGTGGACGTGAGTGAGGCCGCTCTAGCGCAAGCGCGGCAGCGTTGCGCCCACCTGCCGCAGGTGACGCTGCGCCGCTTGCAGGTGCCAGCCGAGTTTCCTGAAGGGCAGTTTGACTTGATTTTGCTTTCGGAGGTGGGCTATTACTGGTCGCCCGCCGATTTGGCCCGCGCCGCCGACCTCATGCTGGCTGCCCTAACCCCTGGCGCGCAGCTACTGTTGGTACACTGGACGCCCGTAGTGCCCGACTACCCTCAGACCGGCGACGAAGTACACGAATTCTTCCTGCAAAAGACCGGGCCGCAGGGTGCACTCAAGCATTTGCACGGCCACCGAGCGGAGAAATATCGTCTCGATTTATTCGAGAAAGCATAAGAAGTAAAGAGCGGGGCTTGCCGCCGCCCGTCGTTGAACAATAGCTATGATGCGTGTTCAACGACGGGAGGAGGCAGGCCCCGCTCCTTGCTTCTAAAATTTACGCGCCCGAAACGCCTTCACGCAAGTAGGTACGCAAATCGCGTAGCGCGCCCTTAAGAGGCACGGGCATTACAGCACCGCGCGCGATTTCTATCCACTGCCAAAACTCGCCAAACGTGCGCAGTTCGTGAGCTTTGGCTACTAAATCGCCGACAGGCACTTCTACAGCGCGGGCCAAGCGGGCTAATTCGGGGGTAGCAGCGCGGGCACCTTGCTGCCACCACGCGCGTAGGCGGCGGCGAGCCCGCCACACCCGCACTAGCTCGTGTGGGCAAGGCACATGCGGCTCGCGCTGCTGCGCACTCAGGTTTTCCCATTCGCGCAATTGCCACGACAGGCCTACCTCGACGCGACCGCAACGGCGGGCCGAGGTATACACTACTACGTGCGGGCTGTGGCGCACTGGCAGGTCGTGCTGCAACAACAATTGCCACAGGGCTTCGTCTTCTAAAAATGGTTTGGCAGGCAGGCCACCTACCTGGCGGTAGGCCCGTACCGTAAGGGCCAAGCTAGCTCCGTAGTGCTGGTGGTGGCAAGGCCACCGGTCGGCCGTGCAGGGGTCAACCAGGTCTTCGAGCTGGCGCAACAAGATGCGGTAGGCAGCGTCGCCGAGCTGGGTGCGGCGCACAGGGCAGCGCTCTGTAGTTGGGGCCGCTTGGGTCAGGATACGCCCGCCAACGGCTTCGGCACCTTGCTCTATTTCGCGAAGGGTAGCGGCCAGCCAGGTAGGGGCCACTAGCGTGTCGGCATCGGTACTGAGCAGCACGCCGGTGGGCCCAATAGTCGATTCGAGCCGCAAGGCTGCTGCATCGAGCAGTAAGCGACGTGCACGGCCCACATGCGCCTGCGGGTGCAGCAGCTGCACCTCGGCTACATGCAAGACTAGGTTAGGATGCCGCTGAGCAGCCTCTCGCACGGTAGCAGCCGTGTGGTCGAGGCAATTATTGGCCAGCACTATTACTTCTATCATGCCGCTGGGTAGTGCCTGCCCGCTCAGGGTAGTTTGGGCGGCTAGGGCAGCTAAGGTAGCAGGCAGGTTGCTTGCCTCATCCTTGGCCGGAATGATGACACAGGCTTGCAGCGCCGCGTTGGGAGGGGGTAGCTGGCAGTGGAGGTCCCACTCGACTTGATGTAGTAGCTGCTCTTCGGTGGGAGGCTGGGGCAGCAGGGCCGGCGGGGCGGCCATCGCCTCACGCGTGGCGTGAAAGCGGGCTGGCGTAGCAAGTTGGTCCATAGTGAAAGCTGTGTACGCCCCACCTCGCGCAAGGATGACAGTTGAGGCAATAATTTTTACTTCTTTTCTGAAAATTCATCATTAAACCATTATTTATTTTATGTAAAACTTTGTAAATCAATAAATTAAATACAATGAATGTTTAGCTAATATTATTAGTCTAAAAACAAAAAAACCGCGCTCCCGAAACAGGAGCGCGGTCTTCATTTCTGAAGCAATACTGACTTAGAAAGCCTCGCCGATGGCAAAGTAGAAGCCCGGGTCGGTACCAAAGGCGTAGTCGAAGCGCAGATTTACGCGGTCGCGGCGAATAAAATTAAAGCGAGCCCCTACCCCCCCGGCTGTGTGCAAACCACCCAGGCTATAGTCGCTGATGTTGTTACCTACCTGCCCCACACCTAGGAACGCGGCCCCGTCGATACGCCAGAACAAGTGCTGGCGCAGCTCGGCCTGGGCCGTCATCATCTGGCGGTCACGGTAGCGCTGCTCGTAAATACCGCGCATCAGGTTGGCATTGTTATAAAGCGTGCCGCCCAGGTTAGCGCCCAGCCCGGCTAGGCCGTACCAGGGTACGTTGCCCGAGTGAAACTGCCCCAGAAATTGCAGCGCCAGGATAGTCTTTTTGGAAAAAATAGGCTGAAAGTGCCGGGCGTCAATTTGGTAGCGCACGAAGTTGTAGTCGGAGCCCACAAACTTGCCATTGAACATTACCTGCAAGTCGAGTAGGCTACCTTGGGAGGCAGCCAGGGCCACGTCGCGGCTATCGTAGGTGTACACCGGGCCCACGCCGGAGAGGCTGAAATTGAGCCGCTGGCGCTGGTCGAGGCGCGGGTCCAGGTTAAAGTAATTCCGTGTGGCCGGGTCGCCGGTCGGGTTAATCTGGTCGCCGTCGTCATTCACCCGGCCCTGCTCCTGGCTCAGATTATAGACCCGCGACAGGCGGTATTGCAAACCCAGAAACTGGTTTTTGGCGATGCTTTTCTGAATGCGCTGGTTGATGATGAACAGCTGAAAATCGAGAAAAGAGCGGTTACTGTTCCGCACCTGCGGTGCATCGTTGCCGATACCGAAGTAGTAGAGCCGGTTTTTATAAGAGCTAATCTCGCCGTTCAGGTAGTACTTCTCGCCCGGCGAGTAGATGGTGTGCACAAACTGCACCAGCGACTGGCTTTTCTGGGTGGTCCAGAACTGGACGCGTGCGTTGGAAGCCCGCGTTAGGGTGTCGGTACCCAGCCGGCCGCTCAGCAGGCCGCCCAAGCCATAACCCGCGCCGGTTTCCTGCTGGTAAAACAGCACCGGCACCGGCAGAATCGTAATCTTCTTGGGGGGCTTGCGGGTATCGGTTTGGCCGGCCGGTAGGCCCTGGCTTTGGCCCACAAGGGCACTACCTAGCATACCAGCCAATAATAGCGGAAAAAAGCGCATAGACAACAGAAAGTAAACGTGAGTTGGAACCTCAACGCAAAAGGGCTGCCAGCGGTTGACTTAACAGCGCTTTATTATCCACGTGCTGCTAACCAGTCAACTACTTACGCGCCTCATCACTTGCTCATTTACTGGCCGGCGGCCCGGCGCAGCTCCTCGTCGGCCCCAGCGGCGCGCTTGCGGGCGGCAGCTACTTTGCCATTGCCAAAGCGGTAGGTAAGCGCCAGCGTAACCACCCGCGAATCGGTGCGCGAGCGGAAATACTCGCTAAAATTGAGGTAGGTAGAGGTGACGCGGGCGGGGGTAGTGTAAAAAATGTCACTCATGTTCAGGCGCAGCGTGCCTTGCTTGTGCCACAGGGTTTTCTGCACGCCGGCCACCACCTGGCCCTGCGCCCGCAACAGCTGAAAGCCGCCCACCTGCCGCGAATCGTAGAGCCCGTTGACATCGGCCGACCAGCCGCCAGGCAAGGTAAAGCTGTTGTTGAGCGTGAGGCTGCACGCAAACTGGCCACGGTCAAGAAACGTATTTTCGAGGCTGCCCACGTAGTGGTTATAGTAGAATAAGCCGTTGGCGTAGAGCGTCCACCACTTGGCTACCTCCAACGGTGCGGTGAGCGTGAGCGTGTAGAAGTGACGGACCGTCAGGTTTACGTCGCGGTTCACTACCACCCGGCCGCCATCGGGCGAAAGCTGCACCGCAGACACAATGGGTTGGTCGGTGCGCGAATAGGCCAAGGCGGTGCTGAATTTCTGCTTGTAAGTATGCGTCAGCTCCACATTGTAGCTGGTGCTAGCTACCAGGTCGGGGTTGCCAGCGATGTAAGAGGTGGCGTCGACATAGGCGCGCAGCGGGTTGAGCTGCCCGTAGCTGGGTCGGTCGATGCGCCGTGCCGCCGCCAGCGCCAGCGCGTGCTGCTCATTGATAGTGTGCTGCACCAGCACGCTGGGAAACAGCTGCAGGTAGTGCCGCTCGCGGGTGCTACCCCCACTCATGGTAGCTAAAGTGTTAGTTTGCTCGGCGCGCAAGCCAGCTTGCAGCGTGGTGCCTCCCCGCTCGCCCGATAGGGTAGCGTAGGCCGCATTCACGTTTTCGTGGTATTGAAACTCGTTAGAAATGTCAGGGTTAACGGTGCTCACCCCACCCACTGTATTCACGAATACTGTGGTGTTATCCGAGGCAATGCGCGTCACTTTAGCCCCAGCATCTAGCCGCGCCCGGTGAGGCAGGGGCTGGCTGTAATCGACCTTTGCGGCCCCTATATCGAGGTTACTTCGTTGGTCGCCGCCCAGCAGTGTATTGGGGGTAGGCATGTCGAAGTAGGTGCGCAGCCCCAGTAAGCGAGTAGTATTGTAGCGTGCGTAGTCGGCATCAAACGCTAGGGAGCTTGCCCCGGCCGAGTCGGCAAAGGCGTGGCGCAGGTTCAGGTTCACGCTGCCATTGGGCCGTTTAATGTCTTGGTCAGCCAGGGAGCTGTAGCGCATGGTTGGCTGGCGGAGGGCGTCAAAAAACTGAATGTTCGAGTTAGTAGTGGTGCTAGTCTGGCTGGCTAGCCCGCTCACCGACATGCCCAGTAGCGTGCGTCGGCTCAGGTTCAAGTCGAGGCCCACCTTGGCGGTGTGCGAACGCAGCAACGTGAGCCGCTCGCTGGCCACCTGGCTGCTGGTTGCCGGCTGTTGCGCCAAAGCTGTGTACTGGCGGTCAAAGTCGAGGCGCGTGAAGCCCTGCCGGTCGGCATAGGCGTAGGTGCCGTAGAGGTTGAGGTTTTTGCGACGGTAGTTCAGGGCCATGCCCCCCGTAAACTTGCCATATTCGCCGTGGCCGTAGCTGGCATTGGCGCTGCCATTAGCACCCAGGCTCTGGTCTTTTTTGAGGGTAATGGCAATGACGCCGGCCCCGCCTTGGGCATCGTAGCTGGCGGGCGGGTTCGTAATTAGCTCTAGGCGCTGCACCTGCTCGGCGGGCAGTGCGCGCAGGTACTCGATTAACTCGCCGCCGGTTAGCGGCACGCGCTTACCATCTACTACCACCAGCAAGCCCAGACGGCCGCGTAGGGCCAAGCCAGTTGCCTCATCGGTGGTCACGCCCGGCGAGCGGCCCAGCACATCGAGTGTGGTGGCCCCGGCCGAAAGTGGGCTATCGGCCACGTTGACCACGGTGCGGTCTACCTGGTGCTCAAACAGTGGCTTGCGACCTGCCACGGTCACTTCTTGCAGCGTAGTGGTTTGGCTAGGGGCCAGCACTATCGTCGATAGCTCCAGCCCTGCCGCTGGCACCATAAAAGCCGAGCTCCAGTGCCACGTGTAGCCTATATGCGTCACCGAGACTAAATAGCGCTGGCCATCGACCGCCTCCAGCCGAAACGCGCCAGTCGCATCGCTAAACTCTGTTTTTACCGCCACCGAATCGACGGCGCGGTGCAGCACTATGGTGGCCAGCTCAATAGCTGTACCGGCTAGAGTAGCTACATGGCCACGCACAGCAGCTTGTTGAGAATGTGCTACTAGCGGCCCACTCAGCAGTAGTACCAACAACACCCACCACCTTGCCCACCTATCCAACTGCACCGGACTAGAACCAGGCATAAAAGAACCCTTAACGAAAATCAATTAGTAACACCTAGCTGCAATTAAAGACAAGCTACCACCTACTAGCACTCAAAAATTAAGATACTAGCACCTATTGCTAATTAACTATTACAGTCTGTGTGTAAAATCGTAAAGGTGGGATATTTGAGATAATAAACCAAACGTATTTTGCCCCTACCCCAGCGCGCCCGCTCGAAAGTTTACGCACTAGTTGGCCGCACCTCACAATCACCTGTTAAGGTTAGTTTACACCAACATCATGCTCAGCACCCCGGCCAGCATAATGGCCTTGCACCACGCGCTGAGCTGCCGAAAGTGGCGGCGGCGGTCGGCGCGTAGCAGCAGGTGGGCCAGCCACCCCAGCGGCAGCAGCACCAAAGCCAGCAACCACGCCGCCAGCAGCCAGCGGCCCCAAGCTAGCAGCTGCCCACTAGCCCCCAGCACCAATACCCCCAGGCACAGCACGAAAAACCCGGCCACCCATTTACTGCGTGCTACCCCCCACACCAGCGGCAGCGTGCGGCAGCCATGCTGCGCATCACCGCGCATATCCTCCAGGTCTTTCACAATTTCGCGCACCACCGTGAGCAAAAAAGCCGCTAGCGCATACAGCCACACGGCTTTGAGGCGGCCGTCGGGGGTAGGGGCAGGCAGCAGCGCGGGTAGCAAAATGAGGGCTGCCGTGAGGGTAGCAATGCTGATATTACCCACCAGCGGCAGGCGCTTGAACCGGGCCGAGTAGCCCCAAAGCAGCAGCGCGGCGCCCAGCGTTACGACGCCCAGCCGTCCCGATAGCGCAGTGGCCAGCACCACTCCGGCACCACTTAGCACCACATGGGCTAGCATGGCATGGCGGCGGCTTAGCAGCCGCCCCACTATCAGCCGGGTGGGCCGGTTGATGGCGTCAATTTTAACGTCATAATAATCATTGATAATATAGCCGGCCGCCGCCACAGCCAGCGCCGCCAGCACCAGCAGCCCAAACCGCGGGGCCAGCAGCACGGCCGGCAGCGGCTGTCCCGGCAGCAGCAGCACTCGCACCAGTACTAGGCTCAGCAGCATGATGGCTAGGTTGGGCCAGCGCACCAGCCCCGGCAGCGCGTGCACCAGCCGGCCCGTGGGGACGGGGGTAGCGGGCACCAGGCCATCGGCATCGCCCGGGGGCGGCCCGGTAGCAGGTGCAGGCAGAGGGGCTATAGGCATAGCAGGTGGTGCAAAAACCCGAAGATACGGCGTGGCCAGCCTGCCCTACCCCATACAAAAAGCCCCCACCGGTAACCGGCGGGGGCTTTTTAGCAAAAACAGTGCGTAGCTGTTCAGCTAGCTCATACGCGCTTTACGTTCACAGCATTTACGCCCTTACGGCCTTCCTGCGTTTCAAACTCTACGCGGTCGTTCTGCTGAATCTGGCCGCCGTTGAGGCCTGTGATGTGTACGAAAAAGTCTTCTTTCGTATTGTCATCGGTAATGAAACCAAAACCTTTGGCTTCATTAAAAAATTTTACTGTCCCCGTCTTCATGGTGGTTGGCAAATAAAAAAAAAGAGGCTGCCACTCGCGTGGCAAAAAGAACTGGTGCCTTTACTGCCAGTGGTTTTGTCATACGCAAACTGGTCAAGTGAGGTTGGCTGCTACTGGTGGTCGCGCCACTCGTACACCCACTTGGCCTGTATCTGCTCCAAGTGCCCCTCGTTGGCCTGTTCGCGTGTGCCCTCAAAGTTAGGCAATTCCAGCACCCAATCGAGCAATTCGGTAAAACGAATGCGGTAAATCTTGGCTTCCGTGAAGTCATCGCCATACTTTTCGTACAGTGCTATGGCAACGTCTTCGTGGTCGGCCCACTGGATGGGCGGCTCGTAGTGGTTCATTTTATGTAAATTATGAGTTATGAATTGAAGCCTATGAATTAAAAATCAATGCTTTACAAAAACATCTATGTAAGCAGAGGTGCTCAACTCATAAATTCAAGATTTTTTATTCATCTGCTCTTTAGTGGCCCAAGAAGTTTTGGGGAGGTATGGTTACAACTAGTTCCAAAGCCTCGTTGGGCAGCACACATTGGCAAGCCAGGCGCGAGGTAAGGCGCGGTCTGATGGCCCGGTCGATGAAGTCTTCTTCTTTATCCGAAATCTCGGGTAGCGTGTCGCCCCCCCGGTCAATGTAGACGTGGCAGGTGCTACACCCGCACACGCCACCGCAGTTATGCTGCAGCTGAATGCCGTTGTTGAGCGCCACGTCGAGCACCGACTCGCCGCTCACGGCCACGTGCGTCTGGGCAGGCTGACCGTCTTGAAACTGAAAAATAATAGTGGAGGGAGTCAAAATAGAAATGCCCAGCGGGCTTGATGCAATACACAAAGTTAAGGCACCCACCGCTGCATTAGGCGCCCGCCGCCGCGGCCGCCTGAATACTGGCCGTAAGCCCAGCATATAGGGCCTGCCAAGCCGGGTGAGCAGCCAACGCCGCCGTGTGGGCAGCCAACGTAGGCGCATCTTGGCGCACAGCCGGCCCCGTTTGCACCCCAAACGCCGAGGGCTGGGCAACCAGGGCCTTAGCTACGGTTTCGTGCACCAGTGGGTGTAGCAGCTCGAAAGGCAGGTTGGCTTCGGCCAGTACGGCCTGGGCCACGCCCAATAGGTGATTGGTAAAATTACTGGCCCACACGGCCCCCAGGTGCAGCTGTAGCCGCTGGCTGGAGGCCAGCACCGCCACGCGCTCGCTAAGGCGTTGGGCTAGGGCTAGGAGCTGCGCCTCGGTAGTCGGGTCGGTGGCTTCTATAAATAGCGGCACGGCCGGCCAGTCGATAGTGCGGCCTGGGCTGAAGGTTTGAAGCGGATAGAGCACCCCGCGCCCTACCCCTCCCGGCGGCTCAAAAACTGCTAAGGGCAGCGCTCCGGCCAAGTGCGCCACCACGGCCCCAGCTGGCCAGCCGCCAGCCGCCGCCAGAGCGGGCACGGCCGCGTCGGGCACAGCCAGCAAATACACATCGGCTGGCGGCGGGGCGGCCAGCGCTTGTACCAAGGGCAGGGCTAGGCAGCCGGGCAGCTGGGCGGCCAGCGCCTTGGCGGGGCCTGGAGTGCGGCTAGCCACAAATACTACTGAGCAACCGGCAGCCGCCAGCGCCGGAGCCAGCGCTGCCGCTACCCGCCCAGCGCCGAAGAAACCGATGCGTACTACTGAATCACCACTTCTTGCCATAAACACCGTAAAGTACGGCGCTGGGCTACTGGCGCTCGTTATCTGACTGCTGAAAGGTGGCGCTGGTCGAAAACCCGCCCGCTACGCGCCGAAAAGGTGGCATCTTAGTGTTGCAATCCCTACCCCTTGTTTTTTCATAGAATAGCCACCCTTGGTAGCTATTCTTCGTCTTTTATTTTTCACCCTATCCGTTTCATCTTTTCCCCCTCTTCTACCAATGACAACTATTTACTCTCGGGCCAAAGCCTGGGGCCAGCGGCTGCGGCAGCTGGGCCTGGCGGGACTGCTCTTGGGCAGCGCGGCGGCGGCACAGGCGCAAACGCTGACCTACACCCCTACCTCGGCTACCAACGTGGCTGGCAGCTACACCGACTTAGGCACTGCGGGCACCGCCATCGCCACAGCCAACACGGATGATGCCAACTCGGCAGCCCAAAATATCGGGTTCACGTTTGGGTTTAATGGCAGCAACTTTACGCAGTTTATTTTCAATACCAACGGCATTATCCGCTTGGGTAGCGCGGCGCCCTCCACTGCGGCGCTGTATTATGACAATTCGGGGCAGACTGGCCTCGACCCGTTGGCAAGCACTAATTCGGCCAACACGAATCTACTCATGCCTTTCAACCTTGACCTGGTGCCGGGCACGGGCCCAGTCGATTACCGGATGCTGACCAGCGGCACGGCCCCCAACCGGGTATGCACCATTCAGTGGCGCAACGTGGCCGACAAAGCGGGCGTGGGCCGCGACGTAGCAAACCCCACGCAGTATGCCAATTTCAGCTTTCAACTCAAGCTGTACGAAACAACTAATACAATTGAGTTTATATATGGCCAAGCCACAGCAGGCACTGGTGCGGCGGGTATTCGCTTCGCCAACGTAGGGCTGAAGGGCTCGGGGCAGGCTAATGGGCAGTTACTGCTCGGCCTGAAAGACGTGAATGCCCCGTGGAGCACCACCACTTTTCAAAATACTAACTACGGCGACAACGCCCACGACATTACCAAAGGCGCCAGGCCCGATGCGGGGCGCACGTACCACTTTGAGCAGGCGCTGGCTACCGATGCGGCTCTTACGGCCATCTACACCTTGGGTGAAATTGCCACCCCCACGGCCCTACCCCATACTGTGCAGGCTGTGGTGACTAACAATGGCTACCAGGCCCTCAGCAATGTACCTGTGACCCTGAGCGTGACGGGCGCAAATACCTTCTCCGACACCCAAACTATTGCCTCACTGGCTCCTAGTGCTTCGACTACCATCACATTTGCGGCCTACCCCGCCACACTGGCCACGGGCACCAACAACCTTACGGTAACGACCACGGTGGCTGGCGATGGCAACGCGGCTAATAATGCAGCTACCTACACGCAGCTTGTGACGGCGGACCGCCTATCGTACATCAACCCCACCGATAACCAGTTTTACTACGCCGATGTCGATAGTGCAATGGCTGGTGGCGTACATGCAGTTAAATTCACCGTGGCCCGGGCTACTACCCTTACCAACGCTGTGCTGCTGCTCAGAAGCCTTTTTAGCAACGTAACGCAGCCGATTACCTACAAAGTGCTGGTGTATGACGCCACCGGCTCGGGCGGAATACCCGGCAATGTGCTATACACCTCACCCAACCAGACGCGGACGGCAGATGGCGGGGCCGTAACGGTAAGCCTGGGAGGCATCCAGGTGCCCGCTGGTTCGTTTTACATCGGCATGCAAGAAACCAGCACGGGCGGCGCGGGCCTGTTGCTGCAGGTAGAGGACCCACTGCGGCCCAGCACTTTCTACCAATCCTTTACGGGCAGCGCGCCCTGGTACGACCTGAGCCAATATGGCATACCCTACCGCTATGCCATTGAGGTGCAGCTAGGTGCGGCGACTACCTGCGACCCGCCCACGGCCGTGAGCGTGACTGCTACTACTACCAACTCAGCCACGGTAGCGTTTACGGCGGCCACCGGCAGCACGGGCTACCAATTGGTATACGGCCCGGCGGGCTTCAACCCCAACGCGGGCGGCACTACTGTGACTGCTACTACCTCGCCCGTGACGCTAACCGGGCTGAGCTCGGCCACCGCCTACGATGTGTACGTGCGTAGCAACTGCACCGGCGGCGGCACCAGCCTGCTCACAGCTGTGGTCAGCTTTGTGACGGCCTGCGACCCAACGGCGGCCATTACGGCGTTTCCTTATACCCAGAATTTTGATGCCCTGCTGCCGGGCCAGCCGCTGCCTTGCGGCATTACTATCCTCGACAGCAATGGCGATGGCGCTACCTGGGCCATTACCAAGACTACCCCCAGCTCTAGCCCCAATGCTATGCGCTACACCAGCGCCCTCGCTAATAGCCAGGCAGCCAACGATTGGTTCTTTACCCCAGCCCTGACCACGACGGCTAACACGCGCTACCAGGTGGCGTTTCGGTACCGCGGCGAAGGCATCGCGGGTAGCCCCTCCAGCTACGTAGAGCAGCTCGAAGTAAAAGCTGGCCCCACGGCCACCGCCGCCGGCCAAACGACCACGCTCTACACCAACGCCAACATTACCAATACGGCCTACGCGCTGGCCAACGGCGCCTCGACGCCAGTCGTGGCCGTGTTTACGCCGGGCGCGGGCACGCAGTACGTGGGTTTTCACGCCATTAGCGCGGCTAGCCAGGGTAATCTGTACATCGACGACCTTACCATCACGGCCTCGACGGTGACGGCCACTACCTCGGCGGCGTTGCTGCAAGCCGTTACAGTATTCCCGAATCCTTCGACCACAGGTGTATTTGACCTTGAAATCCACGGGGCCAATGCCAAGAGCGGCCTGAGTGTGCAGGTGACTAACGTGCTGGGCCAGACGGTGTACACAGGCACGGCTCGCGACAACTTCACCAATCCGCTCAACCTCAGCAGCCTGGCGCCCGGCCTCTACCACTTGCAGGTGCGCAACGGTGCAGAAACCTTGACCCGCCAGCTGGCCATTACAAAATAGATTTTTGTGCGCATGCCACAAAAAAGGCCACCCGAAAGGGTGGCCTTTTTTAGTGTGCAGCAGGGGGGTAGGCGGTGGGCCCTATCCCCCTGCCTATCGGCAAATTTTAGGCAACGGCCTGGGGGCGTACAGCTCCGGCTCGACCCGAGCGGGGAGTAGGTACCGGTGCTTCGGCGCGGGCCGCCCGGCGCTGGCGCATACTCAGCACCAGCCCAAAGCCCATGAGCAGGGTGCCGCCCCATAGCAGGTTGATAAAGGGCTTTTCGGTGGCTTTAAGAATAATGTAGTCCTTGCCAGTAGTGCTGATAGCGAAGGTAAACTTGCCCTTCACCGGGTCAATCTGGTCGAGGGTGAGCTTGAGACCTAGGTCCTCTACTATCTCGGGCACATGGCCTACCTCGCGGTCGCGCAGCAAGAATACAGGGTGCGCGTGGTATTGCTTGCCGCGCTCACCGGTCACAATCATGTCAGCCTGCAGGGCAATGTCGCCGGGCAGTAGCTTGATGCCCGGCACCTCGTGCGCCTGCTCAATGGCCCGGAACACGGCAAAGTAGTCGTTCAAAAACAGCGTATCGCCCACACTCAGCTCGTGCGGAATGGCGGGCGACCACGGAATTTCCTTGCGTGGGTCGGGCACCGACGAAATGTGCGAATAAATATCGTGATCCCAGAAGCGCTGGAGCGCCGGCGAAGCCAACAGGCCACCCATCTCTTCGTTGACCTGAGCGCGGGGATAGAGTGTAAACTGCTGACCCGTTTTCTTGTCCTTGTACTCGACACGGTAGTAGGTGTTTTCGGGCCGGATGGTGAGCGTGTCGCCAGTGCGGTACAGCGTCTGGCCATTGCCTTTGATGTCGGCACGGGCCACAGCTTTGTACTCGTCATCGGTGCGGTAGAGCAAGGTCGTGTTCACGTAGTCGGGCACGCCGGGCACGTCAAAGTACTGGCCGGTGTAGGTCACGTCGTAGCCGTTCATAGCGCCGGTTTCGTTGCGCCACAGCAGCACGTTTTCCTCGTTGTCCTTGTCGTTCATCTCCCGCGAAATGAGCTTGCCGCTCACGTTGCGCGAAATGGTATTGGAGTAGCCCGCAGAACCCAGGATACCAAGCAGCATCAGCGCAATGCCCAGGTGAGCCACTGCCCCGCCCGAGAGCGTGACGCCGCGCCGCCACAGCCCAAACAGGGTGCTGGCATTGGTCATGATGGCAAACAAGCCCGCCAGCAGCAGCACCACGTAGGGGCCCGACATGGCGTGGCCAAAGTAGCGCGTGAGCAGCACCACCAGCGCCGTAGTCAGCAGCGCCAGCATAGTAGGCGTAGCCAAGCTATTGAGCACCGACTCCTTGGCTGGCCGCCACCACATCACCTGCGCCACACCCGACAGCAGGCCGATGAGCACGCCTACCCACAGCTGAATGCGGGTGTAATGCTGAATTTGATCGGCAGGCAGTGCCAGGTTCGACTTAATGCCGATAAAGCCTAGGAAGGCGTTATACACCGGGATACTGGTAGTGGCCACTACCTGAAATGCGCCCAAGCACAGCACCGTAGCGCCCACAAACACCCACAGCTCGGGGCTGTAAGCGGTCAGTTCTTTCTCCGTAATCGGAATGCTCTTCCAGCGGTAAGCCAGCAGCGCGATAGCGCCCACCGCGAAAAACGCCAAGTAAATAATGAGCTGGCCCGATAAACCCAGGTCCGTAAACGAGTGTACCGAGGCGTTGCCTAGCACGCCGCTGCGGGTGAGGAAAGTAGCGTAAAGGATAAGCACAAACGTGGCCACTACCAGGGCGTAGGCAGTGCGCAGGCCCGTGCGCCGCCGCTGCCACAGCACCATGGCGTGCAGGGCCGCAATGAGTACTAGCCAAGGAATGAATACGGCGTTTTCGACGGGGTCCCAGTTCCAGAAACCGCCAAAGTTTAGCGTTTCGTAGGCCCAGTAGGCGCCCATCATGATGCCCACGCCTAGCACCGCGCCGCCCAGAGCGGTCCAGGGCAGGGCCGGCTTCACCCAGCTCGTTAGCTCTTTTTTCCAGAGACCCGCGATGGCAAACGCGAACGGCACCAGCGTAAGGGCAAAGCCTAAGAAGAGGGTCGGCGGGTGAATTACCATCCAGTAGTTCTGGAGCAGCGGATTAAGGCCGGTGCCATCCTTAGGCACAAAATCAGGCTGCGTTTTCCACACCGGCAGGTCGGTGAGGAAGTCGCGCAGCAGGATGAACGGCGACGAACCAATCTTGAGGCCGCCGACCACTACGCCCAGAATCATGCTAACCAGGAAGGTTTGCACAGTAGCAAACACGGCCAGCACGGGCGCTTCCCACTGCTTATTAAATTTCATAATGCCCAGTCCCAGCACCACGTGCCAGAATATCCAGAGCAGGAAGCTACCCTCCTGGGCTTCCCAAAAGCAGGAAATCATGTACTGCACCTGCAAGTGGTTGCTAGAGTGCGACCAGGCGTAGTAGTACTCGTAGCGGTGCAAGTAGATGATGTTGAACAAGCACCCAACCACTACCAGCACGGCAGCGCCATGCGCGAAAAACGCGCCGCGGGCCAGCCGCAGCCAGCTGGCGTCGGCTTGGCCCAGTGCCCGGCCGCGCGCCGCCTGAAAGTAGCCGTAGGCCGCTACTGCCGCCGCCACGAAGGCCACGATGACGCTGGCCTGGCCGATGTTTCCGATTAGTAAATTCACAAGCTAGCTAGTTTTTTGGCAAAGGTACCGCCCAGCGGGCAGGGTAGGCAGAATGCGGTGGACCGGTTATGACCAGCCGACCAGCTTTTTTGTTTACCTTGAATATCCGTTAGATTCTACACGCCATGCAAACTCTCGGTTCCCTACTGCGCGCGGCAGATGGCCTTTTGTCAGCTCCTACCCCCCCTGGCCGGCTAGCTCAGCTAGAGCAGGAGTTGCTGCAGGCACGCGCCGAGGCGGCTTTGGCGCGCCAGCACCTCGAAGCACTCACCCAAAACCTGCACGAAGGGCTACTACTGGTGAGCTCCGATATGCGCGTAGTCCTCATCAACGAGCGGGTGTGCGAACTCTTCGACCTGCCGCGGCCGGCCGGCCAGTGGCTAGGGCAGCCCATAGCCGAGCTGGTGGCGCTGGTGCGCGGGCACATGGCCGACCCGCTCGCCTACGACGCCGATGTAACGCAGGAAGCTACTACGCCCATCGATAAGCGCCCGCTGCAACTAGCCAACGGCCGCATTGTAGAGCGCGATATGCGGGCCATTACACTGGGCGATGCTCCTGGCTGGCTGCTTAGCTACCGCGAAGTAACGGACTACTACCAGGTTCAAAACCAGCGCGAAACGCAGCGCATTTTCTACGAAACCCTGCTGGATGAGGTACCAGTCGAGATAGTAGTGCTCGATGAGCAGCGCCGCTACCTATACGTTAATCCGCAATCGGTGCCCGACCCCGACCAACGTGCTTGGCTGCTGGGCCGCACCATTGATGAATACTGCGCGCGCTACGGCTTTCCCTTGGGCCTGGCCACGCAGCGCAACCGCATGTTTGAGCTGGCGCAGGTGAGCACTGAGCCCGTTTTTTGGGATGACTGCACGCCCACGGCCGACGGCTCGGTGTACCACCAACGGCAGTTTAAGCTACTGCCCGAGACTACGCCTGGCTACGCCTACATGCTGGGCTGCGGCCTCGACGTGACGTCCCGCGTGCTGGCCGAGGAGCGCAGCCAGCGGAGCGAAACCGCCCGCCGCGAGCACCAGGAATTTATGCAAAATGTGCTCGATACGGGCCCAAATCCTATCTATGTGCGCGATGCGGCCGGGCAGGTCGTGTTTGGCAACAAAGCCTTGCTGGAGCTGGAAACCCAGCGCGCGCCGCTGCCCGCCGACGAGCGCCTGCGGCGGATGAGAGCCTGCGAGCACGCCAAGCAGACCGCTGTGAATGCCCAGGTGCTGCGCACGGGCCAAGAGGTGCAAGCCGAAGAATCGGTAACGCTGCCTACTGGCGAGCAGCGATGGTTTTACAGCGTAAAGCGCCCATTGGTGCGGCCCGATGGTACGGTGCAGGTGCTGGGCGTGAGCACCGACATCACGGCCCTCAAAGCAGCCCAGCTGGCTGCCGAAGAAGCGACTCAGGCACGCGAGAGCTTCTTGGCCATTATGAGCCACGAAATACGCACGCCTATGAGTGGGGTGCTGGGCATGGCTGGGCTGCTGGCCAAAACGGCACTCGACCAGCAGCAACGGGAATTTGTACACTCCATTAGCAGTTCGGGCACACACCTGTTGGGCATTCTCAACGACGTGCTCGACGTGTCGAAAATTCAGGCTGGCAAGCTGGCTCTCGAGCAGATGGCTTTTCACCTGCATGAGGCAGTTCAGCAGGCCATGGCCCCGCTGGCGCTGCAGGCCCAGGAAAAAGGCCTGTCCTTTACTATCGAGCACTTTCAACACTCCGAGGCGCCCTGGGTGCTCAGCGACCCGGTTCGCCTCAACCAGATATTACTCAACCTGCTCAGCAACGCCATCAAGTTTACCAGCAGCGGCGGGGTGCGGCTGCGCAGCCAGGTAGTGGCCGAGGGCGCAACCGAGCTGCACGTGCGCTTTGAGGTGCATGACACGGGCATGGGCATCGAGTCGGAGGCCCTGGGACGCATCTTCGAGCGCTTTACGCAGGCGCACGCCGATACTAGCCGGCGCTACGGCGGCACGGGCCTGGGCCTGAGCATCAGCCGGGCGCTGGTGGCGCAGCTGGGCGGCCGGCTCGACGTGGCTAGCACGCCTGGCGTGGGCAGCACGTTTTCATTTACGCTGCCGCTGACGCGCGCCAGCGCGCCAGTCCCTACCCCCCTCCTGCCCGCCGATACTGGGCAACTGCGGGGCTGCCGCGTGTTATTGGCCGAGGATAACCCTATCAACCGCACTGTGGCGCGGCTGCATTTGCAGCAGTGGGGCGTGCTAGTAGAAGAGGCCGAGGATGGTCCCACGGCCCACCACCTGCTGCAGCAACACCCTTACGACATAGTCCTCATGGATATTCAGCTGCCCGGCATGAGTGGCCTTGAGGTGAGCCGACACCTGCGCCAGCACCCCGACCCACAACGGGCTGCTACTCCCATTTTGGCGCTGACGGCCAATGCTTTCCGGCGCGAAAATGAGCAATACCTAGCCGCTGGCCTCGACGACTACTTGGCCAAGCCTTTTGCCGAAGAGCAGCTCTACGCCAAGCTTACGGCGCTGCTACACCGCACTGCGCCCCCAGCCCCTACCCCCCCCTATAGCCTCAGCCGCCTCAACCAGGAAGCCCGCGGCCATCAAGCCTTCGTGGCTGGCATGATTCAGTCGTTTTTGAAGCACACACCACCCAACTTGGTACGCCTGCGGGCTGCTGCCGCCGCCCACGACTGGGCCAGTGTAGCCGAGCTGGTGCACCACATCAAGCCCAACTTGCTCACCCTCAGCATTACGGCAGCGCTGGCCCCGGTGCACACCCTGGAGGAGCCGCCCGGGCAGCTGCCCGCCCCCGACGCGCCCGTGCGCCAAGCCGCTGTGGCGCAGCTACTGGCGGCCGTCGAAGCTACCCTGGCCGCCTTGCCAGCCGAGCTAACCGCTCACCAGGCTGCTGCCGCAAAGCCGGGGGCGCAGGGCAGCTAGATGCCGCGCAGTCGCCGGAAGAAAGCCTCTTGGTAAGCCTTGGCCACAGGAATGTTGTGGCCGCCGGGCAATTGCAGGTGGTTGTCTTCTACCGCCTCTATGCACTGAATATTAACCATGTAGGAGCGATGCACGCGCATAAAGTGTGCAAATGGCAGCTTTTCCTCCAGCGTTTTGAGCGTAGCGTACACAATGTGCTTGTGCTTGGGCGTCACTAGCACCGAGTACATCGACATAGCCTCGATATAGAGCACGTCATCGAAGTTGACGCGCATCAGGCGGTTATTTATCTTAAGAAACAGCGTATTGTCGTCGGCATGAAACTGAGTCGGCACAGTTGAGGCGGCCGGGGGGGGTAGGGCGACGTGCTTGCTCCGAATACGGTCTACGGTGCGAATAAAGCGGACGTAATCGAGCGGCTTCACCAGGTAGTCAGATACTTGTAGCTCGAAGGCATCGACGGCGTAGTCGCGGTGCGAGGTCACGAGCACCACTTCGGGTTGCGGCGCGGGCAAGATGCGCACCAGTTCCAGGCCCGTGAGCTCGGGCATGTTGATGTCGAGCAGCAGTATGTCGGCCACGCCCCCGGCCCGGAAGTAGTTTAGGTAGCTCACCCCATCGGCAAACGCGCCGGCCAGCGTCAGCCCGTCGGTGATGTCCACATAGTGCTGCAGCATGAGCCGGCTCATCTCATTGTCGTCTACCACCACGCAAGCCAGCGGGGTTAGCGGCAGTAGTTCAGGGGTATTGATAGCCATGTATAATTAGAAAGAAAACAAGTGTACAATAGTCTGAAATAAAATAGTTAAGTCTATGACTAATAGCGGACTTAGTTTATACCGTACGTGCAGCGGCTACCTCAGCAAGTAGCCATATTTTCCGTTCAACTGCTTCACAGCCAAGTCGAAGCTCAAAACTACGATGGAAACTATACAGCCCCAGAGCGCAGCCCCTACCCCCATCAGCGCCTGAAGTTTACGTTATAAAAGCAGAGAGCCCTGCCGAACTCTAGGAGATTCGGCAGGGCTCTCTGCTTTTCGTTTTACGTCATTCCAGCTTAGTTGTTCATAGCCGTGGCCGGCGGACCGGTTTTACCGAGGTCTTTCTCCACGTATTTGCTGGGGCACTTGGTCAAAATCTGGTCGGCTTCGAACACGCCGTTGTTCATGGCGCCCACTATCACCACCTGCTCCGACTTGTCAAGGTCCTGGGGCTTAGGGTTGCGGTACACTACGCGCTGAGCTACGTGCAGCGTATCTACCATCGTGAAGGCGAAGTAATTGGGGTTCACTACTGGGTCGTACTCGAGGCCCACGGGCCGCTTGTCGGCATCGCGGGGTAAGGTACCCACTACGTGCACTTTGGCCGGGTTGCCGGCCGCCGCCTGCTGCCGGGCAATGGCGAACGTCGAATACGTGCTGGCATCCGCCATGGTGGTGAAAATGATGCCGACAGCGGCTGCAATAATCACCAGGATAAAAATGTGTGACTTTTTCATAACGTTGCTATAAAGTTACCTACCGTTCTTCCAACTCGCGCTCCAGGCGGCTCACCTTGCCGTCGAGGCGCACCAGGTAAGCTAGCAAGCCACTGACGATGATGACGATAACCAACACCACCACGTAGATCTTGCCGCTAGCGCGCAGGGCGTCGGCCATTTCGGGCTGGTCGGCGGCTACCGCATTGGTTTGGGCCAGGGCTGCGCTTGCTACCAGCAGTAGCGGTAACAGCAAAGCGCAGACACGGCTAAGCAAGTTGTTTTTCATCGGGCTGATTTTCATAAATCTTTTCTTTCACAAAGGCCAAGCGGCAAGCCACTTCCGTAATCCAAACACCGAGCAGCGTCCAGCCAATAACGGCGGGGTAAAATACCAGCCGCATGGCGCTATCGAGGTCATACTTGCTAAAGCCAGGATTGCCACCCATACCGGGGTGCAGCGACGCCGACGCTAGCCGCGGCATGATAAACAACAGCGGAATGGCCGCTGCAAACGCAAAAATATTGTAGATGGCTGCGAGCCGCGCGCGCTGTTGCTCGTCTTGCACCGCGCCGCGCAGAACTAGGTAAGCGGCGTAGATGAGCATGGTCACGGCCGCGCAGTTGAGTTTTACATCGGTCGTCCACCAGGTGCCCCAGGTGTAGCGGGCCCATAGGCTACCCGTTAGTAGGCCCAGTACGCCGAGCAAAATGCCTGTCTTGGCCGACTCGTGGGCCAGGATGTCGAGGCGCGCGCTGGGGCTACGTAGGTAGCGAATCGAGTTTACCACCGATACCAGCAAGATGATGGTCATCCCGAACCACATCGGCACGTGGAAGTACAAGTTGCGCTCCGTTTCGTTGAGAATGGCCAGGCGCGGCACGTGGCCCAACAGGCCCATGATGGCGGTGTAGAGCAGCAGCCCAATGGTCAGGTATTTCCACCACTTCATAAGGAGTTGTGAGTTAGAAGTTATGAATTAGGAGTTGGCCA
>CAZZDR010000023.1:2517-22326 GCA_964652535.1 uncultured Hymenobacter sp. | reverse complement strand
ACGCGGTTTCGGCCGGTGGTGGGAATTACCTCGCCCACTACGTATTCGCAGGGCATGCTTTCCCAAGGCCTGTACCGGCTGGCCAATTATGATTTATGCGGCCTCGATTCGACTTTTTCGGAGCCAGTGCCAGCCATCAGCCTCACAGGCGCTTCGGCTAATAATGTCAATACCGTAAGCTGGCTGGCGTTTGGGTCGGTGACCAGCTATACGCTGCTGCGCAATGGCGCGCCGCTGGCTACGCTGCCCGCCGGCACCAGCACCTACGCCGACGCGGCCGTGACGTGCGGCACCCGCTACACCTACCGCCTGCAAGCCACCACGGCTGGGGGCAGCACCGCGCTTTCGGAGGAAGCCACCGTGCTGGCAGCCTCGACCCTACCCCCCGCTACGCCGCTGCTCAACGCCAGCTTTGACCTGGCGGGCCGGCTTACGCTCACGGCCACAGCGGCCAGTGGCGCGGCGCTGCCGGCCGGTGGGCAGCTGCTCTACAGCCGCCAGGGCGGGCCGGGTGCGCTCGACTTTTCGGCCGTGCCCACGGCCACCGATACCCTACGCGACCCTGCCTCGCTGGCGGCGCTGCTGGCCGCGCCGCCCTGCTACGCGGTGCGCCTGCAGGATGTGTGCGGCAACTCGTCGGCCCCTACCCCCCCTACCTGCCCCAGCATTTTGACGGTGACGGCCGGCGACCCGGAGGGCCTCACGGCGCAGCTCAACTGGTCGGCGTTTCGGGGGCCGGGCAGCCCGGCGGCGGGGGCGAGCTACCGGGTACTCACGCTGGGGCCTACGGGCGCAGTGCTGGCTACTTCGGCCCCGCTCACTGGCTTGAGCTACCTCGACCCTACCCCCCCGCTCGACCGCCAAGTGCTGCGCTATCGCCTCGAAGCCAGCGGGGCGGGCCTGCCCACCGGCACCGTGAGCTACTCCAATGTGGTGAGCCTGGCGCGGCAGCCGCGGCTGGTGGTGCCCAACGCGTTTACGCCCAATGGCGATGGCCTCAACGACGTGCTGGAGCTAAAGGGGCGCTACCTAAACAACTTTTCTTTCGTAGTAATCGACAAGAATGGCCAGGAGGCTTTCCGCGCTACCGACCGCACCCAAGCCTGGGATGGCACCATCCGGGGCCATGCGCCGGTAAACGGGGCCTACGTGTGGCGCCTAACGCTGCGCGACGAGGCCGGCCAGGATTTCAGCCAAACTGGCACTGTCACGATTTTGAAATAATGCTTATTATGCTGCGCCAAAGGAACGTCATGCTTAGCTGGCGTCCGCTTGTTGTAGCATGACGTGACGTTCTAGTAAGAATAGAACGTTCTACTAACTACTTACTCCTCACCAATACCACACCCTCATGCCCGATAATTCATTTGCTGCTACCTACCATTTAGGGCAGTACCAGTCCGAAATCGACGCAAAGATTCAGGCCCTCAACGACCAGGATTTCACGACTCGCTTTTGGCAAAAAGACGCTACCCTCTGGACCCAGAACGCCGAGGCCCAGCAGAGCATTCGCAGCTTCATGGGCTGGCTCGACATCCCGGAGGTGCTGACCAAGGCCGTGGGCGAGATTGAGCAGTTTGTGCAAGAGGTAAAAGCTGCTGGCTTTCAGCATGTAGTAGTGATGGGCATGGGCGGCAGCACCATGGCCCCGATTGTGTTCGAGCGCTCGTTTGAGAGCAGCGAGGGCGGCTTGCCACTGTCCATCTTAGACACCACTGACCCGGGCACCGTGGCCGAGCTGGAAAAATCGCTACCCCTGGCCCACACGCTGTTTATCGTGGCCAGCAAGTCGGGCACCACGGCCGAGCCGCTGGCATTCGGCGACTATTTCTACGACAAGCTGAAGGCACTGAAGGGTGACAAGGCTGGCGAAAATTTCGTGGCTATTACCGACCCCGGCTCCAAGTTTGTGGACCAGGCCACCAAGGAAGGCTACCGCAAAATCTTCCTGAATTTCAGTGAGGTAGGCGGTCGTTTCTCGGCTCTCACGTATTTCGGCCTGGTGCCAGCGGCGCTTTATGGCATCAACATCAGCGGCCTGCTGCGCGGCGCCGTGGAGATGATGCACGAGTGCGGCTCGCAAGGCCCAGTCGCCGGCAACCCCGGCCTGGCATTGGGCGCGGCGCTGGGCGTGCTAGCTCAGCAGGGCCGCGACAAGCTCACGCTCATCACGCCCGACACGCTCAGCAGCCTGGGTTTGTGGCTCGAGCAGCTGCTGGCCGAAAGCACGGGCAAAGAAGGCAAAGGCATTTTGCCGGTGGCCGGCGAGCCGCTGGGCCGCCCCGACGAGTACGGCACCGACCGCGTATTTGTGTACGTGGGCTACGAGGACTTTACGGACCAGCCTAGCCTCGACAAGCTGACGGCGCTGGAGCAGGCTGGCCACCCGGTCATCATCATTCGCCTGAAAGAGGCGCTGGACCTGGGCCGCGAGTTTTACCGCTGGGAAATTGCGACGTCGGTAGTTGGTATCGCACTGGGCATCAACCCCTTTGACCAGCCCAACGTGCAGGCCGCCAAAACGGCCACCGACAAGCTGATGAAGGAAGTAACCGAGAAGGGCCAGCTGCCCAGCTCGGGCCAGCCCACTGCTACCCAAGACGACGTGGCGTACTACGGCGACGTGACCGGGGCCGATGGCGCTGGCGTATTGCAGGCGTTTTTTGGGCAGGCCCAGTCGGGTGATTTTATGACCCTGCAAGCCTACCTGCACGAAACGGAGCGCCTCAACGAGCAGCTCGCTAGCTTCCGCCAGCAGGTGCAAGACAAGCTGCGCGTGGCTACCACGTCGGGCTACGGACCGCGCTTTTTGCACTCGACCGGCCAGTACCACAAGGGCGGCCCCAACGGCGGCCTGTTTGTGCAGTTCACCGCCGACCACCCGCAAGACCTGCCGCTGCCCGGCCGCACCTACACCTTTGGCACGTTTGAGAATGCCCAGGCCCAGGGCGACCTCGAAGCGCTGCGCGCCAACGGCCGCCGTGCCCTACACATTCACCTCGGTCCCGAGCCCGAGAAAAGCCTGCAAACCGTGTTGGCGGCCCTGACTACCGCTCTCGGTCACTTGGCGTAGAGCTGCCTACCCCCCTGTATTGGCTCAGCCTGGCTGGTCGGTTCATCCGGCTGGTCAGGCTGAGTTTTTTTGGGTCTGCATGCTAGTAGTTTGGCTGGCGTTTCGGCAGGCCGGGTAGTAGCGCGAACTTTGTAGTTCGCGTCTCAGAACGATGCTACTGGCTCGAAGACGCGAACTACGAAGTTCGCGCTACTACCCGGCCTGGTACGCGGTGCACAAAAATGCGTTAGTTTTAAGCTGAACTTACATTCCTTGCTATTTCGGCTGGCTACTGGCTGGCTTTTTCTTATGGCCGATTCATTTTTCAACCGGGGCTTTCGGCCCAAGCGCAGCAGCCCGCACCAGCTGCCGCCGGGCCAGTACGAAACCACCGATTTTCCAGTTCTTACGGCGGGCCCTACCCCCCGCATTGCGCTCAGCCATTGGGAGTTTCGAATCGAAGGCTTGGTAGAAACGCCCGTAAAGTGGAGCTGGGAGGAGTTTAATAAGCTACCCATGCAGGACTTCAACCCGGATATTCATTGCGTGACGAAGTGGTCGAAATTCAACACCCACTGGCGCGGCGTGAGCGTGGATACCTTGCTGGAGCATGCCCAGCTGAAGCCCGAGGCGCAGTTCGTGACCGAGTTTAGCTACGGCGGCTACACCACCAACCTGCCGCTGGCTGATGTGCTGGGCGGCAAGGCCTTCGTAGGCGTGCAGTTTGAGGGCGAGCCCCTGACGCCCGAGCACGGCGGCCCGGCCCGGCTGGTGGTGCCGCACCTCTACTTTTGGAAAAGCGCTAAATGGGTGCAGGGCCTGCGCTTCACGGCCCAAGACGAGCCTGGCTTTTGGGAACGCGCCGGCTACAGCATGCGGGGCGACCCGTGGAAAGAGCAGCGCTACCTCGACGACGATGAAGAGGCCGGCAGCGGCGCCCTGCGCCTATGAGCCGGCTAGCTTGGCAGCAGGCTACGGTGACGGCCATTCGGCCCGAAACGCCCCGCGTGAAAACCTTCGTGCTGGCGCTGCCGGCCTTTACACCTCACCTGGCCGGCCAGCACTACGACCTGCGCCTCACGGCCGAGGACGGCTACCAGGCCGAGCGCAGCTACTCCATTGCGTCGCCGCCCGAGCAGACCGGCGAGATTGAGCTGACCGTGGAGTTTATTGACGAAGGAGAAGTATCGGGCTACCTGTTTGAGGGTGTGGCGGTGGGCGATGCGCTTACGGTGCGCGGGCCCATCGGGGGCTACTTTGTGTGGCGCGGGGCGCCCGGCGCGCCGCCACTACTGCTGGTGGGCGGTGGCTCGGGTGTAGTGCCGCTCATGGCCATGCTGCGGCACCGCCAGCGGGTGGGCTGGCGCGAGCCGACGCTGCTGCTACTCGTAGTGCGCACGCCCGAAGATGTTATTTACCAGGCCGAACTGACTGCGCTGGCACTGTCCGACCCCACCTTCCAACTAGTCTTGAGCTATACCCGCCAAGCCCCGCCGGGCTGGGCCGGCTACCAACACCGTCCTGATGCAGCGCTAGTAGCCGAAGTACTGGCTCGCCTACCCCCCACCCCGCAGTGCTTTGTGTGTGGTCCCACCGGCCTGGTCGAAACGGTAGCCAATGCATTGCAAGCCAGCGGCCTACCCCCCTCCGATATTTTAACGGAGCGCTTTGGGCCCACCGGCCGCTGAGCGGCGGCGCGCTGGCAGCGGTAGTTTTGCCAGCGGCACGTCACTTTTTACCTGCTTGGCTGGTTAGGTGTGTGCTAACTGGCTAATCTGGCTTTTCGCATCCATTAGGGTGCGTAAAAGTGGAGGTGGCGGGCAGCTTATTTTCATTAATTCTCTTTCCAGCGCACTGGAAATTAAACTGATACGATTATGGCATTCGACATGATGGGCATGATGGGCAAGGTAAAGGAGCTGCAAGACAAGATGCAGCAGGCCCAGGGACAACTACAGCACCTGACCGCAACTGGCGAGGCAGGCGGCGGCTTGGTAAAAGCCACGGCCAACGGCCACCGCATGCTAACCAAGCTCGAAATTGACCCGTCGCTGCTGACGCCCGAAGACCGTGAAATGCTGCCCGACCTCGTGGTAGCGGCCGTCAACAAGGCCCTGGAAACCGTGGCCGAGCAGGCCCGCCAGGAGCTGCAGCGCCAAACCAGCGGCCTGCTGCCCAACCTGCCCGGCCTGGACTTGAGCAACTTCGGAGGGTAGTCTTTTGCTTGAAACGTAAGCCAGGTGGCGGTTGTCGTGGCCGCACCGTGTGCGCCATGACAACCGCCTTGCCTACCCCCTGCGCCGATGTCGCCATTGTGATTCTTAATTACAATGGCGAGCATTTTTTGCGGCAGTTTTTGCCGGCGGTGCTGGCGCACGCTGCCGGTGCCCGCGTGGTAGTGGCCGACAATGCTTCGACCGACGACTCTGTACCGCTATTGCGCCACGGTTTTCCGCAGGTCGAGCTGCTGCTTTTTGAGGAAAACCTGGGTTTCTGCGAGGGTTATAACCGCGCCTTAGCCGAACTCGACAGCCCGTTTTTTGTGCTGCTAAACTCCGACGTGGCCGTGCAGCCCGGCTGGCTACCGCCGCTGCGGGCGCTGCTAGCTAGCAATGAACGCATTGTGGCAGTGCAACCCAAAGTATTGGCTTACAGCGACCCTACTCTTTTTGAGCACGCGGGTGGCGGCGGTGGCTACCTCGACCGGCTGGCCTACCCCTTCTGCCGGGGCCGACTTTTCGATACGCTCGAAACCGACCGGGGCCAGTACGACGATGTGCGGCCCGTGGCCTGGGCCAGTGGCGCCTGCTGCTTGGTGCGCGCAAGCGCCTGGCGCGAACTGGGCGGCCTAGAGCCCGCGTTTTTTGCCCACATGGAGGAAATCGACTTTTGCTGGCGCGCCCAGAACGCAGGCTACGAAGTATGGTACCACGGCGGGGCCAGCGTGTGGCACGTGGGTGGCGGTACCCTACCCAAGTCGAGCCCGCGTAAAACCTACCTCAACTTTCGCAACGGGCTGGCGCTGCTCTACAAAAATGCGGCGCCGAGCGAGCTGGCCGGCGCCTTTGCGTTGCGCCTGGTGCTCGACTGGGTGGCGGGGCTGCGTTTTTTGCTGGCCCGCCAGTGGCCCGAGGCGCAGGCCGTGGGCCGGGCCCACTGGCACTTTTTCCGGAAATTGGGCTACTGGCGGCAGCGCCGCCGCTTGGCCCAGCCACATTTACACGTGTGCCAACGGGCGGGCACTTACTCGGGCAGCTTGGTGTGGGCGTATTTTGCCCGGGGCAAACGCTATTTCGAGCAATTGGAGGCACCCAGGCAATAGTTACTGGCTATTTCTTTGTCACGACCAAATTTCTATTTCACTTTCCTTTCATTGCAGTGCTGAAAGTTCTAGTGTTCACTGCTTTTTCGCTAAGCTTGCTGAGTTGTTCAAATGACAGCACAAAGCGACTTGAAGGCCGGCTAATGGTAGGACCAGCCTCCAGCCGGTTAGCTACTGCCAGCCCCGAAAAAACAGTCCGCGCATTTTTAGCTTGGTACACAAGCCATCAAGCAACTTTACCGGCTGGCTTCGTTGACCACGCCGATGGCCAAGACACTACGAAAAACTACTCTGTCAATGTGGAAAGCACGGAAGCGTGGGTAGCGGAAGTGCGTCTTAGTGGCGTTGTATCAGCCGCTTACCTACGACACTGGCGCGCGTATTTCCACCAGTATGCCGACACCCTGCGCTTGCATAAGCAGCACGATGGCCCACCGGCGGGCTTTGATTACGACTTTTTAATGCTGTCGCAAGAACCCCAAGAGAAGGTAGCTGAACTAAAGGCCGGCACCTTCACAACCCAAATCCTTGCCCCTCGTCAAGCTACAGTGACTGTATTGGGCCCTCAACATGATGGCTGGCGCGAAGGAATGGAGTTCAAGTTATCACAGACTCCTTCCGCTAAGTGGTTGATAGACGAGATGAGTATTCCCGATAATCTAACCCAATAACCTGGTAATAACAGTTGGCCAGTGGCTGGTTTGCACTGCTAGTCGACTGCTACAAATCCCAAACCGTGCTGCGCTGCTGACGCCAGGCCCGGTGGATGTTCATCCAGAAAACGCCCGCGAAATAGAGTACGATGGGTGAGCCAAACGTGAAGAATGACGCGTATACAAAGGAGAGCCGGATGCTGCGCGTGCTGAAGCCCCAGCTGCGCCCCAGCGCCGAGCACAGCCCGAAAGACTGCGCTTCGATAAAATCAGTAAGGCGATTCATAGCGGGAGGTTTAGGTAGCGCGGTGCAACTTTGCTTGGCTAAGATACAACTTAATCATTAGCCAACGTTACGCTTGCTACTACGTTTAGGCGTGAGCTAGGTTTGTTGTTTACCCGTTTTTTTTGTTGCCAATTATTTTGCCATTGCGTTTATTTTCAACTCATAACCTCCATTGGTGGGTAGGCGTGCCGTGCCTGCTGCTGGGGTTGTTCACGGGCTGCTCACCCCTACCCCGGATGCTGAAGGCTGCCGAAGCCGGCCGCCGGGTGGTAGTGCAGCCCACCCCGCTCACCGCCGTGGGCGAGTCGGTTCCGTTCGAAGCCACGGCCAAAACGGCTACCAAGCATTTGCAAAAAGGCGCCGTGTACGAGGTGCTGCTCACCTATCGCTACGACCACGACCTACGCCTCGACACCGTGGGCCGGCTCTCGTTCGCCAGCGGCGAATACACCTACGACGACTCGGTGAAGGGCCGCCTAGTGAGCCGTCGCCGCTTCACCATCCCCAACACGCCGCAGCGCTCGCCAGGCCAGCTGCTGGCGCGCGGCCAGGTACGCGAGCTGAAGCCGCACGGCAAAGTGCTGACGGCCGCCACCGAAACACTGGTGGCCCGCGGCATTGCCGACCCAGCCCGCCGCGTGGTGCTGGAGGATACGCTGCTGGCCCTGCTACCCGAGCACGCCAATAACACCATGAGCGGCACCCGCATCCTACCCCTGTACTTCGACCAGGGTCAGTGGTTTATTCGTTCGCACCTGGGCACCAACATTGCGGCGCTCGAAGACCTCATTGATGAAAACCAGCACACCCAGCGCGTGCTCATTGCGGCCGGCCACTCGCCCGATTCGCTCGATGCCCACCACCCAGCCCTGGCCAGTAAGCGTGTCAAAATGCTGCTTTACTACTACACGCAGCGGGTGAAAGGTTTTTCGTATCTTAATAAGCTGGAAGATATTAAGTTCGACACGCTGGCGTACCGCCGCAGCTGGGAGCTGCTGCTCAACCAGGTGCAGCACTCGGTGCTGAAGCCCGCGCAGCAGGATTCAGTGGTGAGCATTATCAACGACACGCGCGGCACGTTTGCCCAAAAGGAAAAGGCGCTGCATAAGCTCAGCTACTTTGACTACCTGGAAGACTACATCTACCCGGTGCTGCGCTGGGGCACGGTGGCCGTCACCTACACCGCGCCTCAGCGGTATAATTCGGAGGTCTATATCCTGAGCAAGAAAATCTTGGCTAAGGAAGCAGACATCGACGCCCTCACTCCCGAGGAGTTGCGCTACTCGGCCACCCTTACCCCCCTGCTGGCCGAGAAGCAACGCATTTATGAGCTGGCGGCGGCTAGTACCGCCCGCTGGGAGGCTTTCTATAACCTAGGTACGGTGCTGGCCCTGCGCGCCGAGAAAGAGTCGAGCCTGCGTGTGCAGCAGAACTACTACCACCGAGCGGCCGTCAACTTTACGCTGGCGGCCCACCGCCATCCTACGGCCGAGCTTTTTTACCGCGCGGCCTCGGCCCACCATCATGCCCAAGAGCGTCTCGAAGCCCTGCAGGACTACGACTACGCCATCAAGCTGGGCGGGGAGCGGGCCATGCTGCGCAAGATTTTTTCAGACAAGGCAGCGCTCGAAATTCAGATTGGCCAACCTGAGCAGGCCCTAACCAGCCTGCGCCTGGCTGGCCCCAGCTACCAGAACTACCTGAACCAGGGCTTGCTGCTGGTGCAGCAGGGTGGCTACGATGCGGCCGCTGCGCAGTACAAGCTGGCCCTAGATCTGCGCCCGCAGGCCGCCGCCCCACACTATGGCTTGGCCGTGGCCGCCGCCCGCCGCCACGACGAAGCTATTGCAGCTGACGAACTGCGCCAAGCCGTGCACCTCGACCACAACCTGGCTACCCAAGCCACCGAAGACCTCGAGTTTCAGGACTATGTGCAGCGGCCCGCGTTTCGTGAGGCACTGAAGTAAGCAAGCCTTACCCCCCGTTCAGGCATAAGAAAGCCGGCCGCTACGTATGCAGCGGCCGGCTTTCTTATGCCTGAACGGGGGGTAGGGCCTAGTGGTTACCGCCGCAGAGGCTGTAGTTTGCCATAGGTGCAGGAGCGCCACAGCCACTCTACCGGGCCGTATTTGAAATGCGCTAACCATTTCACACTGAGCCATATTTGCAACGCAAACAGGGGAATACTCAGCAGTATCGCGACCCATACCTGAATGTGCCCTAGCAGGCCTACGCCGTAGCCGCACAGCAGCAGCGTGCAGGCGAAAGTCTGGAAGAGGTAGTTGGTGAGCGCCATTTGGCCAGCGGCAGCCATCAGTTTGGCCGCCCGTTGGCCAAAGCGAGATTGAAAAAATAGTGTTAGTCCCGCAACATAGAGCAGGGTAACCAACACGTCGCGCGAGTTATAAATAACTCTAAACAAGGATATTAGCAGCTCCGTAGCCCGCTGAGATTCGGTGCTGCCGCGCGTTAGGGCCACACTTATCACTTTCGTAACTAACAGCATACCTACTGCCCAAACAATACCCCAACGAAGCAGCTTGCCTTTCGTTTCGATGTTTTGAAATACGTAGCGGCGGCCAGCATACAGCCCAAACAGGAAGAATCCTAATGTCTTGATAATTCGCCCAATAGAATAGACACCGCCGTAGTGTCCAAAGCTTTTTAGGTTGTCTAAAATGTTTTCGAAGTAGCTACCGTGTAGTAGCAGGTAGTAATCGCTCGCCGTATGAGTCGCCGGCATAGGGGTATCCCAGTAGGTTAAAGTCCAAAATAGGTTACCCGGTAAGTTTAGGGTTAGCGCAATTGCTAGTACCAGAATAATTCTATTAGGCACTTGATAAAACAGGATAAGCGAAAGCCCCAACATGGCATACACGAATAGAATATCCCCCTGCCAATTCAAGTAATGCAAGATACCAATTGCTCCTAGTACTAACTGCCGACGCGTGAAGCGCAAGTAGAATACAGATGCTTTGTCGCGCTGACGGCTGAGCATCAAAGTAAACCCTAAGCCGAACAAGAAGGAGAACAAGCTATAGAACTTATTAACCAAAAAGGTATCGACCATTTTGATTATAAAATCATTAATTGGTCCCGATGCCCAATTACTTGATACTGAAGATGGTAATCCACCAGATACAAAGAGTTGGCGTAAGTGCACCGCCACAATGCCTAGCAGCGCGGTCCCGCGCAAGGCATCGACAACGGCGATACGTGCTGGCTTGGGTGGCTCAGGAAGAGTGGGAAGTGGTTCCGGTTTGGGCCGTTTTACTAGCTGCACCGGCTGTGGCAGCTCCGCAAGTTTTGGCTTCTGTGCTAGCTGTGGCAGCTCAGTTAACTGAATTTTTAAGAGAGCTTCTTTTCGAACAAATAAGGATTCAGTTATTTTAGAGATGGCAGATGAGACTAAGTTGTTTTCAACAAAAAAGGAGAGAGCGGGGGAAGTGTGTTTCATTGGTCCTCTAACTGGTAAAAGTGATGTAACCGATGCAAACTTATTCAAGAATTCCAGTATTATCTATTTTTTTTATAAATTTTAGGCGATTTTATTTAACAACTAGCACAGATTCTTAAGCTTTTCAGCGAAATAATTCAATAAAAAGGTTTGAAGTGTTGTTCTTCCTGCTTAAAAATATAGCTATTAACAAAGCTTGAAAGGAGCGGAATAGCGACCCATCATACCCGAACAGCTAGAAAGAAGCCTTAACTTTACCCCGTAAATTATTTAAGCACATGCGTACTATTCAATTCCGCGAGGCCCTGCGTGAGGCCATGAGCGAAGAAATGCGCCGCGACCCATCGGTATTCCTGATGGGCGAGGAAGTGGCCGAGTACAACGGCGCCTATAAGGTAAGCCAAGGCATGCTCGACGAGTTTGGGCCGGAACGCGTAATTGACACGCCGATTGCAGAGCTGGGCTTTGCTGGTATCGGCGTGGGCGCGGCCGCCAACGGCCTGAAGCCCATTATCGAGTTCATGACCTTCAACTTTTCGCTGGTCGCTATCGACCAAGTGATTAACTCGGCGGCCAAGATTTACTCAATGTCGGGTGGGCAGTACTCGTGCCCCATCGTGTTTCGGGGGCCCACCGGCAACGCCGGTATGCTTTCGTCGCAACACTCGCAGAACTTTGAGAACTGGTACGCCAACTGCCCTGGCTTGAAAGTGGTGGTGCCCTCGAACCCCTACGATGCCAAGGGCCTTATGAAAGCCGCTATTCGCGACCCAGACCCAGTGATTTTTATGGAGTCGGAGCTGATGTACGGCGACAAAGGCGAAGTGCCTGAAGAAGAATACATCCTCGAAATAGGCAAGGCCAACATCGTGCGCGAAGGCAAAGACGTGACGCTGGTGAGCTTCGGCAAGATGATGAAGCTGCTTTACACCGCCGCCGACGAGCTAGCTAAGGAAGGCATCTCGGCTGAGGTGATTGACTTGCGCTCGGTACGCCCCATCGACTACGACACGCTCATCAACTCGGTGAAGAAAACCAACCGCATGGTGGTCATCGAAGAAGCTTGGCCACTGGCCAGCATTTCGGGCGAGCTGGCCTACATAGTGCAGCGCCGCGCGTTCGACTACCTCGATGCACCGGTTATTCGCATCACCTGCGCCGATGTGCCGCTTCCCTACGCCCCTACCCTCATCGAAGCGTCGCTGCCCAACGTGGCCCGCATTCTGAAGGCGGTGAAGGAAGTTACCTATGCCAAGGCGTAAGTAACCCCTGCTCCAGATAAGTAAAAAGCCCCGTTGCATTACGCAACGGGGCTTTTTACTTATCTGGAGAGACTGTGCGCAGCCTAGCTGGCGGTAGTTTCGGTGCTGCTGTTAGCGGCCGGGGCAGCTTTTTTAGCGGCGGTGGCTCTAGGTTTTTTAGCCGTGCTGGCAGCGGGTGCGGTGGCGGTGGCAGCTTTTTTAGCGGCGGGCGCTTTAGGAGCCGCTTTGGCAGCGGTGGGCTTAGCGGCAGTTTTGGTTTTGGTGGGGGGGGTAGGCTTGCCATCAGCACCGAGGCGCACGCGGTTGCGCAGGTCCTCGGTGAGGCCTTTGAATTGCTTTTCGAGGTCGGTGCGCTTCGACTCGCTGCTTTTGAGCAGGTCGTCTACTATCTTCTTGCCTTCTTGCTCCGAGATTTTGCTTTCCTTTACCAGCTTCTCAATGGCCGTTTGCACGGCTTTGTTGCCCTGCGACAGAAAGCCCACGCCGGTATTGATGAATTTCTTAAACAGGTCGTCCATTACTACGAAGGGGGTAGGGTGAAACAATGGGGTTGAAGTACTTGGCCCGGTAAACTTACGCACACTGGCAAGACTAGTGGCGCGACGCTTTGCGCAAGGCAGCCAGCTTATTATCACTATAGCCCTTGATGGCCAGCGGTATCCAGCCCAGCACCGGGATAAAGTAGGCTAGCACCAGTGGGTTGCGCCACAGCATTTTCCAGAAGGCGCCGCGCTGGTCTAGTTGCATGGTAAAATTGCGTTCGCCATTGCGGACAAAGCGGCGCTCAAACTCGGTGAATAGGGCCGGCCAGGCGGGGGGTAGGAAAAACGGGAAGTAGCGCCGGTTTTCCTTCATGCGCTGCCACAGCTCGCGCCAACGGTAGGGATGCTGGCCGTGGGCAGCCACAGCAGCATCCATCTCGCCCTGCATCCGCAGCCGGATTTGCTCGCTGATGGCCAGCAGCTCGTCGCGACTCAACTCGTCGTGCTTTTTGGTGGTGAGTTCGGTAGGCCGAATGCGCGTGCCCATCACGTAGGTGAGCTGGGCTGGCAGGGCCAGGTAAAAGGCCCAGGGCTGCACAATAACCAGCAGCAGCAGCAGCGTGAGGGGCAAAAACGGAATCCCGATTTTCTTAACCAGGCGGTTTACCCACTCAAAGCTGTAGGCATAGGGATTGAGGTACTCGGCATTGATGGTGTAAAACGGCATGATATCGGTGCCGTGCATCAAGCTCATCCGCAGCATACTGGTAGCTAGGCGCTGCAACTGGTACTTACGATTGAAGCCTTTGCCAATGCCCGGCACGCCCTCGGGGTAGAGCATGAGGTTGTGCTCTTGGTAGTACATCATGGTTTCAAAGTTGAGCGTGGTCGCATCTACGCTGCCGCACTTTTTCCAGAAATCCGTGATGAGGTAGGGGTTCATCAGCTTGGTGGCCGAGAGCATGGGGGCCGAGAGCGGCCGCGGCAAGTCGCGTAGGTGGCCGCGTGTGCGCATGAGGTGGCGCCACAGGTGCGAGAGCGAAATAATAGCATCCCAGGGGAATGCCATACCCGAGTGGTTGGAAGCAAAAATGAGCGGCCGGTCTGGGTTGTTGCGCTGCGGCCACGGCTCAAACCCCACCAGCCGCGACCGAAACCATACGCGGTCGAGCAGCTGCAAAATATTCTCGTCCAGCGTCTGCGTAAATTCTTCCCGAAAGTAGTCGCGGTAGATGTGCTGATTGGCTTGGATGAGCGGCGGGGGTAGCGTAGCGGAAGCAGCAGCGGCGGCAGACATAGGGCGGGAGTGAGCGGCCACGAAAGATAGGATTTTTATTAACGACTAAGCACGAGGGCCGAATGGCTAGAACCGACTGATGAATGACTAGAGACAAGGCAGGAGTGACCGATATAAAGGCCAAGTTACTGACAGGTAATGCCTCCCTCGTTCTTTAGCGTTCGCCCTTAGGCATTCGGCCCTGGTGCGTAAGCAGTAAAATCAAATCTGCCGCTTGAGCCGGACGCTGGCGGTGTACAGCTCGCCATCGTGGCGGCGCAGCAATAGCAGCAGCACGCGGCCATCTTGCGAGTGCAACAGGTGGCTGAGGTCGGTGAGCGAAAACGCGTGGATGGGCAGAAAATTGACACTAAGCAACTCTTCGCCCTCGGCAATGCCGGCGGTAGCGGCCGGCGAACCCGGCACCACGCGCTGCACCAGGTAGCGCCGGTAGTTGGGCCCGGTGGCTAGCAGGTCGAGGCCACACATATCGTGCTCGAAAGGCTCGCGCAGGGCCGCCGTGGGACGCAGCAGCAGCCGGCGATGAGGATAGTCGATAACGGTGGTAAAGCGCTTGAGCACTTCGTAGCCCACGCTGCCGTTGCGCAGGCGCTCGCTGCCGCTAAGGCGCTCGTGCACTTGCGTCGAATCGGGAAAGGACGTGAGCACCTGGGGCAGGTGGTAGCGGCCCAGCTGCATGGCTGCTACCCGCCCCAGCGAGCCACTGATGAGCCCCGAAAGCCCGCGGCCCAAGTCGGTGCGCAGGCGGGTGGCTGGTAGGCGCAGGCGCAAGTCAGAGGTGGTTTCGATGCTGAGCGCGTGGCCTGCGCCAGTATCTAGCAGCAGGCGCAGCGGCAGCGGCGCCACGCCGGCTACGGCGGGCTGCTGCTGCACCGCAACGGTGAGGTAGGCCTTGTCGCGCTGCACCAGCAGCGGCAGGCTGGCCCAGCGCCGGCCCGTGGGCGCCCGGTAGGCAGCGGGATCAGTGAGCACCAGCTGGCGCCGCTCGGGCCGAATAGTGACTACGAAAGAGTAAAAAAGGTCGGCCCCTATAATGCCGTGAATCGGCATGCCCACGTAGGCCGACAGGTCGAGCACATCGCTGCTGAGCACCAGCCAGCTTAAGCCAGGTGCCTCTGCGCCGGGCAGGCTCACGCACACATTGGTGGCCTCGTAGGCACGTAGGCCGCTATCGGTGCCGCCCACCCCCATCAGCTTAAATTCGGAGCCGTGCGTGAGGTGCAGCGAGTCGGCCAGGGCCGGGTCGGTGAGCAGGCTGGTGCCCACGCCCGTGTCGAGCAAGAAGTTGTAGGGCCCGCGCCCGTTGAGATGCGCCGCCACGATTATCAGGTTGCGCTGCGTTGTGAAAGGCAGCTTCGCCGTGTGCCGCCCGGCCCGGCTGATGCTAAACGCTGCTGGCTTAGGTTGGGCCTGCCCTACCCCCCCCAGCAGCAACAAGCCAAGCAGAAGCAGCAAGCGAGTACGCCAGACAGGCACCCAACCTCTGAACGCGGAAACTCGCATAGCACCCGGCGGCTTTAACCAGTGAAAGATTAAATATACAACGGGTTAGCGGGCTTTACAAGGCCTAGGAAGTCCGGGTTTAGTAGGACGCCGCTACCGGTGCACTAAGTGCCGCTGGCCGGCTAATCAGGGCGTTTGCCAGGGCCCGGTAGGGTCAAAATGCAGGGCGCCGGCGCGGATGTGCAGCGGGGCCGCCAGGTTGTTGTCGTAGAGCTGGCCGGTGCCCAGGCCCTGGGCAAAACCAGCCACTTCGTACTCGCCCGTGAGCTGGGCCACGGCATTGAGGCCAATATTGGATTCGAGCGCCGAGGTTATCCACCAACCAATGCCGCGCGCCTCGGCCAAGGCTATCCAGCGGCGGGTGGCGGCGTGGCCACCCAACAGCGTAGGCTTGAGCACTAGGTAAGGCGGGCGAACAGTATCGAGCAGTGCCTCCTGCTGGGTTGGGTCGGTGAGGCCGATAAGCTCCTCGTCGAGCGCCACGGGCACTGGCGACGTGCGGCACAGAACCGCCAACGCCGGCCACTGCCCCGCTGCAATGGGCTGCTCGATGGAATGCAACTCGAACGCGGCCAGCGCAGCCAGCTTGGCCGGCGCCTCGGCGGGCGTGAACGCCCCATTGGCATCGACGCGCAGCATCAGGCGCGAGGCGTCGGCCTCGGCTCTAATTTCGGCCAGCAGCGCTAATTCAGTAGCAAAATCGAGGCTACCAATTTTTACTTTTAGGCAGGCGTAGCCGTCGGCCAGCTTCTGCTTTATTTGGGTGCGCATGAAGGCCGCGTCGCCCATCCAAACCAGGCCATTTATCGGCAAGCCCGCCTGGCCCTGACTAAAACTGTTGGCATACAGCTGGTGCCTACCCCCCCCGGCCAAGTCAAGCACGGCCGTTTCGAGCGCAAAGCGCAGAGCGGGTAAGGCAGCAGGCACCAGCTCGGCAGCGGCCGCCACCGACAATTCTAGGTGCCTGGCCTGGTTGAATTTGCGGCAAAAATCCGCTACCCGGTCTTCAAAATCGGGCCCATAGTCGGGGCTAAGGCCGGCCAGCGGAGCCGCTTCGCCCCAGCCCACGCAAGCAGGCAGGTGCGTATTATGCAGGCGTAGGTAGTACGCCACGTGCTCGGTGAGAGCCCCGCGCGAGGTGCGCGCTGGAAAATTGAAGTGCAGCGCCCGCCGCTGGTACGTAAGAATGAGCATGGGTGCAAAGGTGCACCACCGGGCGCTAGCCTACGTCAGCATCCGTTTTTTTGGGCCCCCGGCGGCTTATTTGGCCACCTTTGCGGCCAGCGGCGCGGGCTTCTTCGGCTGAGAAGCGGTGGCCCCGGCCACTCTCGTGCGAGGCGCGGCCGCCTTCGCTCGCAATGCGGCGTTGCTGCTCGGGCGACATGGCCGCGAAGCCGCGGCGGCTTTTTTCACCTATGCGGCGGGCGGGGCGCTTGGGCACGCTAGTGGAAGTAGAAGAGGAAGAAACCGACAGGTTAGAATTGGCACTACTCGTACTCATAAAGAGAGGAATTGGTGAGCTAAGATTACTTAGTAATTGACCTGGCAAATGCGCCAGTATGTGCTGGCCAATGCAAACTCTATTAGCAACCGAGAAATTCCGTTCAGGTTAAAGTTTTCCAGGCTATTTTCATTTAGCTGCCGCTGGCAGCCACGAAGCTGCTTTTGTACCTGGGCCAGTTGCCCGGCAGCCCAGGCCCGCGCCCCGAACCTGGGGTTAGCTTTGGTAGTTACACGAGCGGCGTGCACGCCGGTATTCTCCACTTGTTTTTATGACTTCAGCTCCTTCTCCCTACCCCCCCGTGGCTTCTTCAACTTCTGCGCTGCAGGCGGCCATGCCAGCGCACTACCAAGCCGTGCGGGCGCAGTCGGTGGCGCTGGTGCAGCCACTGCTGCCCGAAGACACGGTGGTGCAGCCTTCGCTCGATGTGAGCCCACCCAAGTGGCACCTGGCCCACACCACCTGGTTTTGGGAAACCATGCTGCTACAGCGGTTTGCGCCCGGCTACGAGGTGTACGATCCGCAGTACGCTTACCTATTCAACTCATATTACAACTCGCTGGGCTCTAGAGTAAATCGCGCCGACCGGGGCACACTTTCGCGCCCACCGCTGGCCGACGTGTACCGCTACCGCGCCTACGTAGACGAGCACATGGCGGCGCTCTTGGCCCGGCTGCCCGAGCTGCCTGCTGCCGCCACCGAGCTGGTCGAGCTGGGCCTGCACCACGAGCAGCAGCACCAAGAGCTGCTAGCCACCGACATCAAGTACATCCTCAGTACCAACCCGCTGGCGCCCGGCTACCTAGCGGCGGAGACCCTACCCCCCGTTGCGCCCACAGGTACTAGCAGCCCAGCGGCGTGGCTGTCGGTGCCAGGCGGCATCTATGCCGTAGGGCATCAGCAAGATGGCTTTTCGTTTGATAATGAGCTGCCGGTGCACGAGGTGCTGGTAGCGCCGTTTGAGCTGCAAAACCGGCTGGTGACGAACGGCGATTTCCTACAGTTTATCGAGGCCGGCGGCTACCGGCAGTTTCAGTTTTGGCTGGGTGAAGGCTGGGACTTGGTAAACCGCGAAGGCTGGACGGCCCCGCTTTACTGGTCGCAAACCGCGGCGGGCCAGTGGCAGCGCTACGGCCCTAGCGGCCTGGCGCCACTCAACCTGGCGGCGCCTGCGTCGCACCTAAGCTTCTACGAGGCCGATGCCTACGCGCAGTGGGCTGGCGCGCGCCTACCCACCGAGGCTGAGTGGGAAACGGCTGCCCGCTACTTTGGCGCCACGCCTGAGGGCGGCAACTGGCTCGAGAGTGGCCACTTCGACCCCCTACCCCTCCCCACCGATGCCGACCCTGCGCAGTGCCACCAGCTGCTTGGCGACTGCTGGGAGTGGACCTACTCGGCCTACCACCCCTACCCCGGCTACCAGCGCGCGGCCGGCGCCCTGGGCGAGTACAACGGTAAATTCATGATAAACCAGCTCGTGCTGCGCGGCGGCTCGTGCGCCACGCCCGAGAGCCACATCCGCCTCACGTACCGCAACTTCTTCCACGCCGACAAGCGCTGGCAGTACACTGGCCTGCGCCTGGCGCGATAGGAAGGCAATAAGCCAAAAAGGGACGTCATGCTCAGCATGACGTCCCTTTTTGGCTTATTGCCAATAGTTTAGCTCTTCTCGGGCGTGAGCCATTTCTCTAAGCGCACGGGCTGGTAGGCGGCCATGGCATCGAGCAGGGCAGCGGCATTTACATTTTGTAACACCTGGCCCCGATTTTCACTGCGTAAAAACGCCTCGACGCTCATGTGGTCGAGCAGGGCCAGTAGCGAGTCGTAAAAGCCCTGCGTGTTGAGCAGGCCCACGGGCTTATTGTGCAAGCCCAGCTGGCCCCAGGTCAGCACCTCAAACAGCTCTTCGAGGGTACCGAAGCCGCCGGGCATGGCCACGAAGCCTTCGGCTAGGTCGGCCATCAGCAGCTTGCGCTGGTGCATGGTGTCTACCACGTGCAGCTCGGTGCAGCCCTTGTGCGCCAGCTCCTTATCGGCCAGAAAGCCTGGGATGACACCGATGACCCTACCCCCCTCGGCCAGCACAGCATCGGCGATGGTGCCCATCAGGCCCACGCAGCCGCCCCCGTACACGAGGGTCAGGTCGCGGTGGGCAAGCTCATGGCCCATTTCCCGGGCTTGCTGGGTATAAATTTCTTGGTTGCCGCTGCTAGAGCCGCAGTAGACTGCTACGCTTTTCATCAGTTAGTTATTCAGTGTCAGCAAGTGAGAACGTCATGCTAAGCTTGTCGAAGCATCACTTCCGCGCACCGTTGGGATAGTATTCCTAGGGCGCGAGCGAGATGCGTCGGCAAGCGCAGCATGACGTTCTTTATTCGATATTTTGGTTTTTACATGCGCTCGGGCACGTCGATGCCGAGCAGGCCGAGGGTGGTTTTGATGGTTTCGGCCGTCTTAGCTGAAAGCGCCACGCGGAAGGCTTTTTTCAGTGGGTCAATATCTTCTTTTAAAATAGGCACCTCAGTGAAGAAGCGGTTGTAGCTCTTGGCTACCTCGTAGGCGTACTGCGCCACCACGGCGGGCGAAAGCGTGCGTGCCGCCTCCGTTACTACCCCCGCGTAGCCGGCCAATTGCTGAATCAGCTCCTGCTCCGTGGCTTGCAGCTCGCCGAGCTGACTGAAATCGGTGGCTTCTTCCACACCCTGCGCCACGGCTTTGCGGCGAATAGACGAGATGCGGGCGTAGCTGTATTGAATAAATGGCCCAGTGTCGCCCTCCAGTCGCACCGACTCGGCGGGATTGAAGAGCATCCGCTTCTTGGGGTCAACTTTCAGCAAGTAGTATTTCAGGGCCCCTAGGCCGAGCGTGTGGTAGAGCTGGGTCAGCTCCTCTTCGCTGAGGCCTTCGGTCTTGCCTTTTTCGAGGGTGGCGGCTTCAGCAGCTTCTTCCACTTCCTTCACCAGCTCGTCGGCATCGACTACGGTGCCTTCGCGG
>CAZZDR010000023.1:0-2417 GCA_964652535.1 uncultured Hymenobacter sp. | reverse complement strand
ACGCTGTAGCCCAAGAAGTTATTGCGCAGGTGCCCCAGGTGCAGGGGTTTGTTGGTGTTGGGCGACGAGTACTCGACCACCACCCTCTTGGGGCCATCGAAGGGCACGGGCGCGCCGGCCGGCTGCTGGCTTAGCTCGGTGAAGAGCTGGAGCCACTCGCCATCGGCGATTTCGAGATTCAGGAAGCCTTTCACCACGTTGTAGCCGCGCACGGCGGGCGCGTTGGCTTTCAGCCACTCGCCCAGGGCCTGGCCGATTTGCTCGGGGCCTTTGCCGAAGGCTTTGGTCAGCGGAAACGTGACGAGGGTGAAGCTGCCGGCAAAATCCTTGCGCGTGGGCTGAAGCACGAGGCTGGCTGCGGGGATTTCCTGCCCGAAAGTGGCCTGGGCGGCTGCTTGCAGGGCGGTTTTGAGGGTTTGTTCTAGCTGTTGCACGCCGGCAAAGGTACGGCGAGGCACCGGGCCTTAGCTACCCGGCTGCGGGCTTTAGCGAGCCCTACCCCCTTGGGTACCGCCAACTTTACGCGCCGCTTAGGGGGTAGGGTTCGCTGAGGCAGCGGCCCATCTGGGCGCCAGGCTTACCTTGTAAATAATATACTTCTGGATTATGCTCTTCTTTTTACAGCGCGGTGAAAACAACTGGCGGCCCATTTGGTGGCTGGCCTTCCTGGTGGTGGCCCTAGCTGGGCTGCGGCCCCAACTGGCGCGGGCCTCGCATTTGCGGGCCGGCGACATTCAGGCCAAGGTGGATACCATTACGGGCAACCCCAACCACATTTTTTTTCGGCTGACGCTGTACCGCAATTCGGCCACTAATGCAGCTACCCAGGAATCGGTAACCATGTATTTTGGTGATGGTACCCGCACCGACAATATTCCGAAGGTGAGCGAACTACCGCTTACCAGCGATACCAACATTCTGATATTCAATGTTGACCACTTTTACAGCGGAGCTGGGCGCTACCGGGTCAGCTTTGTGGGCGAAAATCGGGTGGAGGGCGTCGTGAACATGACAGCGTCGGCGGGACAGACCTTTTATATCAGTTCTAGCCTCACAATTAACCCGGTCTATGGGCGCAACCACTCGCCGGTGCTGCGCGCGCCGGCTATCGACAAGGCGGCCATTGGGCAGGTTTTTTTGCACAACCCAGCCGGCTACGATGCCGACGGCGACTCGCTGGCCTACCACCTCAACCCCAGCCGGCAGGTGCAGGGCGGCGTAGAGGTAGCCAACCGCAACAACAATACGCCTGACTCGGTGACGTGCACGGGATACGTGTATCCTAATTCGCCTAACATATTGCCCCGTGCGCTGCAGGTAGCCTACGGCGGCGTGCCGGCTGGCCGGCCAGGCGAGGCAGCCATCATCGTGCAAGACCCCGTGACGGGCCAGATTACCTGGAACGCGCCCAGCCGGGCCGGCTTCTACAACATTGCTTTTGTGGTGGAAGAGTGGCGGCGCACAGCCAACGGCCGCATCCTGATTGGCTCCGTAATTCGGGACATGCAGATTATTGTGAGCGCCACCACCAACGTGCCGCCCACCATCACGGTGCCGGCCGATGTGTGCGTGGTGGCGGGCACGCCCGTAACGCTGCGCGTGTCGGCCACCGATGGCACAGGGCCCGGCGCGCAGGGCGGGGCTACCCCCCTCTCGCTGTTTGCTTACAGCGGCATTTTGCCGCCGGCTACCTTCCAGCAAACTACTACTGGCACTACGGTAGCGGGCACCTTCAACTGGACGCCCGATTGCAGCAACGTATCGAACCAGCCCTACATCGTTGTTTTTAAAGTGCAGGATTCGCCCCCGGTCGTGGGCGGGGCGCCCATCTTAATTGACGAAAAGCCGGTGCGCATTACGGTGGTAGGGCCGCCACCCCAGAATGTGCGCGTGGTGCCCGGCACTACTTCTACCCTCACTAGCTTGGTAAGCTGGAGCCGTTACACTTGCCAAAACGCGAGCCGGCTGCTAATTTTTCGGCGCGAGGGGTCCTACCCCTTCACGCCTGGCCCGTGCCAAACGGGCTTGCCGGCGGGCTCGGGCTACGTGCAGGTGGGCAGCGTGCTGCCGGGCGTCACCACCTTTGCCGACGACAATAGTGGGCAGGGCCTGAGCCGCGGCAAGCAGTACTGCTACCGCGTGTACGCGGTGTTTCCGTTGCCGGCGGGTGGGGCCAGCCTGGTGTCGAATGAGGACTGCCTGACTTTTAGCGGGCGCTCGGCACGGCTCACCAACGTAGACGTGACCACGACCAGCGCCACTACGGGCCAGATTGTGGTGAAGTGGACCCAGCCGCGGCCTAACACGGGCAGCTTCACGGCGCCCCTGGGCTACCGGCTGGGCCGGGCGGTGGGCACGTCTACGGCCTACACACCGGTGGCAACCATTACGAGCCTCAGCGACACGACGTACGTGGA
>CAZZDR010000022.1:10354-22655 GCA_964652535.1 uncultured Hymenobacter sp. | reverse complement strand
CGCGCACTTTTTCCTACCCCCTTCTACTGGTCAAAACTTTATGTGTTAGTGCAGCGCGCGCTTCTTGACCATGCCGCCCTTGGCGTCGTTCACGCTGTGCATGATGATGAAGGCGCGCGGGTCAAGACGGTTGACCTCGGTCGTAACCTGGCTTACTTCTAGGCGTGTAACGACCGTAAACACGATGTCGATGGCGCTGGGCTGCTCGCCGTGCGAGCCGTAGCCGCGCTTGCCGCCGTACACTGTAACCCCCCGACCCAAGCGCTCGGTAAGCGCCCGCCGGATAGCGTCGCTGTTCTCCGAAATGATGGTGACGCCCGTGTATTCCTCAATGCCATTAACCACAAACTCAATGGTTTTGGAAGCAGCCAGGTAGGTGAGGATGGAGTAGAGCGCCGTAGGTACGTCCAGGACCGCCGCCACAATGAGGAAGATAAAGATGTTGAGCACCAGCACAAAGTCGCCGACGCTCAGGCTGGCTTTGCGGCTCAGGTACACGGCCAGAATCTCGGTGCCGTCGAGCACGCCGCCGCCGCGCATGGCCAGGCCAATGCCCGCTCCCAAAAAGAAGCCGCCAAACACGGCAATCAGCATCTTATCCTGCGTCACGACCGGGAAATGCACGACCGATAGCACTAAAGCCAGCCCCAAAATAGCCGCGAGGGCTCGCAAAGCGAAGCCTTTGCCCAGTTGCTGGTAGCCCAGCCAAATAAATGGCAGGTTGAAGACCACCAGAAACAGCGATACCAGCTGCTCCCGCTCCAGCAAGTGCCAGTTAATCAGGCGCGCCGCCAGCAGCGAAATACCGGTGACGCCACCGTCGAACAAGCCATTGGGGAGAATAAAAGACTCCAGGCCCAGCGCGGCCGAGAACACGCCCGCCACCAGATACAGCAGGTTGCGGCCCTGCGCGCGCACCCATGATTCTTCTGGCTCGTGGTGAGGCTCAGCCAGGTGGGCATCGGCCAAAACGGGGTGCGTGATGGGGGTTGCAGTAGCAGGTGCAGGCGCGCTAGCTTTCAGTTGCCGCAGCCGCGCTAAGATGAATAATTGAGGAAGCATAGCCTTTTCCTACGCAAAAAAACAGGTCTGCGTCTGGAATTACAGCAGATTAGCCTGGGGTAGGGCACGATAGGGTGCGCTCTATCCCAGGCTAATCTGTGTAAAAAGCGAGCGCGGCGGCTACTTGTTGGCGCCGGCTTCCTGGCTGGCCAAGCGCACGGCCTCGTAGAGGTCTACCACGCCGCCGGTGGCCGACAAGGTGCTGAAGTCAGCCTTCTTGCCGTCTTCGCCGGGCACTAATACCAGGGTGTGGTGCACCTGTGCCGACTGCCGGATAATGCGCTTGAGGTCGACGGCCGTGAGGCTGGGGAAATACGACTTGAGCACGGCCGCTACGCCCGCCGTGACGGGCGCGGCCATGCTGGTACCGCTTTCCATGCCGTATTTGTTGCCGGGCAGGGTCGAGTAGATGCCCACGCCAGGCGCAAACACATCGACTTGGCGCTTGGAGAAGTTGCTGAAGCTGGCAGGCAGATTCTCATCATCCTGCGGGCCCGAGGCGCCGATAGTGAGCAGGTTGGGCGGCACCGTGCCATTCAGGTAGTACGAGGAGGGGTAGTGCGGCACCACATCGAGGTTATCGTCCTCGTTGCCCGCAGCGTGCACCAGCAGTACGTTCTTGCTGGCCGCGTACTTGTAGGCCGCCTCTACGGCCGGGCGCTGGGGCGAAAATTCCTTGCCAAAGCTCATGTTGATAATCTGCGCGCCGTTGTCTACGGCATAGCGGATGGCATTGGCCACGTCCTTGTCGCGCTCGTCGCCGTTGGGCACGGTGCGCACGCTCATCACCTGCACCGGCGCGCCGGCAATGCCTTGCACACCAATGTTATTGGTGCGCACTGCCGCAATAATGCCCGCCACGTGGGTACCGTGCAGCGCGTCGGGGCCCATCACGTCGTTGTTGCCATAGTTGCGCTGGTTCACGTCATCGGGGTTGTCTTTCACGATGTCGGCACGGGCATTAAACTTGGTGTTCATGCTGTAGTCGAGCTGCTCGCGCTGGTCCTTCATCTCGGTATCGAGCTCGGCCAGCAGGGCATCGGTGTCGCCGATGCCGCCCTGCTTCATGTTCTGGTACAAGCTCAGCAGTGCGCCCTTCAGGTCTTCGCTGGGGATGTTGGCGGCCGCCTGGCGCAGCGTGGCCGTGTCTACTTTCGTTACCCCCGCCTTTTCCTTAAGCGCCGCACTAAGCTGGGTAATAAAGCTTTTGGTTTGGTCAAACTGACCGACTTCGCTCAGCAGCTCTTTGCGCTTGACGTCGTAGGCTTTTTTGGCCCTGGTGTACATGTCGAAGTCGGCGCGCTCGGCGGGCTTCACTTGCACGCGGGTTTTGCCCGCGAAGCGCGGCCCGTACTTGGCCACTACCCGCGTCGATTCGAGGGTTTCGACCGAGATATTGCGGCCGTCCTTACCCCCCAGAAAATTCCAGCCGTGCACGTCGTCCACATAGCCATTTTTGTCGTCGTCAATGCCGTTGCCCGCAATCTCGCCGGGGTTGCGCCACAGCACAGGCTTGAGGTCCACGTGGGCAGTGTCGATACCCGAGTCGATAACGGCCACTACTACAGCAGTGGGCACGCGGCCTTTCAGCAATTCGGCGTAGGTGCGGGTAGTGCCGGTGCCCGGCGTCTTATCGAGCTGCGGGTCGCGTAGGTACCACTGCGACTGCGCTGCTTCAGCTACGGTAGGGCCGGCTGGAGCCGGGGGGGTAGGCGGCGCGGCAGCGCTGGGCAAGGCAGCGGCTGGGGCTGTTTGGGCCTGCGCTGCGGCCAGGGGTAAGAACAAGGAAGCGGCCAGCGCCACGCGTGGCCAGGCAGAAAGTCGGTTGGAAAGCATCAGCGGGGAATAAGTCGGCCAAAGGTCGGCCGCAAACAGTGATAGACGGAACAGGTGCGGCTGGCGTTGCGCCCCGCCCAGCCAAGGTGGGCCATAACTACGCCGGGCGGCGAGGCGTAAGGTTAGGCAAACGCTTGTCACGCTTTCTTTATTCTCGCCATGCCTACCCTACCCCCCGCCGAACTGTCGCACCAACTGCGCCTGGGCCGAACCCCTGACCTGCGCCGCCGCCGCTGGATAATCGGCCTCTCGCTGGTAACCGCAGTTGCTGGCCAGATTGTCACGCTCTACCAAACCGGCATCATCTCGCACCTGCCCGACCCGCCCCTGTCGGTGTTCGATTCGGATAAGGTAGATGCCTCCGACTATGCCTATAAGCGCCTCCAAATGCCTGACGCGCCGGCCATGGTCATCACGGCTGGCATCACGATGTCGTTGGCGGCGGCTGGCGGCGAGGACCGTGCCCAACAGCTGCCCTGGCTACCAGTGGCGCTGCTCGGCAAAACGTTGGTGGATTTTGTGACCAACGTGCAGCTGGGCCGCGAAGAGTGGCAAGCCAACAAGAAGCTTTGCTTCTATTGTCAGGCCAGCACCGTGGCGGCTACCATTGCCGCCGTGCTGGCAGTGCCCGAAGCCGTTCGGGCCGTTAAAACACTGCTGAAGCCGGCGAAGTAGGTAGCACGGCCGTTACGCGGCGCTCACAACGTCACCACCTCGCCCGACCCAAAGTAGTACAGCAGCCCGCGCACGTCGGTGTAGCCCAACTCGCGAAACAGCCGGGCGTAGTCGCGCAGCCGAATGCGGTGGCCATCCTGCGGCGGCGGCAGCTTAAAGTCGAGCAGCGTCACGGTTTGCTCGGCGCGCGTGGCGCCGGGCCCAAACACGATGCGGTCGGGCTTGTAGGTGCGTTGCGTGTGGCCGCCAATGAGGATTTCGCGCTCCGTTTCCACCGCCAGGTCGTCGGCAAAGTAGGGCGCCAGGCGCGGGTCGGCCAGCAGCTGGGTTAGGCCGGCTTCGAGGGCCGGCCGTTCCTGCTGATTGATAATGCCCTCGGCTACCAGCTGGCGCAGCGTGCGGCCCAGGTCGCGGGCCGACAGCAGGCGGCGCAGCGCGTAGTGCAGCTTGCGGTTGAGCTCGCCCAGCTTGGCCTGCTCGTCAAAGTCAAACACCGTGGTGGCGTGGCGCCGCAGCTGCAAGCGCTCGGGCCAGGGGGTAGTAGTGAGATTGGTGAGGGCAAAGTTGGTGTCTGTCGCCTGCTGCTTGGCGCGGCGGGTATTTAGCGCGCCCTGGCTCAGCACGAAGCTGGTTGCCTCGGGCTGCCAGCGGCCCAGCTGGCGCAGGTAGCCAGCCAGCAGGTCGGCCACGTCGCGGGCCGGGCCTTGTTCGGCGGCGGGCAAGGGGGTAGGACTGAGGGGCAACTCGCCGGTGGTTTTGCGGGCCTCGGCGGGCGCCTTGCTCAAAATATAGAGCCGGTGTCGCGGCCGCGTAAACGCCACGTAGAGCGTATTGAGGCCGTCGAGCAGCGTTTTTTCGCGCTCCTCGGCGTCCTGGTCGGCCAGGGGCGTGTAGGTCAGCGTTTTGTTGAGGCGCACCACGGCCACGTCGGGCAGCTCGGGCAGGGGCTTGTCGGCCGCGGCGAGGCGGCCCCAGAGCAGCTCGCCAGCATGGGGCACCAGCGCCCAGTCGGCAAATGGCACAATGACCAGCCCATACGCCAGGCCCTTGGCCTTGTGCACCGTCGTGATGGTGATGGCATCGGCCCCGCCCGGCGCGTTGATGCTAAGCGAGCCCTTGCGCTCGTCCCAGTGTGCCAGGAAGTTGCCGAGGTTGTTGCCGTACTTCAGGCTGAATTCCAGCGTCAAGTCCAGAAACCGGAACAGGTAGTCGCTTTCCGCATTGGCCCCCAGCAGCCCAAACACGCCGATGAGCTTTTCGGTCAGCTCATACAGGCCCAGGTTGCCGGTACTTTTCTCGGCCACATCAAAGCCCAGCGCACGCAGCTCGTCAAAAAACGGCCGGCTGCTTTCCGTGTCATTGGCCACGTCGGCCAGGTGGCGCGCTCGCGCCGGGGTAGGGGGTAGGCGGCGCACTACCTTGTCCACGAGCAGCAGGGCCTCGGCCCGCGCCAGTGTGTCGCTGCCTTGGTGCAGCACCCGCATCACGGCCACCAGCAAGTTCACCACTTCCGCAAACTGCAAGGCCAGCGAATCGGCCGAAATAATCGGGAAGCCGCGCTCTTTCAGAAACTTAGCTAGTAGCCGGCTCTGGCGGCGGGTGCGGCACAGCACGGCCACATCGCGCAGGTGATAGCCATCGGCCAGGGCCTGCTCTACCAGCTGCAAGGCCAGGTAGCAAGTGCTTTCGGCATAGTCGAGCACCGCTTCGGGCGCGTAGCCGGGCAGCGGCGCGTCGAGGTACTGGCCGATGGAAGGCTCGTAGCGCCGGGCGGGCGCGTCGTCTTTGGTAAATAGTAGTTCGACGTGCCCCGCCCCTTCGCCGCTGGGCAGGGGGGTAGGGCTGGCACCCGGCACCTGCTGCCGAAAGCCCGGCTCAAAGATGCCCTGCACCACGTCGTGCTCGCCGCTGCGCTCCCGCACGTAGCTGAAAAACTCGTTGTTGAAGCCCACAATGGCCGGCTCGCTCCGGTAATTGATGGCCAGCGCGTGGGGCTCTAAGTTTTGCTGCAACGTTTGGTAGCGCTCATCCAGCAGCCGGCGCATGTTGGCGTCGCGCGCCCGCGCGGCCAGCGCGTCGGTGTCGCCCTGGTAGAGGCGCAAAATCTGCTCCAGCTCGCCGCCGCGCCAGCGGTAAATGGCCTGCTTGGCATCGCCCACGGCCAGCGACAAGCCGCCGTTGCCCACCGCATTTTCGACCAGGGGTAGGAGGTTATTCCACTGCAAAACCGACGTGTCCTGAAACTCGTCAATCAGCAAGTGCCGGTACTTCTCGCCTAGCCGCTCATAAATAAACGGTACGGGCTCGGTAAGCACGATGGCCGCAATGCGGCGGTTGAACTCCGAAATCAGCACCACGTTGCGCTCGCGGCTGATTTCCTCCACCAGCTTGTTCAGCTCGCTCAGCAGCGAAGCGTGGAATAAAAACGGCTGCACCGCGCCCAGCAGCACGTAGCCCGGCAGGTGCTGCGCGCGCAGCGCCAGCAGCTCGCCAAACGCATCTTCTAGCGCCGGCTGGGCCGCCTCAATGGCGGGCACTAGGCCGGCTTTCTTGCCCTTTTCGCTCCACCACTTGCCGCTTTCAATTGTCTTGCGCGCGGTGGGGGTAGGAAACAGCGTGTCCTTATCGGGCGGACTCAGCCAACGCTCCCACTTCGTGAAGTGCCCGTAGATGCCGCTGCTGCCGCTGGCCAGGTGCTCGGCCTCGATGCCGGCCGCTGCCAGCACGGCTAGCGCCCGGTCGGCCTGGGTTTGCACGGCTTCTTCGGCCGCCCGTTGCCGCGCGCGAATGTCTTGGTCGAGCGCCCGAAAATCGGCCATCGTCTTCTGGCCTAGCTGCGCCACCGCCTCGTGCACGCTTTCGCTAAATAGCGCCCGGCCAAACTCCAGCAGCTCGTCGGGCAGCTTGTTCCAGTTGCGGCCCTGCTCGGCCTGGCCCAGCGCGTAGTCGGCCAGCGTCTGGCTCAATAGCTTACTATCGGCGTCGCGGTTCACCTTGTCAATTAGCGCCGCCACCGCCGAGCGCAGCACGCTGTCGGTGTCCAGCTCCACCTCAAACGTGGCGGGCAAGCCCAGCTCCCGCGTGAAAGCCGTTACCACGCGCTGCACAAACGAGTCAATCGTGCTCACCCCAAAATCGGCGTAGTGGTACAGCACCAGCCGAAACGTAGCTGCTGCCCGCTGCTGCACTTCCTGCTGCCACTCGGCTGGGGTGCGCAGGCTCTTGGGCAGCTGTCCTTCCTGCGCCAGCTCGGCCGCCACTTCTATTAATAAGGTATCGGCCCTACCCCCCGTTTCCTGCGCAAAACGCCGCAACGCGCCTACAATGCGCTCCTTCATCTCGCCCGCCGCGTCGTTGGTGAAGGTGATGGCCAGAATACTCTTGAAATAATCGGGCTTATACATACGCTCGCCCGTGGGGTCGGCCGGCTGCGGGTAGCCCAGCGCCAGCTTCAGGTATTCTTTCGTTAATTGGTACGTCTTGCCGGAGCCGGCCGAGGCGGAATAGATGCGGAAGGGGGCTGGCATTAAGATAAATAATCCTATGAAAATATGTGTGTTAGCTACAATCTGCTGGCTGAACGCGCAGTTAGTTCATGCAGCTAGCTATTCAATGATAAGTAGCCAAGCTATGTGTGTGGGAGTTGAAAGTAGTAACGAGCTCACCTACTATCAACTCCCGTCTGAGACAGAGCTTACCCCGACTGAACTTCAGGAAATGAAGAGGATTCTATTGCGTGCTTTAAGCCAGTACAACAAAAGGTATGGGCAAGGAGAGTTTCATATCGGCCCCTTGGCTGACTATGGTGTGCAGTATAAAGTTTTTCTGACAAACGAGGGGAAAAAAGCAGTTTGGATAAATGGCTTCTGCAAAGACACAGGTAGTATGTACAGCACGGCAACCCTAACAACGCTACCTGTATCGGTATTCGACGGAGGGAGTTGCTATTTTAATACGACAATTAACTTAGTTAAACACAAAGCCATTAGAGTGACTATTCATGGCTTTGCCTAAACTTAGGCAGTTGGCATCAACCGCTCTGCCACATCCCCCGGCACGCGCACCGGTCGGCCACTCCCTGCATCCAGCAGTACCCACTGGGTTTCGGCGGCGCACAGCAGCTGCCCATCGGCCACGCGCTCGATGCGGGTGAGGCGCTTGGAGCTGGCGCCCTTTACATCGGCTACCCAGGTGCTGACGCGTAAGTTGTCGCCGACGTAGGCCGAGCGCAAGTAGCGCACGCGGTGCTCCTGCACTACCCACACTTGGGGGGGTAGGGCCTCGGTAGGTGGGTAGAGGTGGTGCCAATGCGCGGCGGCCACGTCTTGCACCCAGCGCACGTAGGCTACGTTGTTGACGTGGCCGAGCTGGTCGATGTCGCTAGCCTCCACGGTAAAGTCGTGAGAATAAGCGTGGGTAGGGGCGGCGGGCGTGTCCATAACTTTTTTTTGAGCATGACGAAGTTCGGGAATTTTGTCTATCTTTGGCGCAACTCAAGGCTCTGTGGTGCTGTTCCGGTCCGCTCCGGTGTGTTTGCATCTTAGGTCCCCAGCTTGCCGCCGGGTCTTGAAGACACCCAAATATTTTTTTTATTATGCCGACCGGAACGGTAAAATTCTTCAATGAGACCAAAGGCTTTGGTTTCATCAAAAACGACGAGACTGGCCAAGATATCTTTGTGCACGTCACCGACCTCGTAGACGCCAAGTCGCTACAAGAGAAAGACAAGGTTCAGTACGAAGAAGCCCAAGGCCGCAAAGGCCCGAATGCTGTAAAAGTATCGTTGCTCTAAGCAATTGCCACTTTTAGTGCTGCCCCAAAGGCGCTTTCCCACGCGGGAAGGCGCCTTTTTTTGTGCCTATAGTAGTGCGCGGGGCTGGCTGCTGTCCGTCGTTTAACGAGCAACTATAGAGTGGCTCATCGATGGGCGGGAACAGTCCCACTTCCCGGTTTATATTTAAGTTAGCTATTCTCAAATAAAATCCGTACCTTTGCACCCGCATTTGAGAACGGTCCCATTGAGTGGCCGGGGTGGTCCAGAGTAAGTTATTGGCTGCCGAGTAGTTTCCCGTTTTATCGGTCGTATTTTTTCCGCCTTGTCGTTAGTAGGAAGGTTGAGGGGGAAGAAGCGCCGCCGCTGTTGAGCCGGCTGTTTTCAGAGCGTAGTCTCATTCCCCACAAGCTGCCCAGGTTTTGGAAAACCAGGTAGCCCAGCAACCTATTCCGTTCCATCATGGATACCGAACAAGTAGAAAATACCCCCGTTAAGGCCATCGAGAAAGCTAAAATTCGCTTCGACGAACTCAATCTCTCGCCCGAAGTACAGCGCGCCATTACCGAAATGGGTTACGAGGAAGCTTCGCCGATTCAGGCAGCGGCTATCCCCGTTATGCTATCGGGCAAAGACGTTATCGGCCAGGCCCAAACCGGCACCGGCAAAACGGCTGCCTTCTCGATTCCCGCTATTGAAGGTGTAGACGGCGAGAGCCGTGATGTACAAGTAATTGTGCTGTGCCCTACCCGTGAGCTTGCTGTGCAGGTTTCGGGCGAAATCCAGAAGCTAGGTAAGTACAAGAAAGGCCTGGCCGTAGTACCCATCTACGGTGGCTCGTCTTACGACCGGCAGTTCCGCGCCCTGGAGCGCGGCGTGCAAATCGTAATCGGCACCCCCGGCCGTATCATGGACCACATCGAGCGCGGCACGTTGAAGCTCGATAAGGCTACCAAAATCATTCTCGATGAAGCCGACGAAATGCTCGACATGGGCTTTCGTGAGGATATTGAGTTTGTACTCAGCAAAATGCCCGAGAATCGCCAGACGGTGTTCTTCTCGGCTACGATGAGCAAGCCGATTATGGAGATGACCAAGAAGTACCAGCGCGACCCGCAGGTAGTGAAGGTCAACCACCAGCAAATGACGGTGTCTAACATCGAGCAGAGCTACTTCGAAGTGCGTGGCCCGCAGAAGAAGGACGTCCTGACCCGTGTGATGGACATGTACAACCTGAAATCGACCATCATCTTCGCTAACACGAAGCGCATGGTGGACGAAATCGTGGCCGACCTGCAAGCTAAAGGCTACTTCGCCGACGGCCTGCACGGCGACATGAGCCAGGCTCAGCGCCAGAACACGCTCGATAAATTCCGCAAAAACACGCTCGAAATCCTGGTTGCTACCGACGTAGCCGCCCGCGGTATCGACGTAGACAACGTGGAGGCTGTATTCAACTACGACCTGCCCGCCGACGAAGAGTACTACGTACACCGCATTGGCCGCACCGGCCGCGCTGGTAAGAATGGCCGCGCCTTCACCTTCGTGAGTGGCCGTGACATCTATAAGCTGCGTGACATCATGCGCTTCACCAAGGCCGACATCAAACTGGCGCAAGTGCCGTCGTTTGCTGACGTATCGGAAGTGAAAACCACGTTGTTCCTCAACCAGATTAAAGAGGTAGTAGAAAAAGGTGGCCTCGACAAGTACATCGGCCGCGTGCAGCGCCTGCTCGACCAGAGCGAGGAAGTTACCTCGCTTGACATCGCCGCTGCGCTGCTCAAGATGACCATGAAAGAGGACAAGCGTAACGAGCAGAGCCTCGACGCCAGCCGTGAAAAAGGCGCCACCCGCGTCGGCTACACGCGTCTCTTCATCAGCATGGGTAAGAAGGACCGCCTGCACCCCCGCGACGTAGTAGACTTGATTGGCGAGAGCACCAACCTGCCCGGCAATAAAGTAGGCGACATCGCACTCTACGACAAGTTCAGCTTCGTAGAAGTACCGAATGAGTTCGCCGAGGAGATTGTAGGTCAACTCGGTCGCAGCACCATTCAGGGCCAGCCGGTTACGTTCAGCATAGCTACCCCGGTGCAGGACGCCGCTGCTAAAGAAGAAGGCACTAACCGCCCCGAGCGCCGTGAAGGTGGCTTCGGCGGTGGCGAGCGTCGCGGCGGCTTCGGCGGCGGCGACCGTCGCGAAGGTGGCCGCCCGCCCTACGGCGGTGGCAGCCGTGGCGGTAGCAGCTACGGTGGTGGCGAGCGCCGCGAAGGTGGCAGCAGCTACGGTGGTGGCTACAAAGGTGGCAACCGCGAAGGCGGCAGCAGCTACGGTGGTGACCGTGGCGGCAGCCAAGGCGGTGGTTACCAGCGTGGTGGCTACAAAGGTGGCCAAGGTGGTGGCAGCAGCTACGGCGGCGGCTACAAAGGCAAGCGCGATTCGGGCGAATAGTCCACTGCTGGGCTAAGCCTTATAAATAGAAAAGGGACGCTACCAATCGGTAGCGTCCCTTTTCTATTTATAAGGCTTACAGCAAGTCTATCAAGGTTGCAGTTCAGGGCAAGTAGTACCTCCTACCCCCTTGAACAGAAAAAATTTTGCTGTGTACGAGCAAGCAATAGCGTGCCAGGTTTTTTACCCAAAGGGGAGGGGGTAGGGACTGTATAAGAGGTAGTTTTGAGCATTTCTAATAATCTGCTCAATAACTAAAAAGACGGCCACCTAGTAGGTAGCCGTCTTTTTAGTTATTGAAAAAAACAATGCGCGCAAATTATGCGAGCCCTGTTTTTATTCGTAGCTTATTTGGTCGAATCACGCAGGTCGCGGATTTCGTTGTGGGCAGCAAGTACACCTTGCGACTGCTTCTCAATAATCGACTTCAACTCGCCGGGCAGGTCTTGGAGTTTGGTGGCTTCTTCGTAGGCCTTCTTGGCTACATCCTCGCCGCGCTCGCACTCAGCGAGGATAGCGTGGTTGTCGTGGCCGGTTACAGCTGATTTCAAGTCAATCCAAGCGTGGTGGATAGCACCTACTACCGACGAGCCTTCGTTTGTGTCAGGCTTGAGGTCAAGCTTAAACATCTGGTCTTCCAGCTCCGTGACGTAGCTAGCACGCTGGGCCGAGTATTTCTTGAAAAGGTCTTTCAGGTGCTGGTCTTTCACGTCGGTCATCGCGTCAGCGTAGCCTTTCTGGCCATCTTTAAGAACGGTGATAAGAGCGTTGAGACCGGTTTGGGTGGCTTTGGCTTCCATGATTTGGAAAAGGAAATGTAAGTTGAAAAGGTAAGTCGGTTTACTAGCCAACTGCCCGCAGGGTTACAGTCTAGTCAAAGATGCCCCAATTTTATCCGCGTGCTGCATTTGGCGCATCGGCTACTGGCTGGCTGATTTTGGCCATGGCCTGCCCAGCTAAGAAGCCAGTGGTCCAGGCGGCCTGAAAATTGAATCCTCCCGTAATTCCGTCTATATCAAGAACTTCGCCGGCAAAAAAGAGGCCGGGTATCCGGCGGCTTTCAAACGTAGCGAGGTTGACTTCATTCAGCGGAATGCCGCCGCAGGTCACAAATTCATCTTTGTGCGTGGTTTTGCCTTGCACTTGCAGCGGGGTGCGCAGTAATAATTCCAGCAGGCGATTCTGAGCTTTGGCCGGGACCTCGTTCCACCGCGTTTCGGGGCCAATGCCAGCCTCGGCGGCCAGGGTGCGCCACAGGCGGGTAGGGAGGCCAAACTGTGGGTGCGCTGCTACCTGTTTCTTGCCGTTTTCGAGGCGAAAAGCCTGGGCCCACGGCCGCAGCGTTTCGTCGGTATGAGTCGGTACCCAGCTCACGAGCGCTGTGCCCTGGTAGGCTAAGTCGTGCAGCCGGCGCGCTCCCCAGGCCGAGAGCTTTAGCACGGCTGGCCCACTAACGCCCCAGTGCGTGACCAATAAAGGGCCTTCATACTGCAGTTTTTCGCCTGC
>CAZZDR010000022.1:0-10254 GCA_964652535.1 uncultured Hymenobacter sp. | reverse complement strand
CTTCGGCAGCAGTGCGCGGCAGCACGCGCACGCCAGCGCGGCGGGCCGCATCTTCCAAGGCACGCGCAATGGTTTCGCTGCTGTCGGTAGTCGGAAACATGCGGCCGTCGGCTTCGGTTTTGAGCGGCACGCCGCGCTTTGCAAACCAAGCTACCGTATCGGCTACTCCAAATTGCTTGAAGGCATCTTTTAGTTGGCGGCCTCCGCGGGGGTAGTGCTGCACAAGCTGTGCCGCCGACTCGCAGGCGTGCGTGACGTTGCAGCGCCCGCCCCCAGACACCCGTACCTTACTCAGTAGTTTAGGACTCTTTTCGAGCAAATAAACTACCTGCTGCGGATTGGCTTCGGCGCAGGCGATTGCCCCAAAAAAGCCAGCTGCTCCGCCACCCAATACGGCTACGATGGGTAGGGGAGCAGTAGTCAAATTCAACAAAGACATTCGTAAAGTTAACCCTCGGTCAGCCTACTTGGGCTAGCCTTAGCAATACGGAATGGCTGCGAGCACATCGTCATATTGAAAGCTATAGGGCACAAGGCTGCGGACGCGGTTCGAATCAATCGTCTTGCCACCAGTGCTTTCTGGCAGGAAGGTTGGCGGCTCCAAACCTAGGAAGGTGGCAGCAGCAGGGTAAAACTCTTGCCGTAACGGGTGCAACAGCGAACAAACATTGAACGTGTGGCCCCAGATAGCCTGGTCGATAATCGTGCTCAGTACTCCAACCGCATCGGTGAGATGTAGCAGATTGGTGGGGGCGGCTCCTTGCGGCAAGTTGCGGCGCCCCGCCAGAAAGCGTCCCGGCGGCCGCTCGGGGCCAATGAGGCCACCCAGCCGCACTACCGTGCTTTGCCACTGGCCGTAGCGCGGCACAAAATGTCCTTCTGTTCGCAGCACATCCGACGCGGCATCGCGGGTGCTCACTGCATCCGTTTCGCGCATGAGCCGGGGCTCATCCGGATAGACGCCGCTGGTTGACACAAATAGGACCGATTTAATGCGCGCCGCCGCTACCGCCCGGTGCAGTGGGCGCAGTAGCTGAGGGTAGCCACCGGCTACGGCTGCTCGTGGTGGAATATTGATAACTAACGTATCAGCTTGCTGAAGCCAAGTCACGAGATTAGCTTCGGCGGCCGCCGAAAAGTCATTGCCTAATTGCAACAGCCGGGCTTCGATACCAGCTGCCGCCAGCAGCGGTAGTTGTTCGGGGGTAGTGGTAGTTCCTAGTACTCGGTAGCCTTGCGATAACAGCTTTTTGGCTAGGGGCAAACCTAGCCAGCCACAGCCTAGCACGGCTACCGTAGAAGAATCGGCAGCAGAACTAGTAATGGGGGAAGAGGACATAATAATTATTCTCGAAATGCTAGTTATCTATGTTACGAAAGCTGCAAGTTGCGCATGAATTACTTAAAGCAGCACAGGGGTAACGTTGTTCGCCAGTTGCACGCACTTACCTTCGGGGCATTCATCATGCCAGTAATTGCTGGTCTACTCAAAATCAGGATGACAAACCCCTTCGCCCAACCTATGCTGCGCGATAACGCGCTGGCTGGCAAAACTATCATCGTTACGGGTGGCGGCACTGGCTTGGGCCGGGCCATGACAACTTATTTTCTGCAGCTCGGCGCAAATGTCACTATTACTAGCCGAAAACTCGATGTGCTGGAGCAAACGGCCATTGAACTGCGGCAGCAAACGGGGGGGCGTATTTTAGCGCTAGCTTGTGATGTACGCAAATACAACGAAGTAGAAGCCATGCTTGCGCGCACATACGAGGAGTTTGGACGGGTAGATGTGCTCTTAAACAATGCAGCGGGCAACTTTATCAGCCCCACCGAACGCCTCAGCCACAAGGCATTCGACGTCATAGTTGATATTGTGTTGCGTGGGTCTTACAATTGTACTTTAGCCGTTGGTAAGCGTTGGATAGCTGAGCAGCAGCCCGGCACAATCCTGAATATTGTGACGACTTACGCTTCGGTAGGTTCCGCTTTTGTAGTGCCTTCAGCCACTGCCAAAGCCGGGGTGTTGGCGCTCACGCGCTCACTAGCAGTGGAGTGGGCTAAGTACGGTATTCGCTCTAATGCTATTGCGCCGGGCCCATTCCCGACTGAGGGTGCTTGGAGTCGGCTATTTCCGGAGCCCTTAGCTAGCCAACTCGACCCTGCTGCCAGCGTGCCACTCAAGCGAGTTGGACAATATCAGGAGTTAGCAAATTTAGCCGCTTACCTTGTTTCTGATTTCTCCGCTTATATCAATGGCGAAGTCGTCACGATTGATGGGGGCGAATGGCTAAATGGAGCAGGAGAATTTAACAAGTTGCAAGCCCTTACCCCTGAAATGTGGGACCAAATAGAAAAGACCATGCGCCGCTGATAACCGATTAATCGTTACTAAAGAGCTACTAGTACGAAGGTTAATTCAATAAAAAAGCCATAGCGGTTATTCCTTCATTCTCCTTGTCTTAAAGCTTATAGCCTTTATACTCTTTCGTGAATTCGGAGAGGGGGATTGGCTGATTTGGGATGACATTTAGAAACGTGTATTTCTCATATAGCCCCCGGTCATCGTGCACAGTGACGGAGATAGGCAAATACGTTTGGGAATTAATTACCAGAATAGTGCGCCGTCCGTAAGAATTAGGCACTTGCAGTATTTGCCCTTCTGTTAACTTATCGTCAGTAGCTAAATCGTTGCGCTCTAGAATACGGTATTCTCCGCAGCCAAAGCGAGCAGCAACGCTAGCAATAGTCTCGCCACGCCCGGCCTTATAGCTTACATACCGGAATTGCGGATAATCAGAGCGTAAAATGCGTGCAGATTGTCCTAGCAAAACCGTATCTCCTGCATAGCGAAAAGAGCGCGTAAAAACACGTTCTCCTTGCCCACTGGCGTTGCCCAATAGGTCAGCTATGGTGCCGAACCCTGCTTGCAAAGCCGTGTGGTGCTGGCTCTTACGCATTAAAGATCCATTCGGATTTAAGCTAAGCGTGATGTAAGGGAAAGCCCCCGGGTATACCCACGCTTCATTGTTGTTTTGGCCCGTGGCGTACAAAACTTCAACCCCTTTTTGATTTTTAAGATAAACCCTTAGCGGCCCAAAAGTGAGTTTCATCAGTGTATGGCCATGAACGTAATTTCTGCCAATACGCTCTTGTCCGTCAACAACACAGCGCAACGTTTTTAATGACTCTACAGCAGTAGATAATCGAGCTACTAGCTGTTGAGTAGAAATAGGCTCAGTTGGGTTGCCTAAGCAGACAAGTGTTGCCCCTGCTACAAGTGAACTAGCAAATAAATGAGAGTGTAAAGGCACGGAATGCTGCGTATGAGATTAATTTGTAATAGTAATAAAACAACTGCTTTTACCTTACTTAATTGCAGTTCGAAATACAACATTCAAAGTAAGTTGTGCAGCAAAAAGCGCACAACTTACTTTGAAATAAGTTGTGCGCTTTTTGCTGCACAATTAGCTAGCTAAAGCTAAGAATGACCGAGTTCAGCGGCTGCTGGCAATGAGAAATCACTGTGAGCAGGTGAGGGGGTAGGAAGCACCACCGTGCGCTGCTCCCACTCACGAAAGCGAACCAACTCGCTCTGAAATTTTCCGACAAACCAGCTTATCAAACTAAGGTCGTCTAGAAAACCAACAACCGGAATAAAATCTGGAATGAGGTCGATGGGCGAGAGCACGTACAATAATACCGCTAGCCCAGAAATAATGGTGCCACTTTGAATGTCGCGGTAGTCACCAGCTGCATAGCTACGTACCAAACGCACTAAGGTGAGCGCTACATCAATAAGCTGCTTGAATTTATTATCCTTACTCTTTTTGTCTGCCAATTTATCGGCAGTTTCGTTCAAAATAGTGACTATTTTAAAAGGCCGGCCTAATAGCTTGGTAGCGCGATTAATAAATACATTAAAAATTGCGTTTTTGGAAATTTGAAGGCCGCGTTGGGTAAGATCTGTCATGCTGAAAACTAAGATTCGATGGCGTCATGATACGGACACCAATAGGGAATTGTTTGCCGTTCTCTGTAGCAACGTAGCTTCTTAGTACTCAAAGAGGGGGGTAGTGCCCCCAACCCAATCTTTGTTTTTATTGAAATCTACACCTATCATTTCGCCTCGGCTAAGCCGTGCCAAGCCGGCTACTAATTTGGGTTGGGCCGCAGTAGGTAACCAGGAATAGAGCAGGCGGATCTCACACTTTACTAGCCCATCGGGTGCCTGAACAACTGGCGCATAAGTGACCTTTCGTTGCAATAAATAATTCTTTTTATCGGCAATCGCGTCAAGGTCTGCTGCCGTAATATGCAGCTGTACACCTGCCCCAGCGAAGGAAAAAAGCGGTTTCAAAACGTAGTTTTCTAAGTCAGCTGGATATTCCTGCAAATCTTGCAGATAATAACTAGGTGGCGCAAAATTGCTTTTTATAAGGGGTAGGGTGTATTTGCTGATGCGGAAAAACCAATTAGGATGACCCACCCAGGTCACGTCTACATCATCAGTTAAATTAAATGCCGGATGGAGGTCAGGATAGCGAAGTAGTTCATCAAAAATTATTCGGTTATAAATGCGTTTAATTTGAATTTCACGTCCCTCTTTACGGTAAAATAATTGACGTCCTCTTTTTATCACGTCGGGTAGTGATACCGCTTCGATACCCCAGTAATGTTTTGTTAAAGCAAAATCAATTCTAGTTTTTTGCTTATCTGGAAAGAGCTCTAAGAGAATTGTGTTTTCTGGGCTCTCATCAGCTAACAATAAACTTTTCAATTCAGCTAAATAGGCTTGCTCATCCTGAACTTCTAAAAATGGGGAAACAGAAGTAGGAATAGGAAAATGCTTTCTAAACATAGTCGGCAAATAAGCCTGAAAGGCATATAGCGACGGAAAGCCTTGCATTTCTATGAGCTGGGGCTCCAACTCGCCAGCAGCATCGCGGCAGACTGCAAAATCAAAAGTCAAAAATTCGGCGTGCGCATCTTCGTTTGGCACGCGCTGGCCAGCGGGAATGGCCGCGTCCGTGAGCGCTTTAAAGTCAGATTTTTGCAATACCCGAATAATATCCTGGCCAGCTTTCACTAATTTTTCGCGTAGCTCAGCCGGAATAAACACAGGAGTTTCTGCTACCCGAAACTCTAGCTGCTCAGGAAATTGCTGGTCAATATCAGCGAGCATTTCCTGGTAGCGCGCTGGCGAAAAAGCGGCGTTGAATACTTGGCGAGGGGTAGGAATCATTGGGTGTACGGCTAAAAAAATGGCGCGAATCCAGAGGTTCGCGCCAAGTGTAGGAATGATAATTCAATAAATCAAGCGAGTGCAGGTTCACCTAGCGCTGCAATTGCCCGCCGCAGGAAATTAGGGACAATAACCGACTCTGTATACTCTATGGTACTGGGGTCAGAAAGTAAATCTACCATTTCGTAGTACTTGTCTTCGCCATACGTAGTGACAACCTGTTGTTTACGCTCGTCGGTGAGCATATAGCGCAACATGCCCTCGCCATCAGCTTCGGGGTGAAACTGGGTACCGAGTATCTCAGGCGAGAAGCGGATGGCCATCACGGCGCGGGCCAACGGAATATGCAACCGTTCTTTTTCTAAGCACAGCACTGAGGCGCCGAGCTCGCTGAGCCGTTCTTCATCAATATCAGTAAGCTGATAATCACGTGAATCAACGGCATAAAATGGTTCTGGCAAGCGCTCAAACACTGGCTCAGCCTCGCCGGCGCTGGTGAGGTGAATGGGTAGCACGCCAAACGACGTCGACTTGCGCTTGCTCACAACGCCTACTCCCAGGTGCCGGCTCATAAGCTGAAACGAGTGGCAAATAGCCAGCAAATACTTCTTGTGGTCAGCGGTTTGATTATGAGCTAGAAGCGAGTCGATAAACTCAAAGTATAGCGATTCCCACGGCTCATCGGAGGGTAGGGGACTACCAGGGCCGCCGCTCGAAATGTAGATATTATAATCGAGGCCCGGTACCTGGTTTTCGGCTCGTACGTTGAATGTGTCGACTACAAACGAAACCTGATTTTCGGCTTCGGAGCGGCGTAAAAGTTGGCGAATACAGCGCATTCCCTCGCCGGGAAAGTTGTTGTACAAGTCGAGAATGGCAATACGGAAAGCAGGCATAGCAAGAAGAATAAGTGCGTTAAACCCTTGTGCGTGAGAATAGGTTTAGCCGGACGAGCTAATACTGCTATGCCGGAGGCAGCAAAATAGGGTATTACAAGCCGTGCGTCGTCTCGCTTAGGATGTAATCGACTACTTTGGTTAAGTCGCCGGTTTGGTGAAAAACGGCGAGCTGGCGGTCGGCGCCGGTACCCATTTCCAGCATTTTCAGCACGTACTCTACCTCGTGGCGGCTGCCAAGGTCATCCAGTACATCATCCACAAAATCAAGTAGTTCCAGGATAAGCTGGCGCGCCGGCTTTTCTTCCTGCGTGCCAAAGTCAATGAGGGTGCCGCTGATGCCGTAGCGGGCGGCGCGCCATTTATTTTCTTTGATGAGCGCGCTGCGGTACACCCGAAAATTCAGGTTTTGCTCCTTAAGCTTATAAATTTTGGCCACGAGCGCTTGCATAACGGCCGCTACCGCGATGGTTTCGTCGGCACGCATCATCATGTCGCAGATGCGGTACTCGATGGTATCGAAGAACGGGTGAAGGCGGATATCCCACCAGATTTTCTTGCCGTTGTCGATGCAACCAGTCTTAATGAGCAGTGCCAGGAACTCGTCGTAATCGCTGGCGCTGTGGAAAAAGCCCGGAATACCCGTGCGCGGAAAGCGCTCAAAAACTTTGGTTCTGAATGATTTGTAACCGGTTTCGCGGCCTTCCCAGAACGGTGAGTTGGTGCTGAGCGCAAAGAGGTGGGGTAGGAAATACCGCAGCGCATTCATCATGTACACGCCAAGGTCGCGGTTTTCGATGCCGACGTGCACGTGCATGCCGAAAACGAGGTTAGAGCGCGCCGCTTCCTGCAATTCTTCTACTATCTTGTCGTAGCGGGCATCGGGTGTAATCGGTTGGTCTTGCCAGCGCGAAAACGGGTGCGTGCCAGCGGCCGCAATTTTGAGGCCTACGCGGTCGGCCAATTCGATTACCTGGCGGCGCAAGTGCACGACTTCAGTGCGCGCTTCGTCGATATTCTTGCAGATATTGGTGCCTACTTCTACCACCGACTCGTGCATTTCGGCTTTCACCTGCTCATGCAAGGTGATTCTGCCGTCCTCCACAATCTTCGACATGTGCGAGCGCAAGTCGCGCGTCACTGGGTCGATGGTTTGAAATTCTTCTTCGATTCCGAGGGTGAAAATGGGCCGGGGCATAAGCGGGCAGCTACTAAGGATGGGTGGGCGGGAGGCCCCCAGAACACCAGGGGAAGAAAACAACCACAATAAAGGGGCTGCCACCACCTGGTAGTGGCAGCCCCTTTAGGGCAGCTGGCAATAAAAAGCGACTATTTTTTGGCCGTTGGCTTTTTGGGCTTAGCGGGAGCTTTAGCAGTTGGTACCTCTCCTTCGGGCGCTACTGGCTTGGGCGCGCTCGATTTTTTTGAGGCAGCAGCTTTCTTGGCTGGCGTGGGGGTAGGCGGCGTGGCGCCTAAGTCGTTGGTTTCGTGCACTGGGCTACCCACTTCTACCGGGCCACTAGCCGCTGGGGCAGCTGGTTGGCGTGCCGACTTCTGCACATACGTGCCCCAAGTCAGGTTGTCTTGGCCAGGCTTCTGGGCTTGGGCGCGCTCGATAGCCAAGTTAGCAGCGTGTTCCACTACCCACTCAAAATTCTCGGGGCCTACCGAGTTGATGTCGGCATCGGGAGCGGGGTTGCCAAAGTCAATGGCAATCGGAATGCCGTCGCGCACCGCAAATTCTACCGTGTTGAAATCGTAGCCGAGGCCTTGGCACAGGCGCAGCACGTAGTCTTTAATAGTAGCGAGCAGCTTTTCGCCGTCTTCGCCCTGGGTTTTCATCTCCGTCTGGTAGCGCTGGTGTGGGGCATTGCGCGGCTCGTAGGGCATGATGAGCACGTCCTTGCCACCGAGGCAATAGCAGCGGAAATAGTCGGTGAAGTCAACGGCTTCCTGGTACAGCATCACGAGCTGGCCGGTTTCGTCGTAGGCACGCCAAGCTTCATCCGGGTTGTCTACCTTATATACGCTTTTCCAGCCGCCACCTGCGTGGGGCTTCATGAAGGCAGGGAAGCCGATTTTCTCAAACGCCTTGTGCCAATCAAACATGCCCAAGTTGCGGAACGAGTTCTCATTGGTGTCGTCGGGGCGGGCTTTGCTGGGCAGCAGCAGCGTTTTAGGCACGGGCACGCCGAGCTGCACGGCCAAGGCATTGTTGAAAAACTTCTCGTCGGCGCTCCACCAAAACGGGTTGTTGATGACGGCCGTGCCCGTGAGGGCCGCATTTTTGAGGTAGGCACGGTAGAAAGGCACATCCTGCGAGATGCGGTCGATGATAACAGCGTAGTCGGTGGCAACGGCCTGCTCAACTTCCTGAATAGAAACAAACTCCGCGGTGATGCCATCCACGGCTTTCTGGTTAACGCGGTCTACAAAGGCCTGAGGAAACGTATTTTCCTGACCAAACAAAATGCCGATTTTTTTCATGGGGAAGTAGAACGTGCGTTCTTTAAGGAGATGATAGGGGGTAGGGAGACGTGCAAGCACTGAGGCTTTTACGGGAGCGGCAGCTTAAAAGATGGTGGAAACGTACTCGGGAAACATGTCGCGCCACACCGGCCAGTCGTGGGTACCGTTGGGCCGCACGTCGAGCCGGTGCGCAATGCCCTTGCTCGAAAGAATGTCCGACATGCGGTAGTTGGCGTCTTTGCAGAAGTCATGCTCGGCCGTGCCCAGGATGATATTCATCCGGTGGAAGTGGTCGTTCTGGGCGTGGGGCATGTAGTCGGGCGGGTTCTGGAAGTAGGCCTGCTCATCGTAGTGCCCATCCAAAAACATGCGAATGTCGAAGGAAGCGCCCATGGAGAAGAGGTGCGCTACTTGGTCTGGGTGCCGAAAGGCAAAATTAAGTGCCTGATAGCCACCTAGCGAGCAGCCGGCTACCCCTACCTTCTCGACTTGGCACTCGTGCTGCAGGCGCGGCACAAGCTCCTCACTCACCATGCGGTCGTAGAGGCTATGGTTGTGCACGCGCGTGCCGGGGTGGAGGTGCTTAGCATACCAGCTCCACTTATCACCGCTATCGATGCAGATGAGCTTGAGCAGGCGATTTTCGACAAACCAGCGAACGGAGTCTACCAGGTGAAAATCCTTGGCCTCGTAGTAGCGGCCGTTGGAGGTTGGAAAGACGATGAGCGGGTAGCCATAATCACCAAAAACCAACATTTCGAGGTCAACGCCCAAGTGCTGGGAGTAGAAGCGGCGGTATTCTTCGTGCAAAAGAGGGGGTCCGGCCGGGAAGGCGTGCGTGCCGGAACCGGCCGCAAACTAAGCACAAAAACCGAACGGCCAAATAGCTGCTATAATGAGGTGGCACGTGTTTATTTGCGAGCAAATGGCAATTTCCCGGTTTCAGTCGCCCCGCGGCGCCACCGTTGTGGTGCGGCGCGACGAGTATTTGTTTTCGGTGGCGCTCGGCCGGGTCGTGCGCCTCGATGTGGTGCTGCCGCCAGGCTTTTCGGCCCGTGCCGCCGCGCCCTACCCCGTGCTCTACCTGCAAGATGGCCAGGACTTGGCCCGCCTGCACCTGCCGGCCACGCTCAACCGGTTGTACCGGCATGGCGATGTGCGGCCGTTTGTGCTGGTGGCCATCCACGCCGCCGACCGCCTGCAGGAGTACGGGGTAGCGGCCCGCCCCGATTACCTGGGCCGCGGCAGCCGCGCCGGGCGCTACACCGACTTTATGCTGCACGAGCTGCTGCCCTACGTGCAGGCCCACTACCACGCCAGCGCCGAGCCCACCGAGGCAGCCGTCGCCGGCATGTCACTGGGCGGCCTGCAGGCGTTTGACCTGGCTTGGCACCACCCCGAGGCGTTTTTGCGAAGCGGTGCATTCAGCGGTGCATTCTGGTGGCGGGGTAGGGGGCTACACGATGGCTATACCGATGCCGACCGCCTGATGCACAGCCTAGTGCAAGCCCGTCCGGTTCAGCCGGGCCAGCAATTTTGGCTACAAGCCGGCACCAACGATGAAACCAACGACCGCAACCACAACGGCATTATCGATGCCATCGACGATACGCTCGACCTGCTGGCAGCCCTCGCGGCGCAGGGCCT
>CAZZDR010000021.1:10805-22748 GCA_964652535.1 uncultured Hymenobacter sp. | reverse complement strand
AAGTACGTGTGGCTCGACCGCTTCACGGTGCGCAACCTCGAGCTGGTGCACGCCCAGCACCCCGGCGGCGTGCCGCTGATTGATATTCTGGACCAAACCCTGACGCCGATGGGCGCGCGCCTGCTGCGCAAGTGGGTGGTGCTGCCGCTGAAAGAAGTAAGCCAGATTCAGCGCCGCCTCGATACGGTGGCCGCCCTCGTGGCCGACCCCGAGCTGCTCGAAGAGGCGCAGACCCACCTGCGCGCCATCAATGACCTGGAGCGCCTTATCTCGAAGGTGGCGGTGCGCCGCGTGAACCCGCGTGAACTGTTGCAGCTAGCGCGGGCGCTGGAAAGCATTGCGCCACTGCGCGAAAAGTTGGCCGCCTCGGGCGTGCGCGCCCTCGAAAAGCTGGCCGACCAGCTCAACCCGTGCACCACGCTGCGCACCGAGATTCAGTCCAAAATTCGGCCCGATGCACCGCTGCTCACCAACCAGGGCCACGTCATTCAGGATGGCGTCGATGCTGAACTGGATGAACTGCGCGGGCTGGCGTTTACGGGCAAGGATTTCCTGCTCAAAATGCAGCAGCGCGAGCAGGCTGCCACGGGAATTTCGTCGCTGAAAGTAGCTTATAATAAGGTGTTTGGCTACTACCTCGAAGTCAGCAATGCCCACAAGTCTAAGGTGCCTGCCGAGTGGATTCGCAAGCAAACGCTAGTGAACGCCGAGCGCTATGTGACGGAGGAGCTGAAGACCTACGAAGAGAAAATTCTCAACGCCGAGGAGCAATTGTTTGTTATCGAGAGCCGTATCTACCAAGAAGTTATGCTGGCGGCGCTCGACTTTGTGAGCCAAGTACAGCAGAATGCCCGGGCCATCGGCGTGCTCGACTGCCTGGGCTCGTTTGCGGCCACGGCGCGGCAGTACCGCTACGCCCGGCCGGTGGTGAACGACGGCCCTACCCTCGACATCAAGGGCGGTCGCCACCCGGTGATTGAGCGCCAGCTGCCGCCCGGCGAAAGCTACATCCCCAACGACCTGTGCCTGAGCCAGGACGACCAGCAAATCGTGGTCATCACCGGCCCCAACATGGCTGGTAAGTCGGCCTTGCTGCGCCAGACCGCGCTCATCGTGCTGCTGGCCCAGATTGGCTCGTTCGTGCCCGCCGAGGCGGCCACTATCGGCATTATCGACAAGATTTTCACCCGCGTGGGCGCCTCCGACAACTTAAGCAAGGGCGAGAGCACCTTCATGGTGGAGATGACCGAAACGGCGTCTATCCTGAACAACCTCTCGGACCGCAGCCTGGTATTGATGGACGAAATCGGGCGCGGCACCAGCACCTACGACGGCATCAGCATTGCCTGGGCCATTGTGGAGCACCTGCATAACAACCCCAAGGCGAAGGCTAAAACGCTGTTTGCTACGCATTACCACGAGCTGAACCAGCTGGCCGACGACTGCCCGCGGGTGCGCAACTACCACGTGGCGGTGCAGGAGGCCGACGGCCGGGTGCTGTTCTTGCGCAAGCTGCGGCCGGGCGGTTCCGAGCACTCGTTTGGCATTCACGTGGCGCGCATGGCCGGCATGCCGCCCGCCGTGGTGCTGCGCGCCAACGAAATCATGCACCACCTCGAGCAGGAGCGCGCCAGCGCCGGCCTGCCCGACGCCGTAGACCCCGCCGCCCCCACTGAGTTTGACGACGTGCTCGCCGGCCTTGATGAGAATGAGGGGGGTAGGGAGCTGACCAAAGCTGCCCCGCGGCCCCGCGCCACCACGGCCGTGGCCACCGCGCCCAAGATTCAGCTCAGCATGTTTGAGCCCAGCGACCCTGCCTTGGAGCGCCTACGTGAGCTGCTGGTAGGTTTGGATATCAATACGTTGACGCCCATTGAGGCGCTCCTCAAATTGCAGGAGCTTAAAGGCCTGGCGGGGGGGTAGGCCCCGGCGAACCAGCCGCCACTGGTTGGTGTTAGGTCAGGAATCCGAGGGAGGTACGCGTTGCGTATAAAAGCCCATTAGATTTTAGTCTTTTGCAACTCATGACCAAGTTTTTGTCGGCCATTTCTGGCCTTGGCTTGCTGGCCCTCGGGGCCTGCGGCACGCAGCAGCCTGCCCAGGCGCAGGCCTCCGCTTCCGGCGCAAGCGGGGTGGTTTCTTCCACGGCAGGCTTCGCGCCTAAAAACCTTACGGGCCTGGCCCAAGCCACTTTCGCGGGTGGCTGCTTCTGGGCGCAGGAAGAGGCGTTTGAGCAACTAAAAGGCGTGAAGCAAGTGGTGAGCGGCTACGCCGGTGGCACCGTGCCCCACCCCAGCTACGAGCAGGTGTGCGGCCAGCAAACCGGCCACACCGAAACCGTTAATATATACTACGACCCTAAGGTGATAAGCTATAAAACGCTGGCTGACATCTTTTTCACGGCCAGCCACGACCCCACGCAGCTCAATCACCAGGGCAATGATACTGGTCCTGAGTACCGCTCGGCCGCGTTCTACCGCACGCCGGAGGAAAAGAAAATCCTGGAGGAAACCATTGCCAAAGTCAACGCCTCGAAGCAGTACGACGATAAAATCGTGACCCAGGTAGCGCCGCTCAAAGAGTTTTGGCCTGCCGAAGGCTACCACCAGGGCTACTACCGCCTCAACCTCGATAGCCCCTACATTATCAACGTATCGGAGCACAAAGTGGCCCACGTGCGCAAGCTGTTTCCGCAAGATTTGAAGACCAACCTGCCGGCCCTGTAGGCTGGCGCTGCACCCAGTAAAAACGCCCGCCCCGCAGTTTTGCGGGGCGGGCGTTTTTTGTAATGGTCAGATAACCTATTAGTTGAAAGCAGGGGTAGGGACGCCGCCTGCCCAGCGCCTGGCTTCGGGAGCCTGGGCAAAGTACTGTAAATCGAAGGGAACGTGTGCCGTAGCCCGCTGCATTATCGTGCTAATACCCATGCGGTTCAGGCCATCCTGCGACTCGACGATAGCCAGCCGCTTCACTTGCAGCTGCGCAAACTCGGGAAACCACACCTCATTTATCCAGTCCTGGTCGGCGGGCCGGATGGCGCGCAGCAGCACGTTGTTGGCTACCCAGCCCTGTACGCGGTGCTGGCGGCCCAGGCGCAGCGCCTCATCGAGGGTAGCGCGCAGGTCGTCGGAATTCACGAAATCGAGCCATTCAGTTTCGAGGGTGGCTTCAGTGGGGTGGTGGTGCAGCCGAATAAATGGGGTATGATGAACGACGGGCATCGCAATAAAAAGAATAAATAGGACTAAAAATCTATAAACGACTGAGAGAGTAGTATTTTTCCTAAAATTACGATGCGGCCGCGAAATAGTAGCTATCCGCCGAGGAGTTAATTTACTGGTAATAATTAAGTTAATCGCCGTTGTCCGCCGTGCCCTCCTTGCCCTCCAAGCTGCCCGATGTGGGCGTGAGTATCTTTTCGCAAATGACGCTGCTGGCTCAGCAGACCGGGGCCCTGAACCTGGCGCAGGGCTTTCCGGACTACGACCCGCCGCTGGCCCTGCGCGAGGCGCTGGCCCGGCACGCACTGGCTAGCGGCAGCCACCAGTATGCGCCTATGCCGGGCCTACCGCGGCTGCGGGCAGCTATTGCGGCGCAGGTGGGCCGCTTGCAGCCCACCGCCCCTACCCCTGACCCCGACCTCGAAGTAACCGTTACGGCGGGGGCCACCGAGGCGCTCTACGGGGTGCTGGCGGCCGTGGTGCGGCCCGGCGATGAGGTCATCATCCTAGAGCCGGCCTATGACCTGTATGGCCCAGCCGTGCGGCTGCAGGGCGGCGTGCCGCGCTACGTGCGCCTGCCGGCCCCGCACTTTCGGCCCGACTGGGCGGCGGTGCGGGCAGCCGTGAGCCCGCGCACCCGGCTCATCTTGGTAAACTCGCCGCACAACCCCAGCGGCGCCGTGTTTAGCACGGCCGACTGGGACGAGCTGGCGGCGCTCACCGAGGGCACCGACATCCTGGTGCTGTCGGACGAAGTATATGAGCACCTGGTGTTTGACGGGGTAGCGCCGCTGAGCGCGCGCCAGCACCCAGCACTGCAGGCCCGCAGCTTCGTGCTCTCCTCGTTTGGCAAAACCTACCACGCCACGGGCTGGAAGGTAGGCTATTGCCTGGCTCCGCCGGCCCTGAGCACCGAGCTGCGCCGGGTGCACCAGTTCGTGACGTTTGCCGTGAGCACGCCTACTCAGCACGCACTGGCCGATGTGCTCGAAGCCGATGCCACCGATGCGCACGCCCGCGGCCTGGCCGCGTTTTACCAGGCCAAGCGCGACGCGTTTGCGGGCCTGCTGGCGGGCGCGGGCTGGGGGCTGCTGCCGGTGCCGGGTGGCTACTTTCAGCTGGCCAGCTACGCGCAGTTTTCGGGTAAGGGTGACCTGGCTTTTGCCGAAGAATTGGCCCGCGCGTGGGGGGTAGCGGTGGTGCCCGTGTCGGCCTTCTACCACGATGGCTACGATACCGGGCTGGTACGTTTTTGCTTTGCCAAAAACCCCGAAACCTTGCAGGCCGCGGCTCAGCGGCTGCGCCAGCCACCGGCTTTGCTGGCCTAAGCCATTGGCCAAAATCAATTTTACTGACCAATACGTATTTATTTAATCCCTTTAATTTGCTTTTCCTACATCCGTTTCCCCTTTAGAAAGCTTGTGATGAATGACTTAACGGTATCGCTGGTTCAAACTAACATCCACTGGCACGACCCAGTAGGCAACCGCGAGCTGCTGACCGACCTGCTGGCCTCGGCCCTGAATGGCCCCGGCCTGACCGACCTGATTGTGCTGCCCGAGATGTTTACCACCGGCTTTAGCATGGATGCCCAGGCCCAGGCCGAGCCCTACCCCGGCCCTACCCTCGAATGGATGCAGGCCCAGGCCGCTTACTACGACGCCGTAGTCACGGGCAGCGTGCTCATCAAAGACGGCGATAACTACCACAACCGCCTACTGTGGGTGCGGCCCGATGGCTCGCACAGCAGCTACGACAAGCGCCACCTGTTTCGGCTGGCCGGCGAGCACGAGGTATACACGCCCGGCACTAGCCTGTTGCTGGAAGAGTGGCGCGGCTGGCGCATCCGGCCGCTTGTCTGCTACGACCTGCGCTTCCCGGTGTGGAGCCGCAACACCCGCGCCGCACCCTACGACCTGCTGCTGTACGTGGCTAACTGGCCCCACGCCCGCACCGAAATCTGGAAGGCCCTGCTGCGAGCACGTGCCATTGAAAATCAGGCGTATACAGTCGGTGTCAACCGCCTGGGTATCGACGGTCTGGGGCACGACTACGAGGGGCAGTCGGCCCTACTCGACATGCAAGGCGACTACGTAGCCCAAGCCGGTAACCTGCAAACGGTGCTCACGCACACACTACGCGCCGCGTCGCTGCACCAGCTACGCGAGCGCATGCCCTTCCTACTAGATGCCGACGATTTCACCCTTTCTAGTCACTGAAGAGGGGGTAGGCAATAGCTAAGAAGCTTATCAAAAAGAACGTCATGAGGAGCGCAGCTAAAGTATCTCGCGTGCAGCACTAACTCAATCATACAGCGATACAAGTCAGATGCTTCGGCAAGCGGACGCCAGATAAGCAGAACGTTCTGTTACGGCCTATTACTCGTTGCCAATTACCTCGACTCCACTTCCAGGCGCTGGCTGGTGGCGGTGCCATCGGCGGCGGTGGCGCGCATCAGGTAAAGGCCGGGCGCCAGGCCGCGTAGGTCGAGGGCGTGCGTGCGGGCCAGGGTGGCGTCGGCGCGCACCTGCCGGCCGGCCAGGTCAAACAGTGCCAGGCGGGTAGGCTGGGCCGTTTCGGCAGTGGCAGCCTCAGTAGCAGGATTGGGGTAGAGGCCGAGGGCCAGCCGGGCCGCGGCTTCAGCGCGGGTAGCCAGCACAGTGCGATTGCGGCCCAAAAAGCTCACAATGCCGCCAGTTTCGGTGCCGATGTAGAGCTCAGGGCTACCGTCTTGGTTGAGGTCGGCGGCAGCGGCGGCAAAGCGCAGCACAAAGCCGCGGCCTAGCTGCGCCGGCTCGTAGAGACCGCTGAAGGTGTTGTAAAACAGCTCGGTGCGGCCCACAAACTTGCTGCCCTGGCCCCGAAGATTACTGTACAAGCTCATCGTGCCGCGGCCAGTGAGGGTTAGCAAATCGGGGGCGCCGTCGCCGTCGAAGTCGGCCACGGCCGGGCTCAGGTAGGGGGGGCGGCTGCCGGCGTCGAGCAGCTGGCCGTAGTCGTTGTTGGCGAGCACAAAGAGGTTATCCACGTTGCCACCGGCTGCTGCGCCTTGGTTGCGGAAGTAGCGCAGGCTGCCGCCGGCTTCTGCTACATCGTTGGTGCCCAGAAGCATATCAACGTAGCCATCACCATCCACGTCAAAAAAGCAGGGTGTGTCGCCCTGCCGGGTGGGCAGCACGCCGGTGCCCGCCGCGCCTTGCGGCCGGAAGTAGCTGGCCTTGCTGATGTCGTAGCTGGCCGCTTGGCCCGCCCCGGCCGTGTTCAGCAGGTAATAGATGCGGTTGGTAGTGCCGATGTATACCGAATACACCAGGTCGAGCTTGCCGTCGCGGTTCAGGTCGGCCAATGCCAGGCGTAGCGATTCAAACTTGACGGTGGGGGTAAGGGTCGCTTGAGCGGCCAGGCCCAGGTAGTCTTCCGTGATGAGCCGGAACACTGGGCGGCGGCCCGTGCCCACGTTGCGGTAGTAATAAATGCTTGACCGATAATAGCCATTTACCAAATCGGCCTGGTTGCCCACGAGCATATCGGTCAGCCCGTCGCCGTCGATATCGCCGAAGGCCGGCACGCTGCCCTCGCTGGCGTCGAGCATGTCATTCTGCAAAAAACCGTCGCTCACCAGGCTATAGCTGGGCGCGGCCGCGGCGCTGGCGCCGTTTTGGTACTGCCGCACGCTGTGGCGCATGCTCACGCGGTCGTCTTGGTTGGTGGCCATGCTGGGCGCCACCACCAGGTCGGGCACGCCGTCGAAGTTGGTATCGAAGGAATAAGGTGCTGGGAAAACGGACAGGTTTACCGGCGCGGCGGCCGACGGAAAGGCGCTGCTTACGCCCGCCGGGGCCAGCAGCGCCGCGGTCGAGGAAGCACCCGAGTTGAGCAGGCGCGTGAGCAGCGGGCAGTTGTCGCGGCCATCGAGCAGGTCGAGCTTGCCGTCGCCGTTCAGGTCGAGCAGCAGCACGTTGTGGCCGGTGCTGTGCAGCGTGCGGTAAGGCGCGCAGGCCGCCGCGCCCTGCAGCTGGTAGCTGGCACAGTCGGTGCAAGCCACGAGCTGGCCCCAGTAGTTGCTGCTTTGGGCGAAGGAGCTAACGCCGCCGCAGGTGCCGGTGCTGGTATTCAGGTACAGCTCCAGCACGGTCGAGGCCACAAAGTCGTAGGTCAAGATATCGAGCCGCCCATCGCCGTTTACATCCTGGATGCTGGGCAAATTATACGAGCCAATATTGAGGTTGCTGGTGTAGCCGTTGCCAATTGGAAAAGTCAACTGATTAGTGGTCAGGGTAAAGCTGACGTGCCCGCTGGCATCGGCCACGTTGTGAAACACCCGAATGTCGCCGCCGTTGGCAGAGGTAAATAAGTCGGGCCGCCCGTCGCAGTCGTAGTCGCGTAGCAGCACCCAGCCGCTGAGGTCCGTCGGAAACGCCCACTCGTAGTCGGGCGCGTACTGCCAGCTGCGGCCCCCTACCCCCCCCGCCACGCTCAGAAACGTGTAGCTGCGCGCCGTTTGGCGGTCGAAGGCGTAGAGGTCGGGCTGCCCATCGCTGTTGAGGTCGATGGTGCTGAACTGCGGCGTGTTGAGCCCGCCCGTCCAGGCCTGGCGCAGCGTGTCGGTGCCTTGCACGATTTTGGCCACGCTCCCGAACGTGAAGCCAAACTGCGCGCCCGGCGTTTGGGCCTGGGCCCGGCTAGGCAGCAGCCCCGCCAGCAAAACAAGCAGCAGCGCACCGCGCGATAAAAGATTCAGCATAAAAGACAAGCAGTTGGACGCTTACTAACAGCGTAGCCCGCGCGCATAGTTTGCGGCCCAGCGTAAAAATTGCCCGTTACTTTGTAGTTGCCGACGCCAATCGACCACCGGCCCAGCCTCCTCGCCGGCCTACCTCCCGGCCCTTTGCCATGACCCTCTACGACCACTACCGCGCCGCCCAGGGCCAGGTGAGCACCGACTCGCGCCAGCCCCAGCCGGGCACGCTGTTTTTCGCCCTGAATGGCCCCAGCTTTCGCGGCGCCGATTTTGCCCCCGCCGCCCTCGCAAAAGGCGCCCGCCACGCCGTCGTTGACGACGAAGCGTTGGCCACCCGCGACCCCACCCACTACACCTACGCCCCCGACCCGCTGGCCGTCCTGCAGGCCCTGGCCCAAGAGCACCGCGCGCACTTTACCGGCCCCGTGCTGGCCGTGACTGGCTCCAACGGCAAAACGACGACCAAGGAACTGCTGACGGTGGTGTTGAGTCAGGTATATAATGTGCTGGCCACCAGTGGTAATCTGAATAATCACATCGGCGTACCGCTTACACTGCTGCGCCTGCGCCTGGAGGAGCACAACTTCGCCATCATCGAGATGGGCGCCAACCATCGGGGCGAAATCGCCAGCTATTGTGCGTGGGCCGCGCCTACCCACGGCCTCATCACCAACATCGGCAAGGCCCACCTCGAAGGCTTTGGCGGCGAAGAAGGCATTGCCAAGGGCAAGGGCGAGCTGTTTGATTATTTAACCCAGCACGGGGGGGTAGCGTTTGTTAATACCTTCGATGCCAAGCTGCCCGGCCTAGCCGCTGCTGTGCCGCAGCGCGCCACCTACCCCGGCCCCACCGATACCTACCCGGCCACCCTACTCGGGGCCGACCCGGCGCTGCACCTGCGCCTGGGCACGGCTGGCCCCGAGGTGGCGGCCCAGCTCACGGGTAGCTATAATTTCCCCAATATGGCAGCTGCCGCCGCTGTAGGCGCTTATTTTAATGTGCCTGCTGAGCGCATTGCGGCGGCCCTGGCCGGCTACGATCCGCAAAACAACCGCTCGCAACTCGTGCGCACCGCCCGCGGCAACGACCTCATCCTCGACGCCTATAATGCCAACCCCAGCAGCATGGCCGCCGCACTGCAAAGCTTTGCGCAGCGGCCCGTGGTGGCCGGGCAGGGTAGGGTAGCGGTACTAGGCGACATGTTTGAGCTGGGCGCCAGCGCCGAGGCCGAACACCGCGCCGTGGGCGAGCTGCTGGCCACGCTCAAGCTGCAAAACGTGTTGCTCGTGGGCCCGCTCATGCAGGCTGCCGCCGCTGCCTACCCCCTCGCGCAGCACGTGCCTACCAAAGCCGCCGCCGCCGAGTGGCTCGCGCAGCAGCCCGCTGGCCAGCTCGTGCTGCTCAAAGGCAGCCGTGGCATGGGCCTCGAAACGCTAGTTCCGCTGCTGTAGGGGTATTAGTAGTAGCTTACTCGTTGGTTTAGAGTAGTTTTTTGCAATAGCTGGCCCATCGTGCGCGTAGCAAGCGGACCTGCTTTCTGAACAACTTCAAGAGATGTATTTCGTGCGTAATGTCAGATAATCAGCAGAGTAGCCAGTCACTCGTTTATACGTTAGAAATCTGTGCCGGCTCGGTGCAGTCGGCCGTGGCAGCGCAAGCTGGGGGTGCCCACCGCATCGAGCTGTGCCAAAACCTGGAGCAAGGCGGCACCACCCCTTCTTATGGCCTGATTAAGCAGGTGCTCAGCCGGCTCACTATCCCGGTGTTTGTGCTGATTCGGCCCCGGCCGGGCCACTTCTGCTACGATGCCGACGAGCTAGCGATTATGGCTGCCGATGTGGCCCAGTGCCGCGCAATGGGCTGCGCTGGCGTGGTGCTCGGGGCCCTCGATGCGGCTGGCCGCGTAGACGTGGCCAGCTGCCGCACCTTGCTAGAAGCTGCTGGAAACCTGCAAGTTACTTTTCACCGCGCTTTCGACGTGTGCCACAACCAGGCGCTGGCGCTGGAGGAAATCGTTGGCCTGGGCTGCCACCGCGTGCTTACCTCCGGTGGCCAAGTGAGTGCGCCGGCCGGCCAGGCGCAGCTGGCTGCTTTGGTACACCAGGCGGCCGGCCGCATCCGGATTATGCCGGGGGCGGGCATTACGCCCGCTACCCTGCCAGCGCTTGTGCAAGCCACGGGCGCCCAGGAGTTTCACGCCAGCGCCAAACGGCTGGTGCCTACCCCCCCTGCACCAACCGAGTTTGATGCGCCGCGCTGGGAAACGGACGCGGCCATCGTGGCTGAGCTGGTAGCCCAGCTGCGGGCAATGGGCGCGGATTGAAGTTTTTAGCGACTGTTTAAATGGTAGGCTAGTTAGCTACTTACGGAGGACCGCTTGGTTTTTATTTTGCTTCGAGTTAGTACCAGGCATCAGCATCTTAGCCACGATGTAGTGGCCTATTTTCCGGCCCTGCTCATTGCCGCTCTCGATGCTGTCCATGTAGTGGATGCCGCCGTAGAAACGCGACACCGATGCCTCGGTGGCCGCTTGGCGGAACGATGTAAACGACCGCTGCCCGCTGCCAAAGGGGATTTCAGTATCATCGACGTAGGCAATTTTATCGCCCAGCAAATACGTAAGCACTTCAGCTGAGGCATTGGACACCACGGCGTGCCCACTGGTGTACTCCGGAAAGGGCGGCGTTTGTAGCACGGGCTGCCACTTCACGTCCACGTACTTATTGAGATAAGTTTCGGGGCGAATGCGGTTGGTGGCGTACTTAGCATCCCAGGTGCTGATGAAGGCATCCATGAGCGTAATGCCTTCGGCGCAAAGCACGTAGACCGTTTTATCAAACCCAACTTTCTGCTGCTTGGCCACTAGGGCGGCGATGTTCATCCAGTGTCCGCCGGGGCTGATTTTTTTGAACCCAATGGACATGTGCCCCGAGGTATTGACGGCAAACGGATTGCAATCCCAAAACTGCGCTATCTCCAACTGCTGAGTGGTCAGCTTTTTAGAAGCCTTGTACACCGCGATGGCCTCCCGGTAAAAAGCCGAGGTCGTGTCCTTGCTAAACGCGCAGGGCGCCGCCGGCCGAAACCCGCTGGCCGAGTCGATAACCAGCGGGCGAATGGTTTTCCAGTTGGGCTCCACGGCTTCGAGGTAGGCAGGGGGGGTAGGGTACCAGTTACCCTCGGCCCGCACCGGCGTGTAGCGCTTTAGCGCGCTCAGCTGCCCATAATGGTCGCCCTTCGAGAACTTTACCACGGCGGCGGCGGCCAGCTTGCCGACCTTCACCGATTGGCTCAGCATACCGGGCTTGACGCCCTCTTTGGTCAGCATTTGCAAAAAGTCTTGTTCTTCTTCGGCCAGGGTTTCGCCCGAGGGTAGCAGCAGCCGGGCGGTTTCGAGCATGCTGTAGTAGGCGGCTATCTGGTAGTCGTAGGCTGCCCGCACCGTATCCAGCCGCAGGTTGGTGGTAAAGCCTTTTACTAAGTGCTGCGGTGTGGGCAGGCTCGTGGCGTGCGCCGCCACAATGCTGTAGGCGCCCAGCATACTGTAGGCGTAGTAGCGCGCCGCCACCGGTGGGGCAACCACGTCGTGCACCATCACCATATTAATGCTATTCAGCGCCTTGCTCGGGTTAAGCCGCTCGGCCAAACGCGGGCCGTGCGCGTGCGCCGCCCGGCTCAGTAGCGCGGCTACTATCGTAACTGCCAGACTAGTACGCATGCTTATTCCTTGTAAAATTGTACAGGCCCGTCGCCCACGCCCACCACTAGGTAAGGCTGCTTATTTACCTTGATTTCGCTCACCGATTTCACGTCGCCTACCACGCAGATGCCCGCCGCGGGCTGCTTCACGTAGCTAAAGTGGCCCCGGCCATCGCCTTGCAGCAGGCAGCCGTAGTTGGCGTCTAAGCTCCCGATTTTCAGGCGGTTATCGGTGTGGTTACCGAGCAGCAGCAGGTCGGGGTGGCCGTCGTGGTTGTAATC
>CAZZDR010000021.1:5299-10705 GCA_964652535.1 uncultured Hymenobacter sp. | reverse complement strand
GGGTAGCTCTTGCCATCCACGTAGAAGTTGAAGAACGGGTCGATGGAGCCATTGTTGTCAAAATCAGCGTAGTACAGGTCGGCCGGCTCTTGGGCGGTGGCCCGCAGCGGGCTATTCAGCCCTAGGTTGCCGGCAATCAGGTCGGGCTGCCCGTCGGCATTCACGTCGGCCACGTGCAGGCTGCTCCACAGGCCGGTTTGGGGCGTGGCAAAGTAGTCGGTGGTCTGGTCTTTAAAGCCCTGCGGGGTATTGATCCACACCATCAGCGGCATCATTTCGCCGCACAGCACGAGGTCTTTACGGCCGTCTTTGTTCAAGTCTACCCACTGCGCATCGGTCACCATGCCCGCGTGGGCAAACGGCACCTCGGCAACCGTAAACCGGCCGCGTCCATCGTTGAGCAGTAGGTAGCTGGGGGGGGGTAGGGGGTAGCGGCCCGGTATCACGCGGCCGCCCACGAAAATGTCTGAGTCGCCGTCGTTATCCGCATCTGCCACCCGCACGCAGCTTTTGCTGCCCGCCGTGAGGGTAGGGAGGCTCGTGGCCGACAGCCCTAGGTGCCCCCTGCCATCGTTTAGGTACAGCTCGTCCTGCAAGTCGGCTTGCCCGGCTTCGTAGAGCGCGTAGCCGCCTTTGGCCACGTACAAATCGGGGTAGCCGTCGCCGTTTGCGTCCAGGAAGGTAGCGGCCGCCACGGTGCCGGTCGGCAGGCTGGCGGTGCGACCTAGGGCCGCTTCGGCAAACTTGCCACCCGGCTGCTGCACGTAGAGCTTGCCTACTTCGTCTTTGGCGCCGCTCACAAACAGGTCGTCCAGTCCGTCCTTGTTTACGTCAGCTTTGGCCAGCACCGGCGCAGTTTTCGAGTACATGAACAGCATGAGCAGCTGCCGCTTAAAGTCGTTCAGCGCTATTTCTTCCGGCTTGAAATTGAAGAGTGGCTCGGTGGGCTTAAACACCGTTTTGGAGCCAATGGCCGCCTGCGCCACCGGCTTGTCCTTAGGCTTGCCGCTGAGCTGGAGCAGCTGGTTGGCCTTCACATTAGTGAGCAGTTGCGACGTTTGGTTGGGCCAAATGACGCGCACGGAATCGGCGCGCTGGTTGGTGCCTAGGCCAAAATTGAGCACCGTCGAAACGCACGACAGGTAGCCCCGATTGGGGTTCAACTCCTGGTATTGCACCTGGCCGCCGGGTGTGTACACGTATACCTTGGCGCCTACGGCTTGCGTATTTTGGTCGGCACCTTGGAGCTTCAGGGCCAGGTAGGCGGTGTGGCGCGCGTCGGTGCTGTGGTTGCGGTAAATGCTGGCCGGCTGGTTAATCGTATTCACCACCAAGTCCAAGTCGCCGTCATTGTCCAGGTCGGCGTAGATGGCGCCGTTCGACATGTTGGTTTGGTTGAGGCCCCAGGCTTCCTGCTGGTTCGAAAACGTCAAATTGTGCTCGTTTTTGAAGATATAATCGGGCACCGCCGTCGAAGGCATCGCGGTCACCAAATCCATCAGCAGAAACGGCTCTTTCGCCATCGCTTTCTTGATTTTATAATCGCCCCAATACCGCAAAAAGTCCTTGTTGGTATAGTCGCGCAGGTAGCCGTTGCTGATGTAGATATCCTTGTAGCCATCGTTGTCGAAATCGGCAATCAGCGGGCACCAGCTCCAGTCGGTTTTCGACACGCCGGCGAGTTGCGCAATCTCACTGAACGTGCCGTCGCCGTTGTTGAGGTGCAGCATGTTGCGCATGTACTGCGGGTACAATTCCTGCTGCAGCATTAGCCCAAACGTTTCGTAGTTCTCCTGCAATTGCAGCGATTTCTGGCGGTGGTTGTCCGCCGGCAGCATGTCCAGGGTGAAAATGTCGGGCTGCGTATCGTTGTTGAAATCAGCAATGTCTACCCCCATCGAAAAGTGCGAATGATGCCGCAGCATCTGCTTCGCTTGGTTGGTAAACGTGCCGTTTTTATTGTTGATATACAGGTAGTCGGGCTCGTTGTAATCGTTGGTCACGTACACATCTTGCCAGCCATCCTTGTTGATGTCGGCCACGGCGATACCTAGGCCAAATGTCAGCGGACTTTGCACAATGCCGGCCGTTTGGGAAACGTCGGTAAAGTGCCCGTTCTCGTTCTTAAACAGCTTGTTGCCGGCCAGCGCATCTACCTCGTTTTTGTGGCTAGCAAACTCCATGTTGTCAATCTTTTTGATGTTATGATTGAGCAAAAACATGTCGAGGTCGCCATCGTTGTCGTAGTCAAAGAAGGCAGCCTGCGTGCTGTAACCGGGGTCGTCGAGGCCGTAGCTGCGGGCTTGCTCCTCGAATTTGTTATTGCCTTGGTTGATAAACAGCTGGTTGCGGCGCACGTCGTCCGCCTTTTTGCCCGAGTAGCAGACGTAGATATCGAGCCGGCCGTCGCCGTTCACGTCGGCCATGGTCACGCCGGTTTTCCAGCCGTCTTTGCGTCCGGCCAGCGCCGGTGCCGCCTGGTCGGTAATGTCCTTAAACTTGCAGCCGCCTAGGTTGAGGTATAGGCGGTTGGGTTTCATATTGCCCGTGAAGAACAGGTCCGCCAGCCCGTCGTTATTAATGTCGCCAACCGCTACCCCCCCGCCGTTATAAAAGTATTCGTAGGACAGAATATTCAGCGCTTCGCTTTCGCTGACAGCGTTGTTAAAGCTGATGCCCGTTTCCTGCGCGCTCAGCAAGCTAAACAGCGGCTGTTGCGCCCAGCTGCCCAGCGCCATGCCTAGGAAGGCGAGCGTGCCTAAAAAGCGATAAATGGCCACCGGGCAGTGAGTTCGCATGAATAAGAAATTGATAAAACAACTCGAAACAACGAATTTAAGCGCAGCAGCTGGCTGCTGCTAGCTGCGCACCTTCGCTGCCGCCGTTTTCAGCGCGGCCAGGGCCGCATCGGTCACGTCGCCGAACAGCGAAACGCCCGCGGCGCCATTATGCAGTGCGTTTTCGATGCCCTGTTGCAGCTCGGTAGTATTCTTGAAGTCAGGCAAATACAAGCCGGCGTACAGCGGAAACTTGCCGTTCAGCGCCTGCACGCCCTCCTTCACGGCTTGGCCAATCCAGGCCACGGGCTCCTTATAAAAGCCGTGGTAAATCATGGGACACACGCCGCTAATGTTCCAGTTTACCCAGTCTTGCTTCACGTTGCGGTGGGCCACATCGGGGGTAGGGAACACGGCGGCCGTAATGGGCTTGTGGTATTGCTTGGCCACGGCGGTGAGCCGCCGCACTACCTCATTCACGCGCTGGTAGCGGAAGGCTCGCCACGATGGGCTGGCCTCGGGGTACTGCACCTGGTCGATGTCTACGCCGTACTCGGCTTTGTAGGCTGCCTTGCACACCGGGCAGTAGCAGAAGTCGTACTCCGGCAGCTCGCTGGTTTGCACAATCTTGTAGTTATCCCACAGATTGACAGGAAGAATCACGTCGCAAAACCGCACGTAATCGAGGTGTATGCCATCGACGTAGTCCTTCTTGAGCGCGGCGGCGTAGTCCTGCTCCAGGTACTGCTTCACCTCCTCGCGCGAGGGGCACAGCCAGCGGTAGTAGTCCACGTAGGGCGGGTGCGTAGCGCACGACTCGCCCTTGCGGCTCACGGCGTACCACTCGGGGTGGGCGGCCAGCAAGGTTTTTTCGCCGCGGTTCATGGTCCAAATCCAGCGGTGGGCTTCCAGCTTCTGCGCCTTGGCAGCGCGGAAGTGCTTTTCGCTATCGGCCTCGAAGAAGATGCCGCGCACGCCGGCTTCGTAGTACTTGCGGTAGCGCTCAGCGAGCTGGGCTTCCGTGTCCTTAGCGTTGGGGTTGGTCCAGACCCAGTGCTTCCAGCCGTTTTTTGGGGCGGCGGAGGGGGGTAGGGCAGCTTGGGCGGCGCCCGGCAGCAGCGGGGCACCTAGGCCCAGCACAGCACTGGTTTGAATGAATTTGCGGCGGCTCGTCATGGCTTTAGGGTTTCGATTAGGCCTTCGTCGTTGATGCGGAGGATGGCGCTGCCGGCCCCCGCGATGGTAGCAGTAAACTGGTAGGGCGTGGCTGCGAGTTGCAGCTGGTTGGCTTGCTTAGCCACAGTCACCTGGGGCGTGAGTTGAAGTTCGGCCAGAGTAACGGCGTAGCGTCCGTTCTTCTGCTTGTGTTGCTGTTGGCGGTAGTACACCAGCCATAGGTATTGCTTGCGCAGCTCTGCTTGCGGCAGCTGCCAGGTGGTATTGGCTTGGCGCGTGAACTGCAAGTAGCCCCAGCGCTCGGGGTAGTGCATATTGATAACGCCCTGCGGCGACCACACCCAGTTGTGCTCGGGCAGGTCCTTGCCAGCGGCATCCTGAACCTTGGTATTCTTGCTGCCCGCCACCCGTGTGTCCCACTCCACCCTCGAAAAGTTAATGCGCCACAGTGTGCCTTCAGTAGGCGGCTGGAAAGGGAAGCCCATGCGCACAGCCTTGAGCGGAATGGCCATTTCCACAGTCCAGCTCTGGTCCTGGTCCTGCGGCTGGTTGAGCGTGCCCGCCAGCGCTACCCCCGACCGTAGCCCCGGCACGTCCCAACTAATGAGGGCGTCGCCCCCGTTGCGGTAGGGCTTAGGCAGGTAGAGGTCAAAAATCTTATTGATAGCGTTGACCTCGACCTCGAAATACTGGTGCGCGTTATTATCCGGGTCGATGAAGACCTCGAAGTCGTTGTCCTTATAGATAATGTCGTCGTGGTGCGTTTGATAAGCCCAGATTTGGGGTTCTTGCAAGGTGGCGGCGATGAACAGCGTGGAGTCATTCCATAGCATTTTTACCCGCGTCTGGAACGTGGGCAGCGGCTTCTTGGCCCCTTCGATATCCACGAAGTCGGTGGTCCAGGCCGCTTTTTGCCAGTCGCTTTCCTGGAGGTTTCCGTCTAGGGTCAGCGGCTGGCTGGTGTGCTGCACCACGTAGCCCTTAGGCGGCGTAAAGAGTTCTTCCATTCCCCGAAATGGCGCTTGGGCGTGCACAGGTGTGGCGAGCCCTAGTGCGAGTACCAGCGGTGAAAGAACGAGTGGCGATAAGCGAAAAAAAGTGAGCGGTGTCTTCATGTACCCTGTTTTTCCTGGCTGGCTAGTTGCTGAAAAAAAGAGAGGCTTTACCCTAGGTTTGCCCAGCGTAAAGCCTCTCGTACTACTTGAGTGCGCCAGGATTATTTATCCCACCACACGCGCGAGGTCAGCAGGTCGCCGCCAGTCAGGCTCGCCACCCCGGCCGCATAGCCAGCCGGGTTGTTAGATACTTCCGTAACCGGGTAGATGAGACGGCGCGGAATGGTGCCGTTGGTCACGTTGCCAGGGTAGTTCACGGGCACTAGCTCGGGGTAGCCCGACCGGCGCCAGTTAAACCAACCTTCGATGAAGTTGAACGTCGTGGACGCTTCCAGCCA
>CAZZDR010000021.1:0-5199 GCA_964652535.1 uncultured Hymenobacter sp. | reverse complement strand
ATATCGAATGCGCCGCCCGTCAGGTCGTAGCCATTGGGCAGGCCGCGCTGAATGCTCGCGGTGTTGTCGCCGGGCAGGGCCTGGTTGGCGTTGTTGGTAGCGCCCGCCGCCGGAATTTCGGCAATAGCGCTCAGGCGTGGGTCGTTGGTGGTGCGCAGGTAGTCAATCAGCGTCTTGCTCCACTTCGCTTCCCGGAAGTCGTCGGTCGTGAGCAGGGCGTTGGTGGTAGCATTCTGCGTGTCACCGAAGGCGATGTCACCTTTCACGAGGGCATTGTCGGTGTAGCTGGTCATGGTGCCAGCGGCCGCCGCCTTTTCCGTGTAGGTTTTGGCCAGGGTTGGGTTCACCTTGGTCATGCGCATTGCCACGCGCACCATAAGCGAATAACCCAGCTTTTTCCACTGGGCCACATCGCCGCCATAGATCAAGTCGCCCGAGGCTTTGGGTCCCGCCGCGTCGAGGCTGGCGATGGCCGCATCTAGCTGCGTCAGCAGCGCGGGGTAGATGTCCTGCTGCTTGTCGTACTGGGGCGTAGTGATGCCCTGCGAAGCTTGCACCGCCTGCGAAAACGGAATATCGCCGTAGGTGTCGGTGATGCGCTGAAATATCATGACTTTCATGATATTGCTGATGGCAATCACGTTGGTGTAGCGCGTCGCGCCCTGGGTGTTGGCCACCTCAATGGCCTGCTGCAGGCGGCTCAGAGCCGTGTAGCCTTGGCCGAAAAGCAGGGACTGGTACCCCGTGAAGCCACCGGAGTTGGTGTACTTATCGCCGTTGCCGTAGTAGTTGAAGGTGCTGGCCAGCGCCTGAATAGCCGGGGCCGGGTACAGCAACTCGCCATACCCCGTGTTGGCAAACGTCAGCTGGCCATCGGTGAGCAGGTAGTTGGGGTTGAGGTTGGCGGCCGAAGCAGCGTTGGGATTGGTATTTATTTCATCCAGGTACTTTTCCGAACAGGAAGTGCTGAATAGAACGGCCGTTAAAGCCGCGTAGATAACTGTCTTTCTCATCGCGCTAGCTTATTTGAATTTAACGTTGAGGGTAACACCATACGTGCGAGCGAAGGGCAGCGAGCCGCCCTCTACCCCGGCGTAAGCAACCAAGGGCGAGATGGTGTTTTCTGGGTCGATATTCTTGGTGTGCTTCATGATGGTGAACAGGTTACGACCCACCAGCGACAACGTGATATCCTGGAACGGCGTGTGTGCCAGCACGCTCTGGTTGAACGTGTAGCCGAAGGTGAGCTGGCGGAACTTGATGAAGCTACCGTCGAGCACGGAGAGGGCCGAAATGTTGGTGGCCAACTTTGGGTAGTACTCATAGGCTGATACTACCTTGGTGTTGATGGCGCCGCCTTCCGTAACGCCAGCGGCTACTACGCCAGTCTCGCGGCCTTCCAGTGTGGCCTGGTTGAGGCCGCGGTTGTAAGAGTAGTACTCAGTGGCCGACAAAATCTTATTGTTGAACTTGTAGTCAATCAACGCTGACAAGCTGAAGTTCCCGAAGTTGAAATCGTTGTTCCAGCCACCGTACAGGTTGGCAATGCCCGAGCCCATCGGCTTCAGGTCGCCGCGCACCGGCACGCCATCGCTGCCCACAATAACGTTGCCGTTAGCATCGCGCTTGTAGTCATAAGCCCGCACCTGCGAAATGGCAAGGCCCTTCACGATGCCGATGTTGGCGTTCATGGGGCGGTAGGTGCCGGTTTGCAGCGGGTTGTTTGCTCCTCCGTCAATGTCCAGCACTTCGTTGTGCAGCTTGGTGAAGTTAAAGGTCGAAGACCAGGTGAACGCGCCGCGCTTGATGGGCACCACGTTCAGGGCTAGCTCTACCCCCCGGTTCAGGGTCGAACCCAGGTTAACCGTGGCACCTTCGTAACCCGTTGCAACCGACAGCGCAGCGCCTACAATCTCGCCGCTGGTTTTGCGATTGAAATACGCCACGTCTACCCCCACGCGGTTGTTGAAGAACTTCAGCTCCGTCCCTACTTCAAACTCCCGCAGGCTATAAGGCCGCAGGTTGGCGTTGGGCAAGGTCGAGCTGTAGGAAGCGCGCGGTACACCGTTGATGGGGTTGCCGATGTTGTAATACAAAGCCGTCTGGTAAGGTTGAGCCGGCTCGCCGCTGGTCTTGGCGTAGGAGGCGCGCAGCTTGCCGTAGCTCAGGGCCGGAGAATCCAGCAGGTCCGAGAAGATGAAGCTACCGGCTAGCGACGGCGTAAAAATGCTGCGGTTGCCATTGGGTAGCGACGAGAACCGGTCGTAGCGGCCAGTAGTGCTCAGGGTCAAGAACTTGTAGGTGAAGTCGGCGGTGTAGTACAGCGAAGGCGTTACGAGCTCTGTGTACTGGTACTCGAAGTTGCGGGTGCGCAGGTTGGTGGGCGTGTACAGGTAGGGTACAATGAAGTTCCCACCGTATAAACGGCTGCTCTCAAACTTGTTGCGGCGGTAGTTAGCACCTATGCTGGCGCTGATGGAGAAGTCCTGGTTTAGGGCTTTGTTGAACGACAGCAAAGCGTCGGAGTTCATCTCCAAACGGTTGCCTAGAGTCAGGTTGTCGAGGGCACCCTCGCCAGCGTTTGAGTACAGCGTGCCGTAGGGCGTCACGCCAAAGCGGCGGTCGCTCGAGTAGTCGTAGCCGATACGGCCCTGCAAGAACAGGTAATCGGTGAAAGCGTACCGGGCCGACAGCGAGCTGATGAGGCGCTTGCGCGACACGTTGTTCACAAACTGGTTAACTACAAACCAGGGGTTGGTGGCGTAGCTATCCGAGTTCCAGGCCGTTTCCAGGCCGTTGTTGTTGATGTCGTAGCCGGGGTTCAGAGTGTTCTGGTCGATGTTGGGCGACAGGAACAGGATGTTGTTGGCATTCAGCGGCGAGTCGCTCAGTTGCGGGCGGTTCTGGTCGTTCTGGTCGATGTAGCTGGCCGTCAGGTTAAAACTCAGCTTCTTGGTCAGGTCGTAAGACGTGTTGAAGTTGACCGTGCGGCGCGTGAGGCCGCTGTTGCGCAGAATAGACTTGTTGTCGAGGTTCGACAGCGACAAGCGATACGTGCCTCTCTCACCCCCGCCCGAAATGGCGACAGTATTAGTCCAAGAAGGCGCCGTGCGATAGAAGTTGTTGATGTTGCCCTTCACGGGCGAGTAGGCGTGCTGCTGCCCATCGATGCCGGTGATAAGCTGCCCGTCCATCTTTTCACCCCAGGCCGTATTGCCCGATACGATAGCCGAGGCTTTGTCGGTAGGGCGCAAGCCCTGGCTGCCCTGGCCGTACACGTTCTGAAAATCAGTGTTGTCAACGGCGCGGTCAATCTGGAAGTTGGTGTTGTACTCAATCGTGGTCTTGGTCCGCGAGCCGCTCTTGGTCGTGATTTGAATAACGCCGTTGGCCGCCCGGGCGCCGTACAGCGCCGAAGCGGTCGAGCCTTTCAGCACCGTCACGTTCTCGATATCGTCGGGGTTGATGTTGCTGATACCGTCGCCGAGGTCGGCACCGCCCCACTCGCCAGCGCTACCCCGCACCGTGTTATCCATCGGCACACCGTTGATAACAATGAGGGGCGAAGACGTACCCGAGAAGGACGTGACGCCGCGGATGTTCAGGCGCACAGCCGAGCCGGGGCCACCGCTGGCGCCGGCCACGTTCAAGCCCGCTACGCGGCCTTGCAGCGAGCTGGCTACGTTGGTTTCGCGGGCTACTGATAGCAGGTTACCGTCCACTTTCGTCACGGCGTAGCCGATTTTGCGCTCGTCTTTCTTAATGCCGAGCGCCGTAACTACTACTTCGCCGAGCTCCTTATTATCAACAGCCATAATGACGTTGATGGTAGCGCGCCCCTTTACCGCAACGGTTTGGCTGACGAAACCTACGTAGGAAAACACCAGCGTAGCATCGTTGGGCGCACTTAGGGCGTAGTTGCCATCGGCATCCGAAACAGTGCCCTGATTGGTACCGCTCACGAGGATACTCACGCCAATGAGCGCCTCGTTGGTTGAACTGGTTATTTTACCAGAAACCTTACTTGCCTGGGCATAGCCATAGCTTTGGCTAAACAGCAGGAGTAATACAAGTAACTGTATGGTTCTTCTCATGGTGAAGGAAAAGGGGTTAAAAGTGAATTAATTGTATGGGGGATTCTCAGGGTTGCAACGCATCCTATTTGCTATGAGCAAGTTGTTAAAACCGGTGACTAAACGGTTCTGTACTTTCTCTTACACCTCGATAATAGATGCGCGGGATATTGGTTAGATAGGCGCCTATGCTGACGAGCTATAAAAGCACTAACTCAGTTGGTAATAGCTTAATTTTCAGCGTGTAAATAAGCTTCAAAAGTAAGCGTGTGCTCATTATAAACCAAATAAATCATCCCATATTAACAGATAAGTCAAGTCGAGCAGAAGGCAAGCTGAGTGCATTTACAGTTAAACTAAATGAGTTTAGGCCCTTCAACTAGTTTGGTCTTTTCGGCAACCACACATAAGCATGTTGGCTGTTCTTCTTAACCCAAGTGGGTGTCAGTTACTGCATTATCGAACGAGGCCGGTCGGCCGCGCCTACCCCCCAGGTGGGGCTAGGCTTGGCGCCCATTTCAATCACGAGCTTTCCACCTTGCAACAGGTCTTGGTGCGTGATGTAGGACTTGGTGTAGGGCTTACCGTTGAAGGCAATGCGCTGAATGTACTTGTTGGCGGAGCTGTTGTTTTTTGCCTCAATAGTGAGGACTTTGCCACCAGCCAGGGTAATAGTGGCCTGGTTGACTGAGGGACTGCCGAAAATGTAGGAGCCATTAGCCGGGTTAAGGGGGTAGAAGCCCAGCGTCGAGAAGACGTGCCAGGCCGACATCTGCCCTACGTCTTCGTTGCCGATGATGCCATCGGGCTTGGTGGTGTAGAAGTTCTCGGTGATGAAGCGCACCTTTTCAGCCGTTTTCCAGGGCTGACCCACGTAGCTATACAGGTAGGTGATGTGGTGGCCAGGCTCGTTGCCGTGGGCATACATGCCGATGAGCCCCGAAATATCAGGTGAGGCTTCGGCTCCCATGTCGCCTTTCACCGTGAATAGTGAGTCAAGCTTCTGGCTGAAGCGCTTTTCGCCTCCTATAAGGCCGATGAGGCCTTCTACATCCTGAGGCACTAGCCAAGTGTACTGCCAAGCGTTGCCTTCGGTGAAGTCGCTTTTCATGTGCACCGAGGAGAA
>CAZZDR010000020.1:17215-24061 GCA_964652535.1 uncultured Hymenobacter sp. | reverse complement strand
CATTACCTCCACGTCGTTGCCATCGGGGTAGGTAGCGGGGTGCAGGTTGCTCACAAAGTCGTACTGGCCCTTCGTCGCCTCATATACGCCCAGCACCTTGTCAATAATAGCGGGGTCGATAAGCGGGCAATCGCTCGGAATTTTCACCACCGCCTCCATCTCGCCAAAGTGCAGTGCCGCTTGGTAGTGGCGGTCGAGCAAATCGAGGGCCGAGCCTCGAAACACCTCGATGCCGTAGTTTTGGCACAGCTCAGCCAGTGGATCGTCGCTAGCTTCGTCGGTGGTGATGACGGCTACGCGACCCACTTTCGTAGCCTGCTGCACGCGCTCGACCTGCCGCACCAGCAGTGGTCGGCCCACCAAGTCGAGGCTTACTTTATCGGGAAGGCGCGACGAGCCGCGGCGGGCTTGAATGAGCGTAAGCATAATGGACTAGCTAGTATAAAACGTTACTTATTCGGTACAAAGCGTAACGAAAGTAGCACTAGATTGAAGCGGCTTCTGTAGCACGGCTTTTACCAGCAAGCGGGCGCTCGCTGGCGCCTGGCGCTGCCGGCTGGTATTGCCGCAAAAATGCTGGGCCCGAGCCCTGAAAACGCCCAAACTGCCGGCAAATATCGGCGATGCGCTGGGCGCTGGTGCCGCCGTTTTGGATGGGCAGCTTGCGCTTCAGGTCGGCCACGTCGAAGTACGAATGCACCGGAATACCCAGCGCTAGCCCCACGTAAGCCACAGTACTATACTGGGTTATAAGCTCAGCCGAATTTGCAATCATCTCCTCAGTATTGCCGCTGGTGTAGATGAGCGTACCAGGTGGGGCGTATTTTTTGACCTCGGCCGTGGCGCGGTCCATTTCCTCGTTGGGATGAAACTTGAAAATCATGGGCCGGCCGGCGGCGATGCGCGTGGCGTGGCGAATGAATTTTTTGCGGTTATCGGGCCGAAAGGTTTCGCGCATGTCGGTGGTAGCCACCAGCACATAGCCACGGTGCGGAAAGTTGTTATTACGCAGCTTCTCAACATCATCGAAATTGGGAATGCCCGTGACGATAATCTTTTCCTTATCGACCCCAATCATCTCGAAGTGCTCGGCATAGCCCGGCGAGGCCACGCAGTAGACATCACAGCAATTATTCATGCCATTGAGCGAGGTGCCGATGGCTAGAATGGGGAAGCGGGTGAAGCGCTTGACGAGCCGCGCCCACAGGTGTAGCGGGTCGGTCATGCCTTCTTGCACAAATACCGACTTGGTGTGCTTGAGCAATGGCCAGGGCACCACAATATCGGAGCAGCACACCACCAGGTCATACTGGTGGCCCAGTTCGCGGTTTTCGAAGTCGCGGCGCAGCTGGTGCTGCGCCACGTAGCGGTCGGCCTTTTCTTTTATTAAGCCCTGTACAATGGTCTTATCCAGGATATTATTGCGCAGCAGCCACTCATAAAAGCCGCGCATCCAGCCGTCGTAGTACAGCTGGCTAAAATACGGCTCGTACTCGTCTTCGAGCAGCTGCGCCACGCGGTGCATCTGGGTAGTCTGGTTGGGCGAGCCGATAAGGTACAGCGCTTTTTTCACTGACGAAAAGTAGATAAGTACACAAAAATACACCCGCGGCCGAATCGTTGGCGCCGTGGTGAGGGGTAGGGCAGTGTACCCACCGCGGTGCCGCCGATTACTTTCGGGCTGGCTCCCGTCCTACTTGCTCTTGGTATGCGCTTATTTTCTTCATTTCTAACGCTTGGGGTGGTTCTACTGGCGCTGGCTGGCCGCGCCCAAGCGCCCTACCCTACCCCTGCCTGGGTGCCCGACCTGGGCCAGGGCCAGTACAAAAACCCGGTACTCTACGCCGACTACTCCGACCCCGACGTGGTGCGGGTGGGGCGCGACTACTACCTCACCTCCTCGAGCTTTAACGCGGCACCGGGGCTGCCGATTCTGCATTCGCAAGACCTGGTGAACTGGACCATCATCGGCCACGGGCTGCCCGTGCAGCTGCCCCGCGCCCGCTACGACCAAGTGCAGCCCGGCAATGGCGTGTGGGCGCCGGCCCTGCGCTTTCATCGAGGCCTATTTTACCTTTACTACCCCGACCCAGATCTGGGTATTTTTGTAATTACGGCCAAAAACCCGGCTGGGCCCTGGAGCCAGCCCGTGTGCGTGAAAGCTGCCAAAGGCTGGATTGACCCCTGTCCGCTTTGGGATGAAGATGGGCGCGCCTACCTCGTGCACGCCTTTGCAGGCAGCCGCGCGGGTATTAAGAGCGTCATTCATGTGAGCGAGATGGCGCCCGATGGGTTCAGCCTCCTTGGCGAGGACAAGCTGGTGTTTGATGGCCACCAGCACCACCCCACCATTGAGGGGCCCAAGTTTTACCGGCGCCACGGTTACTACTACATTTTTGCGCCGGGCGGCGGCGTGCCCACGGGCTGGCAGGCGGTGCTACGCAGCAAAAATGTGTTTGGCCCCTACGAAGACAAAATCGTGCTGGCCCAGGGCCAAACGCCCACCAACGGCCCGCACCAGGGCGCGTGGGTCGATACGCCCGATGGCAAGCAGGACTGGTTTCTGCACTTTCAAGACCAAGGCGCCTATGGGCGGGTGGTGCACCTGCAACCCATGACGTGGCAACATGACTGGCCCGTAATGGGCCGCGACACCGACGGCGATGGCACCGGTGAGCCTGTGCTTACTTACCGCAAGCCCGCAGTGCCGGGCCGGGTGGTAGTAGCCGTGCCAGCTACTACCGATGAGTTTGCTACCGGCCAGCCAGGCCTGCAATGGCAGTGGCAAGCCAACCCGCAGCCACAGTGGCTAGCCCCTACCCCCCTCGGCGTCGGCCAACTTTACCTGGCTGCCGCGCCCACGCCAGCCGAGGCCAAAAACCTGTACTTGGTGCCCAGCCTGCTTTTGCAAAAGCTGCCCGCCGCGCAGTTCACGGCTACTACCAAGCTCCTGTTTGCGCCCCAGGCCGAGGGGGCGCGCGCTGGCCTCGTGGTGCTGGGCCTAGACTACGCTACCCTTACGCTCTCGCGCCAGGCAGGAGGCTTGCTCCTGAGCCAAACCACTTGCCAGCGGGCCGAACAGGGCGCCGCCGAAACCGCAGTCGCCACGGCCAACCTGCCGCTGGGCCAGCCGCTATACCTGCGCGTGGCGGTGCGGGCCGGGGCGCGCTGCCAGTTTAGCTACAGCGCCGATGGGCAGCAGTTCACGGCGCTCGGGCCCGAGTTCACGGCCCGCGAGGGGCGGTGGGTGGGCGCCAAGCTGGGCTTATTTTGCCTGAACGGCAGCGCGGGGGTAGGGGCTACCCAGCTCGCCGTAGACTGGTGGCGAGTGACGCCTTAATTGTTTAGTTTTTTCTTGACACAATCGATTGCATAGCCAGGGTAGCGGATATTTGTCCTACTTTCGTTTTCCATTCGTTTTTTCCCGCCCTATGCACAAGCTGGCTACACTTGACTACATAGTCTTTTTTGTTTACTTTTTGATAGTCGCCGGCTACGGCATTTGGATTTATAACCGAAAGACGGGTCACGACGGCTCGGTAGACGGCGATTCGAAAGACTACTTTCTGGCCGAGGGCTCGCTCACGTGGTGGGCCATCGGCTCGTCGCTGATTGCCTCCAACATTTCGGCCGAGCAGTTTGTGGGTATGGCCGGCTCAGGCTTCAAAATCGGCCTGGCCATTTCGGCCTATGAGTGGATGGCGTCCGTGACGCTCATTATCGTGGCCACGTTCTTCATCCCGGTGTACCTGAAGAATAAAATCTTCACCATGCCGCAGTTTCTGCACCAGCGCTACAACGGTACGGTGGCCATGATTATGGCCATTTTCTGGCTGGCGCTGTACGTGGTCGTGAATTTGACCTCGATTCTGTACCTGGGCGCCATTGCGGTGAGTAGCGTATCGGGCCTAAACCTGACGTTTTGTATGTACGGGCTGGCCATTGCCGCCGTCATCATCACGCTGGGCGGCATGAAGGTTATCGGTTTTACCGACGTTATTCAGGTGTTCTTCCTCATCTTGGGCGGCCTGGCCACTACTTACTTGGCCCTCAACATGGTATCGGAGCACTTCGGCACTACGGGCGTAGTTAGTGGCTTCAACATCTTGATGGGCAAAGCCAACGAGCACTTCCACATGATTGTGAAGCGCGACGACCCCAACTACATCGACCTGCCCGGCCTGACGGTGCTGCTCGGCGGCCTCTGGATTGTGAACCTCAACTACTGGGGCTGCAACCAGTACATCACGCAGCGCGCCCTGGGCGCCGACCTGCCCACCGCCCGTGGCGGTCTGCTCTTCGCAGCTTTTCTCAAGATGCTGATGCCCGTGATTGTGGTGCTGCCAGGCATCGCGGCCTACGTGCTGTATAAGGAAAACGTGTTTGGTGCCGCCGAGTTTGGCCAGGGCGCCGACCTCAACCCCGACCGCGCTTACCCGGTGCTGCTCAACATCTTGCCGGTAGGCTTGAAAGGCTTGTCGTTCGCAGCCCTCACGGCTGCCGTGGTAGCTTCGCTGGCCGGCAAAGCCAACTCGATTGCGACCATCTTCACGCTCGACGTGTACAAGAAGGTGCTGAACGTGAATGCTTCGGAGAAGAAAATGGTGGCCGTGGGTAAAATCTCGGTGGTCGTGGCCATGCTGCTGGGCATCCTCATCGCGCCGCACTTAGGTATTGACAAGAAGGGCGGCTTCCAGTTCATTCAGGAATACACGGGCTTCGTGTCGCCGGGCATCTTTGCCATGTTCATCCTGGGCTTTTTCTGGAAGAAAACCACGTCGGGCGCCGCGCTTTTCGCCACCATCGGCGGCTTCCTGTTCTCGATTGTGCTCAAGTTCCTGCCCGGCATGATGGACCTCTCGTTCTTGGCGCCGTTCGGCTTCGCTGTGAAGCCCGAAGGCTCTAACATCTACGAGATTCCGTTCCTCGACCGCATGGGCTTCGTGTTCGTGTTCTGCATCGTGGGCATGATACTCATCAGCCTCATTCAGGGTAAGGGCGGCCCCAGCCCCAAAGGCCTCGAAATCGATTCGAGCATGTTCCGCCCCAACCGCAGCTTCGCCATTGGCTCAGCTATCGTACTGACCATCATCACGATGCTCTACATCCATTTCTGGTAAGCCGCCGCTGCGCGCTACCAACAAAAAAAGCACCCGCCGCGGCGGGTGCTTTTTTTGTGCCTAAGGGGGTAGAGAATCCCTACCCCCTTAGGCGACTTGAATTTGAAAGCCTGCCTGCTCCACGGCCTGCACCACTTGCTCGGCGCTAAGCTGCGCGGCGCTAACGGTCAGAATCTTGTCTGGGTTGGCGGTATCGACCTGCCAGTTGCCGGCTCCGGCCTCGCGGTTGAGAGTCGGCGTCACGGCCTTGATGCAGTTGCCGCAGTTGATGTTGGTTTTGAATTTCAGGGTTTGCATGGCGAAAGAATTGGGGAAGCCACCAGCCGGTGGCCACCCCGCTATAACGTGATTTCAGGGTGGCCGGTGCCCACCCTGGGGCACAGAATTACGCCCCAGGCAAGCAACATTCGGGGGCGCTGAATACCCGGTGGCCTTACTTTTTCACCAGGTTCATGCCGCACTTGGGGCACTTGCCGGGCTGGTCGCGCACTATGTCGGCGTCCATGGGGCAGGTGTAGGTAGTGGCTACTACGCTCTCGGTAGCGCCGGGTGCGGCGGTGCTGTCAGCGGCTACGGCCGTGGTAGCAGCGGGGGCCGTGGTCGTGGTTTCGGTCGAGGTTTTGTTGTCCGAGCAGCTGGTAAGTACGCAGCTGAGGCTGGCCAGGGCCAGACTCCAGGTCAGGAATTGCTTCATGAGTATTGAGAAAAAGAAAGGGGGTAGGGTACTAAAATGAACTGGACTGCAGCCTCATACGGTGCAGGTTACTTTATAGATTTTTTACATAGCCATACCGCTCCTATGGTCGTCGGGAGCGCCTTGGCGCAGGGTAAATTCGCTTTGCAGCAGGTAGGCGCCGGCCACCACCACGTGGGCGCCGGGCGGCAGGCCACGCACAATGGGCACGGTGGCCGCCGTACCCTCGCCCAGCTGCACCCGCACCCGCCGGTACTGGCGCATGCCGGTTTGCAGCCACACGTAGCTGGCGGCTCCGTCGTGCAGCACGGCTTCTTGCGGCACCCGTAGGGGGGTAGGGTTGGTAGGCAAAGCAGCCACGGCCGCCGCGGGTGCGGGCAACAGCACATTGGCCTGGGCGCCGGGCCGCAGCCGCCCACCGGGGTTGGCCACCTGGATGCGGGCTAGCGTAATCTGGCTGCTGCCGCTCAGCTCGGGGCTGAGAAACACCACGCGGCCGGGTAGCGGCTGAGGTTGGCCCGCCACCTGCACCGCCACGCGGGTGCCCAACGGCAGCCGGCCCGCGTCGGCGGGCAAGAGCTGGGCCTCGACCCACACGCGGCTGAGGTCGGTGAGGGTAAGCAGCGGCGAGCCCTGGGCCACGTACTGGCCCTGCGTCACGGCCAGCGACTGCACCGTGCCGGTGCGCGGGCTGTAGTACGTAACGAGCGCGCTCGGCCGGCCGCTGGCCGCCAGCTGCCGCAGCTGCCCGCCCGACACCCCCAGCAGCCGCAGCTGCTGGGCCGTGGCTTCGGCAAAGTGCCGGTAGGTGGGGCCGGGCACCAGCCGGTCTTGGGCCAGGGCCAGCACGTACTCGCGCTGCAAGCTCTGCAGCTCCTCGCTATACACCGAAAACAGGGGCGCGCTGCGGTGCAGCACCTGCCCCGTTTGGCGCACGTAGAGGCGCTCGACGCGACCCGCCACCCGGCTGCTCACGCTTTCGGTGCGCTGCGCATCGGCCGCCACGGTGCCCGTGAGCACGGCCAGCGGCGC
>CAZZDR010000020.1:7978-17115 GCA_964652535.1 uncultured Hymenobacter sp. | reverse complement strand
AGCAGTAGCCGGCCCAGGTGGCTGCGGGCCCCCGAAGATAGCCGAGTGGTTTTAGTCATACGCAGGGGGGGTAGGGACAGCGCCAGCTTGCACAAAGCCTTCGCTATCAATTAGGTATTGACCATTGGCGGCCACGTCTTCGGTGCCACTGAGGCCGTGCAGCACCTGCACCTGGCTAGCCGTGCGTTGGCCGGGCTGCACGGCCACGGGCACAAACGTGTCGCCTCGCCGCACAAAGGCCACCTGCCGGGTGCCCAGGTCTACCAAGGCGGCACGGGGCAGCCAGAAGCTGCCGGCCACCGCCGGCCGCGCCGCCGGCACCACCGTGCCCGTGAGCCGCTGGCCGCGCCGCAAAGCGCCTTGGCTATTAGGAAGATACACGCGCACGGCCGCCACACTAGCCCCGGCCCGAAACTCAGGCTCTACCAGGTCGAGGCGGGCGGTGTGGGGGGGGAGGGTGGTGCCTTCGGCTATCACGCGCAGCGCCTGGCCGGGCTGCAGCCGCCCCAGCTCGGCCGGCGTAGGCTGGAAAATCCCCCACACCTGGTCAGTATTCACCACCTGAAAAATAGTCTGGCCGGTGCTCACGTAGGCGCCTTCGGTGAGGGTAAGACGGGTAGCTTGCGGAGCGCTGGGGGGGGTAGGCGCCGCTTGGGCGCTGCCCATGCCGGTGGCGGCTCCGGTCATGCCGGCGCCGGTTTCCTCGGCTGGCGCCGCGGCGGCAAGGGGCGCGTTGGCGAGCGCGGTTTCGACCACGTAGCCGTCGTAGGGGCTGAATATAGCTACCCGATAGCTGGGGCGGCGGGTGCGGGCCAGGTCGCGCAGCTGGCTGTCAGTCAGGCCCAGGAGTTGCAGCTTCTGCCGCGCACCGCGCACCAGCGGTGCGTTGTCGGCATCGTTGGCCAGCACAAACAGTAGCTCCTGCTCGGCCGTTACCAGCTCGGGGCTATAGAGCTCCAGCAGTTTCTGGCCCCGGCGCACGGGCTGGTAATTGTAGCGCACCAGCAGCCGCTCGATGCGCCCACCCACGCGCGCGGCCACCGCCCGGCTGCGGCGCGGGTCGTACTCCACCACGCCGGGCAGGGTGAGGGTATCGGCCGCCGCACCCGCCGCTATGGCCGCGGGGCGCACCGTAGCCACAGCCGCCACCACGGCCGCGTTGGGCGCCTGCCCCACGCTGCGCAGGTCGGCCGCGGCGGGCGGGCCGCTGGTGCCCATGGCTTTGGGCACCAGGTCCATGCCGCAGATGGGACAGCTGCCGGGCGCCTCACGCACGATTTGGGGGTGCATGGGGCAGGTATACTGCGCGGCCGCGCTGGCGGCCACCGGCTGCTCGGCGGCCGCGTTGGCAGGACCGTGGGCCTGGCCGTGGCAGCCCAGCAGCAGTAGCGGCAGGCCCACGGCGGCCAGCCACAAACTACGCAATAGCTTATTGCTCAAGTTCCTGGTCATAGCGCACGGTAAGGGTAAGGAGCTCATTTTGCGTGTCGAGGTACTGCAGGCGGGTGAGGAGCCAGGTGTTCAGAGCTTCGACCACGGCGGGCAGCTGGGCGGTGTTTTGCTGATAAGCCAGCAGCGTGACTTGGTAGCTTTTGCGCAGGGCGGGCAAGATGCCTTTCTCGAAGTTTTCGACCTGCTCGCGCTTGGTCGTCAGGTCCGATTGCAGGGCGCTGAGGCGGCCGGCCGCCTCATTAAGCAGGGCGGCGCGCTGCTGGCGCACGGCCTGGGCCTCGTAGCCGAGCGCGGCCGTGTTGGCCCGGTACTCGCGGGCAGCCCAGGGCACCATCGGCAGCGTGACCATCCCCATGACTGTGAACTGATTAGGCGTGTTGCCAATACCGTTCATGTGGTCGTAGCGCACCCCGAAATCGGGGCGGCGGCGGCTGGCTTCCACGGCCTGGTTGAGGCCCACCACGGCCAGCGAGCGGTCGAGGCCGCGCACGTCGCTGCGGCGGGCGGCCAGGGCGGCCGTGTCGGGCAGCGGCGCCAGCGGGGGGGTAGGCAGCAGCGTATCCACGGCAAACTCGGTGGCGGGGTCGCGGGCCATTAACGTATTGAGGGCGATGGTATTTTGGCGCAGCTGGCCGTAGAGCACGGCGTGGTCGTTGCCGTGCATGGCCACCCGCGCCTGCACCTGGTAGATGCTGGCCAGCGACGCCTGGTTGTAGGGGTAGCGTGCCTGCGCCACCTTCTGCAAAAAGTCGAGCAGGTAGGCACTTTCGTCCAGCACCTTCAGCTTCTTTTCCAAAATAACGCGGCCGTAGTATAAGGTGCGGGCCTGGGCGCGCAGCTCGTTGAGCGACGCCGCCTGGCCGGCCTGCTCCACGGCAGCCTGGCCGGCCAGGTAGGCGCGCTTGGCGCGCTGCTTGGCCGGGTTGGGCAGCATCTGCTCTACCGATACCATCTGCATGCCCATGGCCTGGCCGTTATTCATCTCCTTCACGGCCTGCTGGTTATAGGGCGTCATCCAGTAGCCAGCGCTTACCTTAGGAGCTTCCCATGTGCTGGCGCCGGCCACGGCGGCGTCTTTGGCCTGGGCGCGGTAGGCGTACTGGCGCAGGGCCGGGTTGCGCTGCTGCACGGCGCGCAGCACCGAGTCGAGCGGCAGCACGCGCGGTTGGGCCGCCGCGCCAAAAGTTACGGCGAGCAGCAGGGGTAGCAAAAAACGGATGTTGCGGAAGTAAGTCATCGTCATTCCTCGTTAATGCGTCACGGCCAGCACGTCTAGCTTGCCAAACTTGCGCAGCTCGTACTCCTTGGTCATCAAGAAGATAAGTGGCGTCACCAGCAGTATATGCGTCGAAGACGTGAACACGCCCCCAATCATGGGCAGCACAATGGGCAGCATCACGTCGGAGCCGGTGCCGGTGGCCCACAGCACGGGTACCAGCCCAAACAGCGCCACCGATACCGTCATCAGCTTGGGCCGCAGGCGCTTGGCCGCGCCGTGAAACACCGCCTCGCGCAGGTCGTCCTTCGTGATGGTGGTGCTGGAGTTGCCCTTGGCGGCCACCAGCTGCTGCATGGCGTCGTTGAGGTAAATGACCATGATGACGCCCGTTTCCACGGCCAGCCCAAACAAGGCGATGAAGCCCACGGCCACCGCCACCGACAAATGCACGCCGTAGAAATACACTAGATACGCCCCGCCAATGAGCGCAAACGGGATGGTAACCAAGCTCAGCAGCGCCTCGCGCACCGAATGAAAGGCAAAGTACAAACAGCCAAAAATTACGGCCAGCACCAGGGGTAGGATAATAAGCAGCGTGCGCTGCGAGCTAAGCAGGTTTTCGTACTGCCCGCTCCACTCCAGGTAGTAGCCGGCGGGCAGCTTGCCCTGCATGCTTTGCACCTTCTGCATGGCCTCGCTCACGGTGCTGCCCAGGTCGCGGTCGCGCACGTTAAACAACACCGCGCCCCGCAGCTGCGCGTTCTCCGAGTTAATCATGGGCGGGCCGTTTTCGAAGCGCAGGCTGGCCACGGCCGACAGCGGCACCGGGCCGTAGGCGGTAGTTTGGATGGGAATGCGGCCCAGCGCGGCCAGGCTGTTGCGGAAGTCCTCGGCCAGGCGCACGCTGATGGCGAAGCGCCGCCGGCCCTCCACCGTGCTGGCCACGGGCGCGCCACCGATGGCCATTTCTACCACCTCGTTTACCTGGTCTACGCTCAGGCCGTAGCGCGCCAGCTGCGGGCGGTTGAGGTCAATTTGCAGGTATTTGCCGCCCGTGATGGGGTCCACGTACAGGTCTTGCACGCCAGGCACGCTGCCCAGCGCCGCCCGCACCTGCTGCGAGATGTTATAAATCGTATCGAGCTGCTGGCCATACACTTTCACGCCCACGTCGGTGCGAATGCCGGTGCTCAGCATGTTGATGCGGTTGATGATGGGCTGCGTCCAGCCGTTTACCACGCCCGGTATTTGCAGCTTGCCGTTCAGCTCCGCAATGAGCTTGGCCTTGGTCATGCCGGGGCGCCACTCGGCGCGGGGCTTGAGCTGAATGATGGTTTCAATCATGCTCAGCGGGGCGTTGTCGGTAGCGGTGCTGGCCCGGCCGGCCTTGCCCAGCACGCCCTGCACCTCGGGCACTTGCCGGATTATCTTGTCCTGCACCTGCAAAATGCGCTTCACCTCGGTGTTCGACACGTCGGGCTGCGTGATGGGCATGAACAGAATCGAGCCCTCATCGAGCGGCGGCATAAACTCGGTGCCCAGGCTCAGCAGCAGCGGAATGCTCACGGCCAGCAGCGCCAGGTTGATGCCGATGGTGGTTTTGCGCCACGTCAGGCACCAGTTGATAAGCGGCGCGTACAGCCGTTCCAGGCCGCGATTAATAGGGTTTTGCTCCTCGGTTTTGAACTTGCCCTTCATAAAGAAGGACAGCAGCACCGGCGCCAGCGTCACGGCCAGCACCGCGTCGATGAGCAGAATAAACGTCTTGGTATAGGCCAGCGGGTGAAACAGCTTGCCCTCCTGCCCGGTGAGCAAAAACACCGGCAGAAAGGACGCTACGATAATAATCGTGGAGAAAAATATCCCCCGCGACACCTGCTTGCTGGATTTCTCGATAATAGCGAGGCGCTCGTCGTTAGTCATGAGGCAGGGGTTCGAGAGTGGAAATTGGGCCGGCGACTTGGCCAGCGGTCGCGGTCGCGACTTCCTCCGCCGCCTGGTGCAGCGCCAGGTTGCGGTAGGCGTTTTCGGCCATCACGATGCCGTTATCGACAATGACGCCGATGGCCAGGGCTATCCCCGTGAGCGACATGATATTAGAGGAAATACCGAACGCGTTCAGCAAGATGAAGCTGGCGGCGATGGTAATCGGAATCTGCAGCAGAATGCTGAGCGCACTGCGCCAATGGAATAGAAACACCAGCACCACCAGCGACACCACGGCCATTTCTTCGAGCAGCGTGTGCTTAATGTTGGCCACCGACTCTTCGATGAGCCCGCTGCGGTCGTACACAATATCGAACGACACGCCGGGGGGTAGGCCCTTCGCTACCTCGGTCATTTTGGCCTTCACGCGGGTGATGACGTCGTCGGCGTTTTCGCCGTAGCGCATCACCACGATGCCGCCCACGGCCTCGCCCTCGCCGTTGTGGTCGAAGATGCCAAGGCGGCTTTCGCCCGTCATCTGCACCGTGCCGAGGTCGCGCAGGCGCAGCGGCACGCCGCCGGGGCGGGTGAGCACCGGCACGTTTTCGAGGGTGGCCACGTCCTGGATATAGCCGCTCGTTTTGATGATGTAGCCCACGCCCGACTGCTCAAACTTGCGCCCGCCGGCCTCGTTGTTGTTGCTGCGCACGGCCGCCAGCACCTGCGGTAAGCTCACGTTATAATAGGTGAGTTTGGTGGGGTCCACCGTCACCTGGTACTCGGGCTGGAAGCCGCCGAAGCTGGCTACCTCGCTCACGCCGGGCACCGTTTGCAGGCCAAATTTTACGTACCAATCTTGCAGGGCACGCTGCTCGCCCAGGTCCAGCTTGGGCGCGTGCAGCGTGTACCACAGCACGTGGCCCACGCCCGTGCCATCGGGCCCCAGCGTGGGGGCGAGGCCGGCCGGCAGCAGCCGCTGGGCCACATTGAGGCGCTCCAGCACCCGCTCGCGGGCCCAGTAGATGTCGGTGTCGTCGTTGAAGATGACGTACACGAAGCTCATTCCAAACATGGAGGCGGCGCGCACAGCCCGCACCTGAGCCAGCCCTTGCAGGTTGGTCACGAGGGGGTAAGTCACCTGGTCTTCGATAATTTGGGGGCCGCGTCCTGCCCACTCGGTGAACACAATCACCTGGTTTTCTGACAGGTCGGGGATAGCGTCAATCTTACTGGCCCGAATGGAGAAGATGCCCCACACCAGCAGCACCACCGCCACTACCAGCACGAGCCCTCGGTGGCGTAGCGAAAAAGAAATAAGTTGCTCAATCATCTGATTAGCAGCAAAAAGTGAAGCTAGCGCTGACTAAGCCGGAAGCCCGAGCAGGACTACCAGCGGGCCACCACGGCCCCAGCGCCCGTGCGGCGGCCGCCAAGCAGACCACGCACGAAAGCCCCGCGGCCAACCGGCCGGGGGAGCAAGGCAACACCCAGAAGCTAAATCAGGAAGGCGTGCCCGCGCACATAGGCGGGGCAGTCGGGCGGTGGGGCGGCCGTGGCCAGCAGCGGCGCGGCTGGCGCTTCGGCCGGGTAGGTGGGGGTAGGGAGGCGGTACGCCAGGCGCAGCGCGGCGGGGGCCGGCACGGCCAGCGGCACCGGCAGCTTGAGCTGCGCGGTGGTCAACTTCACATCCTTGAGGGTGCTGCTCAGCTTTTGGTCGTGGCAGCAGCCGGCGGGCTTTTTAGGGAGCGGACAGCAGCAGGGTTTTGCACTCACCGCCATCGACACCCCTGTGAGCGTATCGCCGCAAAAGTGCATGCTGTACACCAGCCCCGGGCTGGATAACAGGTAGCTCAAGAGCAAAAACAAACTGGCGAAGCGCTTCAAAAGAGAAAGTCGGTAGCTAAAACTGATGCAAAGTTACGGCGCCCAGCGGGGGTAGGGCTTATAGAATTACATACGCGCAAGTATAAGATTCGCGTACGTATGAGAAGGTCATGCAGCGCGCAGCGAATCATCTCGCGTGCGGCAGTAATCTTAATCGCCAGCAGTAAAGCGAGCGAGAGACTTCCCTACGGTCTGCCTGATGTTTTACTATGCAGACTGCGCGCCCTACTCACGCGAAGTTTCTAACAGCAACCCGCACGCTTGCGTTTCCGCATCCAAGAATAACTCGCCCGAATTCTGTACGGCGCGTGGGTAATTGCGTGCCGCTACTCCGGCACGGGCGTCGTCCCTTTGTCGTTACAGTACCTGAACCTACGCTGGCCCTGCGCCGCCCTACTTATATGGACCCTACCACCCTGGCCCCGGCTACCGCCGCCACCGAAACGGCCACTTTCGATATTGAAGGTATGACCTGCGCCTCCTGCTCCAACTTCGTGGAGCGGGCCCTCAGCCGCACGCCCGGCGTGCAGCGCGCCGTGGTGAACCTGGCTACCGAAAAGGCCACCATCGATTTTGTCCCCACCCAAATTGACCGCGCCGGCCTCCGGGCCGCCGTAGAAGAAGCCGGCTACGGCGTGGCCGAAACGGCCGCCGCCCAAGCCGCCGCCGGCCAGCCAGCCAGCCCCCTGGCCGCCACCGACGACGAGCTGGCCGCCCGCAAAGCCGCGGCCTACGCCCGGCTGCGCCGCCGCTTTGGAGTAGCCATGGTGCTGGCCACCGCCGTGATGCTGCTGAGCATGACCATGCTGTGGCCGACCCTGGCAGCGCGGCTTAATATGCTCTTGCTCAACTATTTGCAGCTGGCCCTAACCTTGCCCGTGGTGCTGTACTGCGGCCGCGAGTTCTACGTGGCGGCCTGGAACGGGCTGCGGCACCGCACCGCCAGCATGGACACCCTCATTGCGGTGGGCACGGGCGCGGCGTTTGCCTTTAGCCTGGTGGTCACGCTGGCGCCGGGCGTGCTCACCAGCCGCGGCATCGCGCCGCACGTGTACTACGACACCACGGCCACCATCATCGCCCTCATCTTGCTGGGCAAGGTGCTAGAGGCGCGGGCCAAGTCGCAAACCTCGGCCGCCATGCGGGCGCTGCTGGGCTTGCAGGCCCGCACGGCCCGCGTGGTGCGCGGCCTGCAAGAGGTAGATGTGCCCATCGAGCAGGTGCAACTGGGCGATGTGGTGGTGGTGCGCCCCGGCGAAAAAGTGGCCACCGACGGCCGTATTCTAGCTGGCTCTTCCGCGCTCGATGAGTCGATGCTGACTGGCGAAAGCCTGCCGGTGGAGAAAAAAGCCGGTGACCCGGTGTTCGGCGCCACGCTGAATAAGACGGGTTCCTTCCGCTTTACGGTGACCAAAGTGGGCGCCGAAACCATGCTGGCCCAGATTGTGAAGCTCGTGAGCGACGCCCAGGGCAGCCGCGCGCCCATTCAGCGGCTAGCCGACCGGGTGAGCGCGGTGTTTGTGCCCACGGTTATCATCTTGGCCATCATCACGTTCGGAATGTGGTTTGGTTTGGCGCCCGCTGCCACCCGGCTGCCGCTGGCGCTCACCAACTTCGTGGCCGTGCTCATCATTGCCTGCCCCTGTGCGCTGGGGCTAGCCACGCCCACGGCCATCATGGTGGGCACCGGCAAAGGGGCTGAATTTGGCGTGCTCATCCGCAACGCCGAGGCCCTCGAAAAAGCTTACCAGGTCGATACCGTGCTGCTCGACAAGACCGGCACCATCACCTTGGGCGAGCCCGCCGTCACGGATTTCCTACCCCTGCCCGGCTACCAAGCCGCCAGCCTCCTACCCCTGCTCGCGGCCATCGAGCGCCAGAGCGAGCACCCGCTGGCCGCCGCCGTAGTGCGCTACGCCGAGCTGACTTTGGCCGAAACCAGCCCCGCCCCTACCCCCCTTACCGCCACCAGCTTTCGGGCCGTGGAGGGCCAAGGCGCGGTGGCCACGGTAGCCGGCCGGCCGGTGCTCATCGGCAACCAGCGCCTGCTGCGCGAGGCTGGCGTGGTGCCCACCCCCGCGCAGGAAACGGCCGCCGCCAGCCTACTGGCTCAGGCCAAAACGGTGCTCTACGTGGCCCTCGATGGTCAGCCCGCCGCCGTGCTCGGCGTAGCCGACACACTGCGCCCAACCTCGTTGAGCGCCATTCAGCAGCTGCAAGCACAGGGCCTGGAGGTCATCATGATGACCGGCGACAACCCCCAAACCGCCGCCGCCGTGGCCGCGCAGGTGGGCATCACGCGCTACGTAGCCGAGGTGCTGCCCGCCGACAAGGCCAGCCACGTGCAGGCCCTGCAAGCCGAGGGCCGCACCGTGGCCATGGTGGGCGATGGCATCAACGACGCGCCGGCCCTGGCCCGCGCCGACGTGGGCCTGGCCATGAGCACGGGCACCGACGTGGCCCTCGAAGCCGCCGCCATCACCCTCATGCGCGCCGACTTGCAGGGGGTGGCTACCGCCATCGCGCTCTCGCGCCACACCATGCGCACGATTAAGCAAAACCTGTTTTTCGCGTTCATGTACAACACGTTGGGCATTCCCATCGCGGCCGGCCTGCTCTACCCCTTCACCGGCTGGACGCTTTCGCCCATGCTGGC
>CAZZDR010000020.1:0-7878 GCA_964652535.1 uncultured Hymenobacter sp. | reverse complement strand
CTCTAAGCAAAAACAGCCCGCCGATATTCGGCGGGCTGTTTTTGCTTTATGGGTGCAAGCTTACGCAAGTATTCTGAGCCCGCAGCTTAGTAACCGGGGTTCTGCGCCAGGTTCGAATTTACCGCTATCTGCTGGTTAGGAATAGGGAAGATGAGGTAGGTGGCGGCACTGGTCGCAGGCCCTTCCTGAATGGGCCCCAAGAACTTACCAAAGCGTATCATGTCTTGCCGGCGCCATTGCTCTAGGTATAGCTCGCGGCCGCGCTCGTCGTAGAGGGCCGTCAAATCCACGCTGGCCAGCGCCCCGGCATTGCGCGAGGTGTGGGTGCGGATGGAATTGACCAGCGCCAGCGGAGTGCTGCCATAGGTGCCGGCGCTGGTGGCGGTGCCGCCGCGCAAGATGGCTTCGGCCTTCATCAGCAGCACGTCGGGCAGGCGCAGGTGCACCATGTCATTGTCGATGGTACCAGCCCCGTTGTTGGTGAAATCGGGCGGGTACTTCATTGGCCGGATGCCCGTGCGCTCCAGCGAGCTGGCATCGGTTTCGATAATATGAACTTCGCGGGTGAAGGCTAGCGGCGCGCCGGTACGGTCTACCAAGGGGGCGTCGGTGGTCAGGTTGTACTGCTGGCCGATCAGAAAGCCCACGTTCTGGCGCTTGCCAGGGTTAGTGGGGCCATTGGCGTAGGTATATACCGTGCCCCGGCGAATGTCAGTCGCGCCAAACTTATCGTAGAAATCAGATAAGGCAGTAGGGCCATTGTAGCCCGTCGGGGTCATGTTGTAGTGCGAAATAAAGCGCCACAGGTCATATTGCGCACCGCTGCTTACCCCCCCGATATTGAGCTCGGTGAAGATGTTTTCGGTGCCAATGTTGGTATTGTTTGGTGCGAAGTTGTCGAAATAATTATTCGCAAACTTGTAGCGCCCGCTGTTAATAATCGCGTCACCCAGGCTGATAACCTGATTCATATCGGCGGCAGCAAACGTGGGAGTTTGCCGATTAGCGTACACTCCACGGTTGAGGTAGCACTTCATGAGCAGGCCCCGGGCCGCGTCCTTAGTGGCCCGGTTCACGGGGGCATCAGGCAGGTTGGGCAGCACAGCATTCACCTCACTGATGATGAAGTCGAGGGCTTCGGTACCCTTGCGCACGCGGGCCAGCTGCGTCACCGACTCTCCCGGGTCGCGGTAAGGCACTTGGTCGTAGAGGTCAAGTATCCAGTACATGGCCCACGCCCGCAGGAAGCGCGCCTCGGCCTGCTGCTGCGTGCTGGGGTTGAACTGCAGCATATCGGTGGCCGCAAACACCACGGAGTTCAGGTTATTAAACGCATCGCGCACTTCTTGGTGGTTGGCATCCCAGTTGTGCTGGTGCAACTGGCGCCACTTGCCGTTGTCGTCCCAGTCGCCGCCGCGGGTAGGCATCAGGCGCTCATCAGTAGTCACCTCCGAGAGGGCAAACACCTGGGTAGCCCCCTGAAACGGGCTGCGCATAGACGTGTACACCCCGTCGAGCAGCGCCGCGGCATTGCTGCCCCCGCTGGAGCCTACCTGGCTGGCCGTCAAGGTACCATTAAACTCCTCGTTAATCTTACAGCTGTTGGCCAGTTGAAGCACGGCCAGCATGGCCGCCGCACTGAGTATCTTTTTCATAATAAATACCTAGAATTGGGTGGGTTATAGAGAGAAGTTGACGCCGAACGTGAACGTGCGCGCCGTGGGGAAGCCCGTGTAGTCAATGCCCGCCGAAGGCACGCCGTTCACAGTCTTGTTGGTGTTCACTTCGGGGTCGAAGCCTGTGTAGTTGGTGAGGACAAACAGGTTTTGGCCGATGGCATAGATGCTGGCGCCTTTCAGCACCTTGCCCACGTTGCCCAGGGCGTAGGAAAGCGTCACGTTCGAGAGTTTCACGTAGTTGCCGCTTTCTAGGTAGCGCGACGAGGGCGCGAGCCGGTTGCTGAGAGCCTCCTTAATGGGCGACTCGTAGAGCACCTTGGAAATATTCTTACCCCCCTGAATCTGGCTCACGTTGAGCACGCTGTTGAGCGTATTGTTGTAAATCAAGTTGCCGAAGACCCCGTTGAAGTTGGCCGTCAGCGAGAGCTTGGCGTAGCGGATGGTGGTGCTCAGGCCCGCCAGCGTCCTGGGGTTGGGGTTGCCCAGGTAGCGAGGCGCGCCGTTGTCGGCGTATTGCGACTGGCCGTTGGCGTCGAGGCCCTGGTACTGCTGCGTAAAGAACGAGTTGATGGGATAGCCGCTCTGGATGGTTTCAACCGTCACGCCCGACAGGCCCTGGCCACTGAGCGCACCCGTCTGGATAACGCCGGGCAGGCCGCTCACCATGTTGCGAATAAACGTGGCGTTGGCGTTGAAGCTCAGGCCAAAGCTCGGGCTTTCGATGGCCGTGATGCCGGCAATAAGCTCTACCCCCTTGTTGACGATGGTGCCGTCGAGGTTGCTCCAGGTGATGGTGCCGCCTGGGGCCGCCGGCTGAATGGGCGCCAGCGGGTACAGCAAGTCACTGGTGCGCTTATAGAAGTAGTCGGCCGTCAGGGTCACACGATTGTTGAACAAGCCAATGTCGATACCAGCATCGTACTGCGCATCCGACTGCCACTTCAGGTTAGGGTTGTAGTTGGTAATCTGGCCCAGGCCGCCGTTGGCCCCCAAAAAGGCGTATTGCGAGCGCGACGCGCCGGCCGGAAACTCCTGGTTGCCGGTGCGGCCGTAGCCCACGCGGACTTTCAACTGGTTGATGGCTTCGACCTTGAAGAAGCTCTCCTGGCTCACGTCCCAGGCCGCCGATAGCGAAGGGAAGTAGCCGTACTTGTTGTTATCGCCAAACTTGGTGCTGCCGTCCGAGCGCAGGGTAGCCGTCAGCAAGTAGCGCCCTTTGTAATTAAGAATAGCCCGGCCAAAGAACGACTGCAGCTCCGACACGGGGTCAATAAACGACGAAATCGTACGGGCCGAGGGGTTCGAGTACTGGAGGTAGTTGGTGTAGTCGAGGCCGTAGGTACCAAAGCCATTCGTGGGGCCCAGGGCAGTTGTATTCGAGCCCGAGAAGCCGAACTTGGTGTACTCGTAGCCTACGAGTGCGTTCAGGTTGAAGTCCGCACCGAGCTTCTTGTTGAAGTTCAGCGTGTGGGTCATTTGCTGGGTTATCAGCTCGCTGGCGCCAATGGCGGCGTAGCCCCGGCCAAAGTAATCGTTGATGTTGAGGCGCTGGTCGATGGACGTGCGGCGCGAGCCAGTGCTGTAGTTCACGGCCAAGAGCGCGCGGTATTCCAGCCAATCGGCAAACTTGTAGTACGGCGAAATCGAGGCCAGTGCCGTAGTTACCCGCGAGTTGTCGTTGTAGTACTCCTGCTGTGCCACCGGGTTGATGGTCGAGCTACCGATGCGAGCCACTGGCCGGCCATCGGCGCGGTAGAGCGAGTCAGTGGGGTTCCACTGTAGGGCCTGGCCAATGAGGCTACCTCGGAAGTCGCCATTGTTGGTAATCGGGGCCAGCTGCTCGCGCGACTGGCTGGCCGTGATGTTCACGTCCACGCCCAGGCGCTTGCTTTCCAGGAACTTCACGTTGGTCACGAAGTTGGCGCTGTACTTCTGGAAGCCGGTTTTCTTCACAATTCCCTTCTGGTCGAGGTAGCCCAGCGAGAGGCGGTAGCGCGCATTCTCGTTGCCGCCGCTAATGGCCGCGTTGTAATTCTGGAGCGGCCCGGTTTGCAAAATGGCCCCCAGCGGGTCGTTGCTCAGGCCATGGTTGTTGCTGGCCGCTGCGCCGTAGTAAGTCAGGGCCTGCCGGTACTCATCGGCGTTGAGCACCTTGATTTTACGCATAATATTCGCGAAGCCCCCCGACACGCCAATGTCCAGCTTAGGCTCGCCCACTTTACCCCGCTTGGTAGTAATGATAACCACACCGTAAGCGGCCCGCGAACCATAAATGGCTGTGGCCGAGGCATCCTTCAGAATATCAATCGACTCAATATCGGCCGGGTTCAGAAAGTTAAGCGGATTGCTATCGGGGCTGTCACCAGCAGAAGTAGTCAGGCCGGGCCGGGCCGAGCGCCCGTCGAGCGGCACGCCGTCAATGACGTACAGCGGCTGGCCAGTGCCCGTTACGGCCGAGTTGCCCCGAATTTTGATGGTCGAGGCGCCGCCGGGCTGGCCGCTATTCTGCGTTACCTGCACGCCTGAGGCCCGGCCCTGAATGAGCTGGTCAGGAGAGGTGAAAGTACCCTTGTTGAATTCTTTGGGTCCTAAGGCCGCCACCGCGCCGGTCAGGTCGCTTTTCTGCACGGTGCCGTAGCCCACTACTACTACGTCGCCCAGCGCTTGGGCGTCGTCTTTCAGGGTCACGTTTACTGTGTTGCGGCCCGTGATATCCACCGTTTGCTTGGCGTAGCCAATGAACGATACCGTGAGCGACGTGGCCGTGGCCGGCACCTGGAGGCTAAACCCGCCATCGGCGCCCGTGCTGGCGCCCACCGAAGTGCCCGTCACGAGCACCGTTACGCCCGGCAAGCCAGTGCCGGTACCATCCAGCACCTTGCCCGACACCTCACGCGCGGTTTGGGCGTGGCCGATGATGGGCAGAAAAAGAGCTAGCAGCAGCGTCTTGCCGCTCAGGGCCGACCGGGCCGCTGGCTGCGCGTAGACTTGATGCGTTGAGTAACAGGTGTTACGCATGAGTGAAAAAGGGTTAAAGTGGGAAATTCGTATAAGCACTTAGCTCGGCGACAACCTATCGCAATCGATTTCGGGAGAAAGGGCAGCTGGGCTAAGTGAAATCTGGAAAAAGAGAGGGGGTAGGGAAAACGAGGAATTAGCGTAGCGGCACCACCACGGCCTGCCAGGGCTGCAGCGCCAGGGCCGGACCGGCCGGCAGGGCCTGTGGGTAGTTGTTGAGCCAAGGTGTGCCGGCGGGCATCAGGCCGGGGGGTAGGGCCCAGTTGCGCTTTTCGGACGAGAAGTTGAGTACCACCAGTACCTTCTCGGTGCCCTGGGTGCGGGTGTAGGCGTAGATGTGCGGGTTAGCCCGGTCGAGCAGCTGATATTGGCCATACACCAGTACCGGGTGCTGCTTGCGCACCCGAATGGCCTGGCGAAAGTGGTTTAGTACCGAGGCAGAATCCTGGTTTTGAGCGGCTTCGTTCACGGTCACGTAGTTCGGGTTCACCTTAATCCAGGGTGTGCCCGTAGTGAAGCCCGCGTTGGCCGTAGCGTTCCACTGAAACGGCGTGCGGCTGTTGTCGCGCGAGAAGCGGGCCAGCGAATGAAAGAAGCCTGCTTCGTTGCCGTGCTGCTGCTGGAGCAGGGCATAAGCGTTGCGGGCCGCCACGTCGCGGTAGTCAGCTATGCCGCTAAACTTACTATTGGTCATACCCAGCTCGTCGCCGTTGTAGCAGTAAGGCGTGCCGCGCATCGTCAGCAAAAAGGTATTGAGCAGCTTGGCCGAGGGGGCGCGGAAGGCCGGCCGGTCGTCGCCAAACTTGCTCACCATGCGCGGCTGGTCGTGGTTGCCGAGGTCGATGGCCTGCCAGCCCTTCTGGGCAAAGGCGCTGTCCCACTTCGTAAACACGCGCTTGAGGTCGGTAAGCTTGTACGTATCGGCGCCACTGCCTACGCCTACCCCCTCAAAGTGGTAGGTCATGTCCAGTTCCTTGCGGGCGGGGTCCACGAAGAGCATAGCCTCGGTGGGGTTGCGGCCGGCACCCTCGGCCACGCTCATTACGTTGTACTTGCTTAGTACTTCGCGGTTTATCTCCTTGAGGTAGTCGTGCAGGTGCGGGCCGTGGTTGTAGGCATTGGCAAAGTTCTCTTCGGTGAGGCCCGGCATGGGCGGAAACGTCGGGTCTTTGGCCACAAATTGGAAGGCATCCATACGGAAGCCGTCGATGCCCTTGTCGAGCCAGTAGCGCATGATGCCGTGCACCTCCTGGCGCAGCTTGGGGTTGTTCCAGTTCAGGTCGGGCTGCTTTTTGGAGAAGTAGTGCAGGTAGTAACTCTTGGTAGCGGCGTCGTACTGCCAGGCGTTCTTCTTCACGTCGAAGGTGCTGTAGCGGGCCGGCGGCGTGCCTTTTTCGGCGGGCCACCAATAGTAGTAGTCGCGGTAAGGGCTGGTTCGCGAGCTGCGCGCCGCCTTAAACCAAGCGTGCTCGTCCGAGCTGTGGTTCACCACCAGGTCCATTACCAGCTTGATGCCGCGCTGGTGCATGCCTTTGAGCAGCGCGTCGAAGTCAGCCATGGTGCCAAACTCGGGCATAATCTGGCGGTAGTCGCTGATATCGTAACCGTTGTCGTCGTTGGGCGAGGCATAGATGGGGTTCAGCCACACTGTCCCTACCCCGATGCTTTTTAGGTAATCGAGCCGCTGAATAATGCCGCGCAGGTCGCCCACGCCGTCGCCGTTACTATCCTGAAAGCTGCGCGGATAGAGCTGATACACGACCGTTTCTTTCCACCAACCCGGCTTTTTAGCCAGGGCGGCGGTATCCACCGCGGCGGCGGGGGTAGCCGCGGTGGTAGCCGTTTCCGTTTTGGCCGCCTGGTTGCAGGCCGCCACCGAGCTAGCTAACGCGCAAAGCAGCAACAGAGTACGCGGGTGTTTCATGTGGTAAGCAAAGGGCAAAAGGCAAGCGTAAGCGTTGACAAACTACTCAGCATCAGACGGCAGATGCCGCCAGTACCTCCGCTTCGGAGATGGCCGGCGTGGCACCGCGGTAGCTGGCCACCAGCGAGCCCGCCGCGCAGGCAAAGGCCAGGTAGTCGGCGGGCGGCTGGCCAGCCAGCCAGCCCTTGAGCAGGGCCGCCAAAAAAGCATCGCCGCTGCCAATGGTGTCTTGCACCTGCACCGCCAGGCCGGGGCTGCGGTAAAGCTGCCCGTCTACCCACAGGGCGGCGCCGTCGGCACCTTTGGTCAGGCACACGGCTTGCAGCTGAAAGCGGGCGGCCAGCCACGCCAGGGCCGTTTCTTCGGCCGGGCTCACCCCAAACCAGCCTAGCAGCTCGGCCAGCTCGTGGTGGTTAAGTTTCACGATGTCGGCCTGCCGCAGCAGGTAGGTCACCACGTCGCGCGAGTAGTGCGGGGCGCGCAGGTTCACGTCAAACACTTTCAGCGGGGCCTGCTGCAGCAGGCGGTACAGCGTTTCGCGGGTGGCGGGGCTGCGGGCCGCGAGGCTGCCAAACACGAAGGCATCGGCCGACTCGACCAGCGCCCGCAGGTCGTCGTCGTACTGGATATAGTCCCAGGCCACGGGCTGCACTATCTTGTAGGTCACCTCCTGGCTGTCGCTCACGTTGGCTTTCACTACGCCCGTAAGGTGGGTTTCGCCTTGCTGCACATAGCTCGTATTCAGGCCTTTGCTCTCCGCAAAAGCCAGCAGCTCGGCGCCCAGGTCGTCGTGGCCCACGCGGCTGATAAGCTGCGCCGCCAAACCAAAGTTGCGCAGGTGCACCGCCACGTTGAGCGGGGCCCCGCCGGGCTGCTTGCCCGTAGGCAGCACATCCCAAAGCATTTCTCCAAAGCAAACAACTGGCATGGCGTGGGTGGGTAGGTAGAGGTGAGGAATCGATAGAATGAGGATAGCTTGCAGCAAGTGGGTGTCCTACCCCCCTGCTTCGGAGAAGAAACGTATTTAATGCATTACCAGCGTTTTTTCGACGCCTTCGAGGCTGGTACCCTTGGTTTCGGGCATGAAGCGGAGCACGAACACCAGCTGCAGCACCATCATGGCGCAGAAGAAGGCAAACGTGTTGCCGCCGCCCAGGTGCCGAGCAAACCACGGGAAGGTGAACGCAATGACCGTGGCCATGACCCAGTGCGTGGAGCTGCCCAGCGCCTGGCCCTTGGCCCGCACGGCATTGGGGA
>CAZZDR010000019.1:0-24642 GCA_964652535.1 uncultured Hymenobacter sp. | reverse complement strand
GTCTTGTCGGCGGTTTCGCTTTCATCCTCGGCCAGGTAGCCGGTGGTGATGCGCAGGCGGTTGGGGCTGCCAAACTGCTTTACTTCGAGGCCCGTGTTTTTGAAGGCTGGCTCTAGAGCCGTGCGTACGTCGGAGGCTACCATGGCCTTGTTGAAATCGACCACGTAAGCGCGGCCGCCGCGGAAGTCAACGCCCAGGTTGGGGCCGCCTTGCAGGTACATCAGCACGAAGCCCAGGACGATAACGATGGTCGAGAAAGCATAGGCGATTTTGCGCTTGCCCACGATGTCGAAGTTCACGTTCTGGAACAGGTTACGCGAGAGGAAGGTCGAGAAGGTGATGCTGCTCGTGGTCTTGCCCTTAATCAGGGCTTCGATGATGAGGCGCGATACGTATACGGCCGACAGGAACGAGGTGAGTACACCGATACCCAGCGTCACGGCAAAGCTCTGCACTGGGCCTGTGCCGAAGAAACCGAGGATGATGGCGATAAGCATCGTCGTCACGTTCGAGTCGAAAATGGCCGAGAAGGCGCGCGAGTAGCCCGCGTTCACGGCATCGTGCAGCGAGTGCCCGTGGTCGAGCTCTTCGCGGATTCGCTCGAAAATCAGCACGTTGGCATCGACCGACGAGGCAATTACCAGAATCAAGCCAGCGATACCGGGTAGGGTAAGGGCAGTGCTAAACTGCGCCAGCACGCCCAAAATCAGGAACATGTTGAAGAGCAGCGCGGCATCGGCCACGAGGCCGGCGCGGCCGTAGTACAAAGTCATGAAGACCATGATAATCAGCAAGCCGGCCAGCGACGAGTATAGGCCCTGGTTGATGGCTTCTTTGCCGAGCGAGGGACCCACTACGGCTTCTTCCACAATGCGGGTGGGTGCTGGCAGCTTACCGGCCTTCAGTACCTGCGCCAAGTCCTGGGCTTCGTCGATGGTGAAGTTGCCCGAGATGCTGGTGTTGCCACCCGTGATTTCGCTCTGCACCACGGGGTCCGAATACACCACGTCGTCGAGCACTACGGCCACTTGCTTGCCGATGTTGGCGCCGGTCATTTTGCCCCACTTGCGGGCACCGGTTGGGTTCATGCTCATGCTCACCTCGGGGCGGCCGGTCTGGTCGTAATCTTGGCGGGCATCGCTCACCACCTCGCCGCTAATGGGCGCGGCAATGGTGCCGGTGCGGTCCTTCTTCACGGCCACGAGGCGCAGAAACTGCTGGCCATTGGCATCAACTGGCTTGTTGAGGTAGAGCAGCGCCATGTTGGGGGGTAGGATGCTGCGAGCTTCTTCCGAGTGCAGCACCCGGTTCATCTGGGCCGTGTCGCGCAGGTTCACCCCCAGCGTACCGGGCATGGTGAGCAGGCGGGCCAGTACACCACCCTTTTGGGTAGCGGTCGAGTCGGTTTTGGCTTTTGCAGCCGGCGTCTTCTTGGCCAGCTGGGCAGCCAGCGAAGTCGTGTCGCCTTTTGCTGTGGCGGTAGAGTCGGTTTTGGCAGCGGCCACGGCGGGCGTAGCGCCGGCTTTCTCCTTAGCCGTCAGCACTTGGTCGAGCTGGCCCAGGTAGGGCACTACTTCGTTTTGAGCCCACACTTCGTAAAACTCCAGCTTAGCCTGGCCTTGCAGCAGCTTGCGCACGCGCTCGGGGTTGTCTACACCGGGCAGCTCTACCTGAATGCGGCCAGTGCCTTTCACGCGCTGGATGTTGGGCTGGTTTACGCCAAACTTATCCACGCGCTTGCGCAGGATGTCGAACGAGCGGCCAATGGCGTCTTCCTCTTCCTTATTGATAGCCGTCAGTACTTTGCTATCCGAGGTGTTGAGGTCGATTTTGCGGTCCTTGTTCACCGAGTTGGTGAAGATGCGGTTCAGCGGTACGCCGGGTGCTGCCTCCTGGTAAGCCTGGTAGAAAAGCGTAGTGAACGGCGTGCCTGAGTTGGTTTTCTGCCGCTCCTGCGCTACCGTAATGGCTTTGTTGAAGGCTGGGTCTTTCGAGTTGCCGGCCATAGCGCGCACGATTTCTACCGGCGATACTTCCAGCGTCACGTGCATGCCACCTTTCAGGTCGAGGCCCAGGCCCAGCTCGCTCTGCTTCACATCGCGGTAGGTGTAGGAGCCAAATACGGGCGCGCGCCACACCGAATCGAGGTAGTGCTGGCGCTTGTTTTCGTTGAGCTGGCCGTTGGTCGTGGCATATACCACGGCCTTGTCTTGCACCCCACGCGAGACGTAGGTGAAAAACAAAAAGTACGCGCACAACACCGAAACGATGACTGTGAGCGTGATAATGAGTCCTTTGTAACGCATTTTAAGTAATTAACAGTGAACAATGAGCAATAGAAATTGGCTTTGCCTAAGCAGAGCAGCAAGATGGAGCAGCAGCCAGCAAGCCGGAACAGGGGCGCTGAAAGCCAATAGTTCCGCACTCACTGCTGCTTGCTCATTGAAAAGCTAGGGTGCCTGCGGCGACAAGGCCGCCACCAGCAGCCGCTGGCGGCACAGCTGCGCCACAAAGGCCACTGGCGCACCCACTGGGGCCAGCGCCACAGCCCGGCGCACCTGGCGCGGTTGCCAGTGGGCGAGGGGGGTAGGGGGCAGCCACCCCAGCGCGCTGGCCGGCGCCACATAGTTGCCCAGCGGCGAGGCCGCTTCGAGCACCACTCTTTGCTTGATAATCGTGGCTCGCGGGGCAGCATTGGCTTGCGTGCCAGCGGGGGGGGTAGGGCGCAACAAGCTCACCGTCCGGCCGTTCAGGCCCAGCAGCAGCAGCACCGGCAGGGCGACCAGCACCACGCGCAACAACTGCTTAAACTGGAAAAGGGAATAGCGCATAACTCGGACAGGGCTACAAATATAGCCAATTGGTGCCAAGTAGCCCTAAACTACTTGAGCCGATGGCGGTAGCACAGTATCTTGGGCGGCATGAAACATATAGGCTACCTGCTGGGGATTTGGCTTCTCACACTAGGTCGCGCCCTGGGCCAAGCGCCTTCGCCCGGCCCCGCCGTTACCATTGAAGTTAGCCGGATGCACAGCTTAGTGCGCTTTGTGCAGGCGTCGGCCGGCAACGGCTACTGGGGCAACCGCCGCGCCTTTGAGGCCAGCCGGTTCAATACACCAGCTGCGCAGCGCTGGCTGCGGCGCTACCGCCAGCTCGATACCGACGTCAGCTGCCCGCGTCCAAACTACCCCGACGGTCGCATCGGCAGCCAGACTAGCCTCGAGCCCGCCTACCTGGCGGCTGCCGCCGAAGCAACCGACCTGGCCGACTTGCAGCGCCGCACCGTGGGCCTGCTGCCCAACGAGGTGCTTGCCAGCCTCGACAGCATCTATCACCACTTGCAGCCCGCTTTCGATACCCTGGCCTGGCAGCCGCATGTGGCTGAGCTGGGCCGGCAGCGCGTGGCCTACGCAGCCTTTCTGGCTGATAAGCAGCTGATGGCGCGTTTTGGCCAGCTCCGGACTTTTTATGGCAGCGTGTGGCCTGATGCCTTGCCGTTTCGCATCCTGCTCAGCCCGCAGCTCGATGCTGGCGGCACGTTCACCAACCAGGCTACCACCGTCGGCAACCTCGTGCTGGTGGGCACGCACCCCACCTCGCGCAAGTTTGCCGACGCGACCACCGTCGTATTTCACGAAATGAGCCATGCACTATCGGGTCAGCAGCGCCTAAGCCTGCAGCAGCAGCTGGAACAATGGTATTTGCGCGCTGGCCCGGTGCCCCACCGCGATGCCTACCACCTCATGGAAGAAGCGCTGGCCACAGTAGCAGGCGAATGGCTGTATGCCCAGCAGCTAGGCCAGCCCGAGGCCGGCACGTGGTACCAAGACGACTACATCGACCGCTACGCCCACGCGCTCTATCCCTTGATGACAGGCTACATCGCCCGCGGCCAGCAAATCGACCAGGCGTTTGTGCAGGAAGCGGCTACGCTGTTTGCCCGCACCTTTCCGAACGCTGCCAGCGAGTACACCAACCTGTTTCGCTACGTGCTGTACTGGACCGATAGCGACGATCCCCAGCAGGTAGAGCAAGCGTTTCGGGCGCATTTTCGCAGCAACTACACGCGCAGTGCTGCCCCAATCATGGGCGAAGCTAAGCCACTGGAATTTATAAAGAGCGGTGATTACCTGCCCGTTATTGTGGTGACGCGCAACCACGAAGCTACCCTGCGCTACCTGCGTCAGCAGGTGCCGGCTCTGCGGCAGTTTCGCTTCCGGCCAGCCCAGAGTTTCGTGCTCAGTACCACCGGACCGGCCGGCCCGCTCGTGCTGGTATGCGCCCACAACCCGGCCGAAGTAGCCGCCGCTGCGAAGCTGCTGGACAAGCAAGGCCACTTTGACCCCACTCACCCCTTGGCGCTGCTCCCGACCGCTACCAACTAGCGGCGTGCCTGGCCCTACCCCCTACTATTCGCGCAAGTCTTCGAACGCGTATTGGGCATCGCTCCAGAACGCATCTAGGGCAATGAGGCGGGGCTTGAAAAACGAAATCAGCGCCGGCCAGTCGTCGCGGCTGAACAGGTTGGCCGGGGCCAGCTCCGTATAAATGCGGCTCAGCGGCTGGCCGTGCTCGTTGGTGGTATTTTGCTCCCAGGTCCAGAGTTCGCCGAGCGTTTCGTGCAGCAGCGTTTTAAGGGCCAGAAACTGCTCGAAGAATAGCTCGCGCACGCCCGCATCGGCTTGCGTGAGCTCGATGGCGATGCGGGCGTGGCGGTTGTCGGCGTGTAGCTTGAATTGCACGCCTTTCAGGCCCGTTTTATAATTGATCCAGCTCACCGGCATTCCCTCGGCCGAGAGCACCGGGGCCATATACTGCCCAAAAGTGGTCCAGAAAGCCTGGCGCAGTTGCGAGACTTCAGCTTTGCTATACAAGGCGTTATGTTATAATTGAGCAGCCCGCAGCAGCGGCCGCAAATCGAGTTAAAAGCCGGGTAGCACCGGCTCGCCGCTCAGCTCCTGGTCGAAGCTCCGCACGGTGGCGGCCGGCTGGCCAGTGCGGTACACGTAGGCCGTTTCGGCTTCTGCATCGAGCAGTGAAGCCAGCTGCATCCCGTTGGCCAAGTAGTTTTCGAGCTTGGTTTGCAGCATAGTAAGCTTATCCGATGGTGACTTAATTCCCATCATAAACTCGGGGTAACCTGACGGAAACTTGCGCCGCTACTCGGGCGTGAGCGTGGCCCAGGCTGTCTGGCTGAGTCAAGCCGCATCGGGCAGCTTGAAGCCCACATCGTTGCTGAGGCGAGTCAGCAGCGCGTCGTGCAGCACCAGCAGCACAGGAAACTCGTAATAAAAGATATCCGATGGGGCAGGAGACTAAGTTACGCGGGCTGCAGCATGAAGCGTCTGGCCCTACCCCCCCTCGGCCACCTTGCCACGCAAATAACCTGTGAGCACGGCCAACCCGTTCTCAAAGTGCCGATTGTTGGGGATGATGATATCCGCGTCGGCTTTAAAGGGTTGGATGTATTTTTCGTAGGTGGGGGCTACGTGATTGGTGTAGCGGTACAGCACGTCCTGTAAATCGTAGCCGCGCTCGTCGCGGTCGCGCACAATGCGGCGATGCAGCTTCACGTGCTCCTGGGCGTCGATATATACCTTGAGGTCGAGCAACTTGGCAATTTCTTCGAAGTAGAACACGAAGATGCCTTCGACCACCACGATGGGCGCGGGCCGAAATACCAGCTCGGCGGGCACTATGTTGGCGTTATTGAAGGTGTACTCTTGGCGGCGCACCTCGTGGCCAGCGCGTAGCTGGCGCACATCGGCGGCGTAGGCAGCCGAGTCGATGCTGCTGGGCAGGTCGAAGTTTTCGACCCCTTGCTCATCGCGCAATTGCTCGTGGCGGGGGTGATAGTAATTATCCTGCGAAATCAAACAGATGTCGCGTTCGGGAAAAGCGGCCAGCAATCGGCGCAAAAACGTAGTTTTGCCCGATGCGCTGCCGCCCGTGATACCAACGAGGTAGGGATGCTGCATAACGGAGGGCAAAGGTAGGCGCTAGGCTTAATGCAGAATTAATAAAGCGCAAATAGGAAGCAAAAACGTCCTATTTCTTGTCCAATTCTACAGTCAGAAAATGCACCAGCCCAGCCACAGCCCGGGCCCGGTGGCTGAGTAGGTTTTTCTCGGCCAGCGTCATTTCGGCGAAGCTGCGGCCGTCGCCTTCGCTGGGGACAAATACGGGGTCGTAGCCAAAGCCGCTTTCCCCAATGGGCGCCGCCGCAATGCTACCCGCTACCGCGCCGCTAAACTCGTGCGCATCGCCTACCCCTCTCACCAGCGAGATAACTGTGCGAAAGTGCGCCTGGCGGTTGGACTGCGCGCCGAACTCGTGCAGCAGCTTAGCCACGTTGGCAGCGGCCTCGCGTGCGGGGCCAGCGTAGCGGGCCGAGTATACACCGGGCGCGCCGTCGAGGGCGGCTACCTCTAGCCCGGTATCGTCGGCAAAACAAGCCACGCCGTAGTGGTCCCACACATACTGGGCCTTTTGGCGGGCGTTGCCTTCGAGGGTGGGCTGAGTTTCGGGTAATTCCTCGTGGCAGCCAATGTCGGCTAGGCTTAGCAGCTGCACGCTGCTGGGTAGCAGCGGCCGAATTTCATCGAGCTTGTGCGCATTATTAGAAGCGAAACAGAGACGCATAGAAGAAGCAAAAAAGTGGTAATCGTCGTCGAAAAATTTTCAATAAAGTAACAACAGTCGAGCTTGCTAGGGCCACCGTACGGCTACCAGCGCCCTACCCCAGCATCTGCTGGAAGATATCACGCAAGCTAAGCGGAGCACTTAACGAAACATCGTTTTGACGGTAAGCCACGAGCGCTGTAGCACGCTCAGCGGAGTAGTTTCGGTAGTGGCGTAGGGTAGAACTGTGCCGGGGCCGACTAGCGCGAAGCGGTACGGCGCGGGCCCCGGCAGTAGCCCCACGCGGCCCTGCGGCAGGCAACTGCTAGCGAAGCTGTAGCCCAGTTGCTTGGTAGGTGCCTGCGTGGCTAACAGCTGAATACCAGTGTCGACGGGTGTGCTAAGGCTTAGCTCAGGAACGGAGAGGCTAGTTGTGGTAGCTATTCTCTCAGGCATATGCACCGCTCGGCTAGCGTACATGGCTAAGGACAGCAACACGGCTATAGCCAGTGCCAAGCCTGCGCTCCCGAACAGCAGCCTTACGCCTAGCCCTAGCCGGAGCCCGAAGCTCGGAACACTGCGCAGAGAAGGAAGGTATCGCATGGGCAAGGGACTACCGCCCAGGGGGTAGGTAACCAAATATAGGCCCGGCCCGCTGCTGCGGGCCAAGCGGTAGTAGGATTTATGGAGCCAATTGCGCAGGTTGCCGGGCTACATAGCCAAGTGTGTCTGCGGCTGTGGGTTGACTTTGTGGCGGCTATGCCGTACTTTTGCAATCCCTTCCGCAAAACCGGCAGGGTTTAACAGGTAACTAGGCCCTCCCGATAATGAAAAAGGACACGCACCCCGAGTACCGCCAGGTGGTTTTTCAAGACACCTCGTCGGACTTCAAATTTATTACCCGCTCCACGATGACGTCGGCCGAGACGATTCAGTGGGAAGACGGCAACACCTACCCGGTGATTAAAATCGAAGTAAGCAGCGCTTCGCACCCCTTCTACACGGGCAAAAACATGTTTATTGACACGGCCGGCCGTGTGGAGAAATTCCGCAGCCGCTACGCCAACAAGACGCAAAGCAGCGCGGGCAAAGAATAGCTTTTTGCGCCAGCTGTCGGCTTCCCATGGGTAACCGTTAGCCTCTAGAGAAACTCCTTCCGGTCTCGGAAGGAGTTTTTTTATGCCCGGCCCTTTGCCAGCCGCCGTAAATTTGTTTCTATTCCCCTATCCCTCCCAAAAGCTAACGGCTATCAGCTACTAGCTAATAGCCAAAAAATATGCACCTTCTGCTATTCGACGACCCAGCTATTCGGCCGCATTTGCTGCCGCTTACCTTCACGCGGCCGGTGGCGGCGCTACGTTGCGGTATCCTTACCATTGCCGAGAAGTGGCAGCGGCGGCTGGCTTCGCCCACGGTAGGCTATCTCACGCAGCCCTACTTGCAGGCTAAGTTTCCGGTGTGCGCCGATGGCCTAGTGACTGGGCCCGCGCTGGTAGTGAACGGTGCCGTGTGCCCCGACGACCTGCTGGCTCGCCAGGTGTTGGCCCTACCCCCCGGCCACGGCCTGTATTGCGGCGACTTGCTGGTGGCTGCCCACCTCGCTGAGGCCTCGCAGGTGGTCGAGCTTATTCAGGAGGGCCTAGTGGTAGTAGAGGCGCAGGAAGATGTCTCGGTTATTGACCGGCCCTGGCAGCTGTTTTTGCGCAATGGCGTCGAGATTCGCCGCGATTTTGCGCTGCTTACGGCGGGGCGCACGTCGCAGCCGGTAGGCGATGCCCACACCATTGTGTACGGCGCTGAGAATATCTTTATCGAAGAAGGAGTAAAAATCAGGGCCGCGATTCTCAACGCCGAGAACGGGCCCATTTACTTAGGTAAAAACTCGCAAGTGCACGAAGGGGCTGTGGTGAAGGGGCCGCTTGCCTTATGCGAAGGCAGCCACATCAACGTAGGCGCCAAGCTACGCGGCGATAATACCATCGGGCCTTTCTGCAAAGTAGGTGGCGAAGTGAGCAACAGTATCCTCATGGGATTCAGCAACAAAGGCCACGAGGGCTACCTCGGCAATTCGGTTATTGGCGAATGGTGCAACCTAGGCGCCGACACCAATACCAGCAACCTCAAGAACAACTACGCCTCGGTGAAGGTGTGGAGTCACGCCGCCCACCGCTTCGTCGATACGGGCCAAACCTTCTGCGGTTTGCTCATGGGCGACCACGCCAAGGCCGGCATCAATACTATGTTCAATACGGGCACGGTGGTGGGGGTAGGGGCCAACGTGTTCGGCGCTGGCTTCCCACGCCAGTTCATCCCGAGCTTTAGCTGGGGCGGCGCTTCGGGCTTCGAAACCTTCCGCCTGCCCAAATTTGCCGAAGTGGCCGACCGCGTGCTAGCCCGCCGTGGCCTGCCGTATGACGCCGTGGAGCAGGGAATTATGGCCGAGGTTTTTAAGCAGACGGAGGGGGATAGGGTTTGGGAGAAAATAAAAGCGTAGGGATGCAGCTCTTCAAAAAAGCCCTTTTTGCCTTTTGCATATTTTTCTTGGTTGTATTCACCCTAATAGGCTTCCTCCCTACGTGGGAAGTTGGGTTGTTACGTCTATTCGTAGCTGGGATAGCAATCTATTGGCTGAGAAAATTTCTGCAAAAAGACCTAGATTGGGTAAGTACTACTTTAGGGTCATTGGGAATAGTTTTTCTTGCGGCTATGCTTGCTATTGGGCTTGATTTTTTTACTGCTTCAAAAGCAATGAGTTAAAAGGCTATGCTTTTCGCCGACATTCCTAACCAAACTGCCCTCAAAGACGTGCTGCGCCACTCGGTGCAGCGCGGGCACGTGGCGCACGCGCAGCTGTTTCGCGGGGCCGAGGGCTCGGCGGCCCTACCCCTCGCTTTGGCCTACGCGCAGTACCTCAACTGCGAGGGCCGCGCCGCCGAGGCCGCCGACAGCTGCGGCCACTGCCCGGCCTGCCTGAAAATCAGCAAGCTGGCGCATCCCGACCTCAACTTTATTTTGCCCACCACTACCACCAAGGCGGTGCCTAAAGATGCCACCAGCGGGCGGTTCATGGCCGAGTGGCGCACGTTCCTAGCCGAGAGTCCTTACCAGGGTTTCAACGACTGGATGCAGCACATTGGGGCCGAAAATAAGCAAGGTAGCATCTCGAAAGAAGAAGCCGGCCAGCTGCTCAAGCTGGTGTCGCTCAAGGCATTTGAGGCCAAGTTTAAGCTCGTCATTATCTGGCTGCCTGAGTTGATGCACCCAGCCGCCGCCAACGCCGTGCTTAAGCTGCTGGAGGAGCCGCCACCCGCCACGGTGTTTTTGTTGGTCAGCAACGAGCCCGAGCGGCTGCTGCCCACCATTATCAGCCGGGTGCAGCCAGTGGCGGTGCGGCCGTTTTCGGAAGATGACATTGCCGCTTACCTCACGGCGCACTACCACGTGCCCGAGGTGAAGGCCCGGCAAGTGGCGCAGCTAGCCGAGGGCAACCTGGGCGCTGCCATTGCCAGCCGCGAGCAGAGCGCCGACCACGACTACGCCGCATTCTTCATCAACTGGATGCGGAAGTGCTACTCGTTGAAAATAACCGATGTGATGGCCCTGGCGGACGAATTTCAAAAGATGGGCCGCGAAAACCAGAAGGAGCAGCTTAGCTTTTCGCTAGGGCTGCTGCGCAAGGTGCTGCTCTACGGCCTCGACCCGCAACTGGTGCCGCACCTGCCCAGCGGCGAGCAGCAGTTTGTGCAGGGTTTTAGTCGCTTCGTGACGCCCCGCAACGCCGACCAGCTCACCGAGGAGCTGAATACGGCTCACTACCATATCGAGCGCAATGCCAACCCGCGCATGGTATTCGTAGATGCCTCGCTGCGCCTGGGCCAGCAGCTGCGGCAGGCGTAGTAGCGCAGCCTCGCAGAGTCTACGCTACGTGCCCGACCTTTGCCACATGCGCCACCGCTTCCACCTGTTTCTGCTCGCTGCCAGCCTGGGCCTTAGCCAGCCGGTGAGCGCGCAGAGTGGCCCGGCCCTACCCCCTCCTGAGCCGGCTATAAATACCGGTATTCACCAGGGGCGCTTTATTGGGGTGGTAGTGGGTACCACGGTGGTTTATGCGCTGACTTCCTACTTCTTAGGCAAGACTTGGTACACCAAGCGCGTGCCGTTTCACACCTTCAACGACAACGGCGAGTGGCTGCAAATGGATAAGGTGGGCCACGCCACTACGGCCTACGCCATCAGCCGGGGCGAGTATGAGTTGTTCCGCTGGAGTGGTGTAAATGAGCGGGCCTCGGTGCTCACGGGTGGCCTCATCGCGCTACTTTATCAGACTACTATTGAGCTATTTGACGGGCGCTCCGAGGGCTGGGGATTTTCGAAGGGCGATATGGTAGCCAACCTCAGCGGCATTGGCCTGTTTATGAGCCAGCAGTATGGTTTTGGCGAGCAAAAGGCGAGCCTGCGCTACGGCTGGCGTCAGAGCATCTACCCAGCATACCGGCCTAATTTGCTGGGCCGGAGCATGGGCAGTCAGATGCTAAAGGATTACAATGGCCAGCAATACTGGTTGTCGCTCAACCTGGCATCGGTGCTGCCGGTCGGCCCGTCGTTTCCGCGCTGGCTGGGCCTCGACTTGGGCTACAGTGGTAGCGGCATGACCGGTGGCCACGCCAACCCGCCCTACGTCGATGCGGCGGGCAAGGAAGTAAAATTTGTGCGCTACCGCCAGTTCTACGTATCGCCCGACATCAACCTGGCTCGCCTGCCCGGCATCAACGGCACCCTGGCGCAGCCGCTGGTCAGTGCCGGGCAGTTTTTCAAAATTCCGGCGCCATCCCTAGAGTTTAATCGATTGAATGGCTTACGCTTTCATCCGTTAGTAGTGTCGAAAGACTGATTTCTTATGCCTGATTTTCCTATTCGCCTCGCCACGCGCGCTTCGCGCCTTGCGCTTTGGCAAACCGAGCACGTGGCCAGCTTGCTCAACCAAGCCGGCCTACCCACCGAAATTGTGGCTATGCAAACCATCGGTGACAAGGTGCTGGACCGTTCGCTAACCAAGATTGGCGCCAAGGGCGTTTTCACCGAAGAGCTCGAAGAAAGCCTGCGCCGCAACGAAACCCACTTGGCCATCCATTCGGCCAAGGACGTGCAAAGCTCCCTACCCCCTGACCTGGAGCTAGTCGCTTTCCTGGAGCGTGAGCAGGTCAACGACGTAGTTATCAGCTACCAGGAAGACTTCGACCTGGCTAAGCCAGGCATCTTGCTGGGCACCAGCAGCACCCGCCGCAAGGCCCTACTGCGCCGCTTCTATCCCCAGGCCAACACCGCCGAGGCTCGCGGCAACCTTCAAACCCGCCTGCGCAAGCTCGAAGAAGGCCAATACGATGCCTTGGTGCTGGCCTACGCCGGCGTGCACCGCATGGGCTACGATGGCCTCATCCGGCACGTGCTGCCGGCCCAGGCCTTTGTGCCGCCCGTGGGGCAGGGTAGCATCGCGGTCGAGTGCTCGCGGTTTCTAGACAAAGACCTGCGCGAGCAGATAAAGCAGGCGCTCGACCACCCAGCCACCCACCGCTGTTTGCTGGCCGAGCGCGCCTTTTTGCGCACCATGGAGGGTGGATGCAGCATCCCATCGTTCGCGCTGGCTACCCTCACCGAGGGCGGCGACCTGCACCTGCACGGGGGCGTCATCAGTCTGAGTGGCGAGGAGTACGTAGATTTTACCCAAACCGCCCCCGCAGCGCAGGCCGAAGGCCTGGGCATGGCCGTGGCCGACTACGTGCTGGAGCACGGCGGCGCGGCCATTCTGGCCAGTATTCGCGAGCAGCGCGGCGAGCTGTAGTAAGCAGCAACTTTGTGAAGCTGGTAGTGCGCTTGATTTTGATTATATGAAAATGTTGTTTGCTACGTGTCGCGTCCTGCTGCTAGGCTGGCTGATGCTGCTGGCCCTACCCACCCTGGCCGCCAAAAAACCCCGGAAGAGCAAGCGCGACGAGCTAGTAACCATCAGCACGAGCTTGGGCACTATCCGCCTTATCTTGTTTAGCGACACGCCGTTGCACCGCGCCAACTTTTTAAAGAAAGCCAAAGAAGGCTACTATACGGGCACGACCTTTCACCGGGTGGTGCCCAACTTTATGGTGCAGGGCGGCGATGCCAACTCCAAGGATAGCGACCCCACCAACGACGGCCAGGGTGCGCCTACCGACGCTACCGTGCCGGCCGAGCTGGCCGCGGGCCACCGGCACGACTATGGGGCAGTAGCGGCCGCCCGCCAGGCCGATTTTGCGAATCCTCAGCGCGCCAGCAATGCTAGCCAGTTCTACCTGGTTGAAAACCACCAGGGCACACACTTTCTCGATGGCTCCTACACGGTATTTGGCCAGGTAATTAATGGGCTGGAGGTATTGGACAAAATTGCGGCCCTTCCCCGCGACGGCCGCGACCGGCCCCTCACCGACCTCAAAATGACGGTGACGGTAGAAAAGCTGAAGAAAAGAAAAATCACCCAGTTGTACGGCTATTCTTACTGAGTACCCATGAAGATTCTACTCACCGGTTCCAATGGCCTGCTCGGCCAGAAGCTGGTAGCGCTGCTATACCAGGCTCCAGGTGTAGAGCTCGTTGCCACGGCCCGTGGCGTCAACCGCCTAGCTGACCGCTACCCAGCGTTGCGATTTGTGCCACTCGATGTAACGGATGCCGCTCAAGTAGAGCAGGTGCTGGCCACCGAGCGCCCTACCCACCTCATCCACACCGCGGCCATGACGCAAGTAGATGAGTGTGAGCTCCACCAAGCCGACTGCTGGCTCCAAAACGTGACCGCTGTCGAGCACCTAGCCACTACCTGCGCGCGTTTGGCCATTCATCTCACGCACCTCAGTACCGACTTTATATTCGATGGAAAAGAGGCTATGCTAACCGAAGACGCTACCCCCCATCCTCTTAGCTACTACGGAGAAAGCAAACTAGCCGCTGAGCGCATTGTGCAGGCTACGAACGGTTTGCGTTGGGCCATTGCGCGCACCGTGCTCGTGTATGGTACGCTCACCGCAGGCAGCCGCAGCAATATTGTGCTGTGGGTGCGCGACTCGTTGCGCAAGGGACAGCCAATCAAGGTAGTAGATGACCAGTGGCGCACGCCTACCCTGGCCGAAGACCTGGCCATCGGTTGCTGGCTGCTGACTAAGCAGTCGGCCAAAGGCATTTACCATCTCAGTGGCCGCGAATTGCTGACGCCTTATGAGATGGCACAGCAGGTAGCCAGCTTTTTTGCGCTCGACCACTCGCTGCTAGAGCGAGTAAATAGCAGCACCTTCACACAGCCTGCTCGACGCCCGGCGCGCACCGGTTTCAATATCGCCAAAGCAATACACGAGTTAGGCTATCAGCCGCGCTCATTTGCGGAGGGAATTGCGTTGCTCGCGCAGCAAACACAAGAAGACTAGTAAAGAGCGCGAAAAGGACATTGAAAAAGCCCGTTGGCAGGGCCAACGGGCTTTTTAGCTATAAGCCTTCCGCTTCTAAAATACTTGTTCTGCAATAATTGGACTGCGATAAAAGGAATAATTTTAAAACAACGGCGCAGCTAGTGCGCTGATTATAAAATGTTTTGTAGGAGTTTTATCAAATACTACGGGGACTAAGACAAAAAGATAAAAAATTTATAGCTGGTCGGGCCATTCGCCGATGAGCAGGCCGCCAATGAGGAGGGCCGTACGCTGCCGCAGTGCTGCTTCGCCAAGTGCGCGCGGTACTAAGCGGCCATCAAGCGTCGTAAAATCACGCCCCGCTGTGAGGGAGGTATAATCGACGGGAGAGGAACTCGAACGTGAAATATCCTGACGAGATGTGTAGGCGGCTTTCATCGGAAACGAACCAGCTAGGTGAATGATAGAGGACGGGGGTGCTATTCTTAAGTAGTAATCCGATACAAGATTACCGCTACTTTCAACCCAGCAAAAGGACAGACCCCCCTATTTTGTGACATTAGCCAGTCTAGTTATTTAAGAGAAAATGCAAAATCATACTAAAAATAATACAAAAAAAGAATAATATTCACATTTTTCTCAACGCAACTGTTTGATTACAAGCATTTTATTTGTTTGACGCAAAAATTGCTGTAGTTGAATAAGGTCTTGTTTTGTGACAACGGCTGTCTATTTAGTGGGCTATTTAGTGCGATTCTGCCTTAAAATAAAAGGTGTTTTAGGGGTCTGAGCGAGTTGTTGCAGGGCTAGCAGAGTGCATAGCAAAGCTAGACCAGGTGCTGCAGCCACCCACCAGGCGGTGGGGTCTTGGCGAACGGTGGTCAGCAAACTGCCCCAGCTCACACTGTCTGGGCCTTGACCAATGCCTAAGAAAGCTAGCGCATTTTCGAGCCCTATTAAGCCAGCTAGGCTGAGTGGCACAAAAGCATATAATGGCTGGCAGGCATGGGGTAGGGCATGACGCAGCCACACGCGCCACCCTGGTAGCCCACTAGCCTGTGCTGCTTCGATAAAAGGCTGAACGCGTACTCGTAGCGTGTGCGCGCGTACTAAGCGTGCGGTTTCGGGCCAAGCAACTAGAGCGAGCAGCGCTAGTAATTGGGTTGAACTGAGAGGTGGCCCAGCAGCTAAGGCTACCAGTAGTATTAGGCGAGGGATGGCGCCGAGCACAGCCGTAGTGCCTAGCACCAAACTATCAAGCGGCACAGCTATAGTAGGCCCCGCCCCAGATCTGCCCACGCGCGCGCGCTTCCAGGCAAGCAGACCACTGGTTGCACCAATAGCCAGCAGGCAGCTAGTTATGCCCAGGCGAGCGGGTAGGGCGGCCAGCCAATAGCCCCCAGCTAGTAGGCCTGCCACTAGGGTTAGTGGCATCCGCAACTGACTATTGCCCCAAAAGCCCGCCGCACTGCCCGTTGCGGCACCTACTAGCGTAGCCAGCCCTACGGCGGGTAGGCTCAGCATCACTAAGCGTTGCGCTCCTGCTATTAGCCCAGCCAGCACATCGCGTCCCAGCGGGTCAGTACCAAGGTAGTGAGGGGGGGTAGGCGGCGCGGCCATGTGCAAAAGGTCGGGAGTAGCCGCCGGGTAGGGTAGGGGTAGCCACGGCGCCAACAGCCCGGTAGCAAGCACTACACTAAGCCAGACTAATGCCAGCCAGTAAGCTACCGGAAGTGGCCGCCAGATGAAGTTCATGTGGTAGGACGAAGGCGTGGGTCAGCCATAAAATAGAGCATATCGGCGGCTATCAGGCACAGCAGGCGTACCCCTGCCAGAAGTAAAACTCCGGCAACTACTATGGGGTAGTCGTGGGCTGCCGCTGCTTCGGCCAGGAGGCGGCCACTGCCAGGGAGGCTAAAAGCCACCTCTACAACCACAGTGCCTGCCACTAAAGTAGGTAGTAGGTCAGTGAGGGTAGTAAACAGCGGAAGTAACGCATTCGGCAGCAAATGACGGCGCAACACCCGGCCAATGGGTAAGCCCTTAGCGCGGGCAGTAGTCGCGTAGGCTGCGTTTAGCTCGTGGCGTAAGCTGGCAGCCAGTGGTAGCGTTAGGGTGGGCAGCACAGCCAGCACGAGGCTCAAGATTGGCAGTGCAGCACGCCCAGCCCAGCGCCCGATGGCAGCTAGCTGATTGGGTGCTGGGCTCCGGCTAGACTCTGGCATTAGGTTGAGCATTTCCGGATTGGCTAATAGCAAAAGCAGCGTAAGCGCTAACAAGAATAGGGGTATTACTTGTAGCGCTGCCAGGCTAGCCTGCACCAATGTGCGCCCACCCCCGCCGCTAGCGCTAGCCAAGAACAACGCTAGTACCAGCGCCAAAGTGGTTGCCAAAACGGCCGCACTACCCGCCAGCGGTACGCTGTAAGCCAGCGCGTGGGCAAGCAGTGTAGTCACTGGTTGCCCATCCAGATACGATTTGCCTAGATTGCCATGCAGTACTTGGCTGAGCCAGTCATGGTACTGATTGTGCAGCCCGTTCCATTGCCAGTCATTAGTGGAGCCAGGTATCCGAGTGATGTAAAAAACGGGCGCCGCCAGCCCCAGTCTTTGACGAATGGCTTGCTGGCTGGCTGCCAATTGCACGGCGCTAGCTGGGCCAACTGCGCGGCTCAAGTCTTCCGCTTCAATAAGAGCTACTTGCTCGGGGCTGACGGGTAGCACGCGGCTTACCAAGAATACCAAGGAGGCAATACCCCAAGCAGCCAACACGGCGCGCCCTAGCCGAACCAGTAGCCATTGCCTCATTGCTAGGGGGTAGGGCCAGACGCCAAACTATCGGTCTGCGCCCACATCAAAGCCTGGACAGCGTAGCCAGGTTTAAGCCCCGAAGTGACCACATGCCGCAGCTGCTTATTGGTGACCAGGCGATTAGATAGGAAAAATAGCGGTACTAACGGCACTTCATCACGTATTAGCTCCTGAAAATTGCGCAACAAGTGGCGTTTACGCAGGCGATTACTTTCCACCTCAATAGCCTCTAAGAGGTGGTCGGTAGCATACTGATTAAATCTGCTAAAATTGCTCGTGCCAATGGCTTTGGAATGAAAATAGACAGAAAAATTAAGTCCAAACGGCGACCCCTTAAGAGTACGAACACATATATCAAAATCACCAGACTTTAAGGCGCTGCTAAGCACGTTTGCCTCCGTAGGTACTAGCGTGACTATGATACCCAATTTTGCCGCCGCCGCCCGAAACTGCAAGGCAATGGTGGCAAAGGTCGCGTCATCAGCCCGGTAGCGTAAGGCCAGTGCGAGCGGTTCTTTGCTACCAGGCTGTTGCCAGTTGCCATCAGGTTGCCGTTGCCAGCCAGCTTTTAGTAGTAGTGCTTGCGCCTGGGAAGGCGCGTAAGTAAGGGCAGCTAAACTATCATTATAAAAGGGATTAGTAGGGGGTAGTAGTCCTACCGTGAGGCTGCCCTGTCCTAGTTGCGTAGCTGCCAGTAAACCAGCGGGGTCTAGGAGACGGCTGAGTGCCTGTCGCGTCAGCTTGTTGCGCAATGTGGCGCGACTAGTATTGAAACCTACTACTACTACATCATAGGAGGGCTCTGTATAGAAAGCAAACTCTTGCCGAACACTCTCAGAAGTTTGCAATTGCTGAAAAGACCGAGCTGACATGTGTGGATACACATCTAGCTCGTGCCGCCGCAATGCAATTGTAGCAGCAGCATCCTCAGGCATAATTAGGTAGTCCAGTAGCTGTGGCCTGGCTTGCAGCACAAATGGGGCCGCGTGCAAACTATCGGCCCACCAAGTGGCTTTGCGGCTAAAGAGCACGTGGCGATTGTGCTCCCATACTACTAACCGATAAGGCCCACACCCCGGTAAGTTACCAGGAGTGCGGGCGATATCAGCTGATTGGTAACGGCGAACTAAAGCTGCTACTGGTGGTGGCGGTGCCTTGGCAGCTGGCCAATCTTGCAAGACAGCAATGGGTAGGGCGCGCAACGTATGTTGGGCATCGAGGGCTGCTTCGGGTAAAATAGGAAAATCACCCGAAGCATTAATCATTTCGACCGCCTGCCCGCGGCACACCAGCGTGAAGTGTCGCGGATCTACAGGGTCTGGTAATACTTGCCGAATAAAGCTAAATTGAGTGCGGGACATCTCATTAGGCAAGCCGGGACACTGCATCAACTTTAAGGTGAAGTCAACATCAGTAGCGAGTACCGGCCGACCGTCATCCCATTTGGCCGCGGGCCGCAAATGGTATTCAAGGCGAGTTACGGAATCACCAACAAATTGAACAGTCGGTAATTGCTCGGCTAAACATGCCGTGAAACTATCAGTTTGGTAGTCATTTTGCAGTAGAGACAGATGCAATAATGCAGCTGCCTCTACTGCATTTTGGTTAGGAAACGCCAGCGGGTCGAGAGCTATCGGGTCGGTAGACCAGCGAATATGAATAGGTGCAGCAACCTGAGCTTGCTCAGGCGAAGCTGTAGAGCAGGCACTAATCAGCAACGTAAGTGAGCTGACAAGCCAGTGGTATCTCATCTGTCAACGGTGGAAAAAGCCGTTGGCAAGTTAAGCCGAGAATACTCTACGCCACCCATTCCCAACCTGTTTGCTGGGCTATCTAGTAGTAGTTATTTGCCAGTATAGTCGCCACCCCAACCTGTGCCGCCTACGCTAGAAGAAGTTGAGCCAGTGTAGTCACCACCCCAGCCCGTGCCGCCCACTTTTGCGGGAGCAATCGATTGGGCGCCAGTGTAGTCACCGCCCCAGCCGGTGCCACCTACTTTTGACGCAGGCTGGCCAGTAAGCGTAATGAACTGAAGAAGCGCGAAAGTGAAAAGCTCGAACATGATGAGAAAAAGATGTGGTGAATTGTTGATGCAAAGCTCTCCACTTCTTCATGTTCTGAAAAGGAAAGAATTCAAGTCTTCGTGACAGGAATTTTATCGTGATAAATTTGTATTATTCTAATTAAATTAAATAAACTGCCTTTTTAAGCGCAATGCTTGCTATATAAATTCCTTTATTCAGTTCTAAGAATGCAGTAAATGTGACATCATATCGCGCAAATAGTGTAGTTCACACCTAGATACAAAGGTTAGAGTTGGCTAAACCCTTTGCAAGGACAATTTGTGTATTTTTGTTGTGACTGCTTTTACTTGTTAATAAGCCAAAAAACTGCATTTGCGGTGTTTTAAAGCAGATTATTAGATGGAAGAGATTGCAAATTTGGCTCGAATTGTGACATTGCGACGCTCTGGCCAACGTCCTTTGCTTGACCTAGATGCAACACGTCTGGGCAAGGAAGAGCGGCTGATGCAAGAAGTAGCAGCCAATCCGAAACTGACTGCTATTCAGTTGACAAAGCTGCTGTATGGTACCAACACGACGGGTAATCAGGCAGCAATGCGTCAGCTTCGTGCGCGGGTTCAGGACAAGCTGCTAAATCACCTATTCTTTTTGGACCACTCGGATCCTCGGTTCCTGGTGTCCAGGCGCTATGAGGTTGAGTGCCTAGATCTACTTCATAAGTGCACGATATTGTATTTGGAAGGAGAATATAGCTTGAATGAGCGGTTACTCCGGCGTTGCATACGCCTTGCTGCGCAAGGGGAGTTTACAGTGTATGAGGAACAAGCAGTACAAAAACTGCGCATTATTTATGCCTCACAGCGGCAACAGGCTAAGTATGATGAAATGACAAATCGCCTGCCAGAATTGCGTCGAATATTAGAAATAGAGCAGGAGGCTGAGCAAATCCGTTTATCTGTGCTCATTGGTATGGAGCAAGCAGTTTCAAAGCGCCAAGCTGTGAAGGGGATGATACCGCAGTATTTGGATCGATTAGAGGAGCTGTATAGGCAGGCTCCTACCTTCACCACCTTTTCGGCTCGCTACCGAGTGCGCCTTACTAGCGCTGGTTTGGCTGGGCATTACGACGAAATCATTCGCGATACTCAAGAAGCTACCGAACTTCTGGCGCAAGGACTGATCAATGACCGACGCTTCGACCAACGCTTTAATCAGTTCATGAACGTGTATGCGCACTTGCGTAACCGTCAGCCAATGGAAGGCCTTAAACTAGCTAAAGAGTTTGCACAAACCATTCATCCTACTTCGAGTAACTGGTTCTATTTCTACGAGCATTACTTGCTGCTCGCGCTGCACGCGCGCGAGTACGAACGAGCTCTAGTGCTGCTACACACGGCGCAGAAAAATCCTTCTTATGGCAAGCAACGGCAAGCAGCCCTGGAGCGCTGGGAACTGCTAGCAGCTTATACTGAGTTGATGCTACCTTTCGAGCGCATGTCGGTGAAGCGGCGCAGTCAGATTGCTGTATTCGCAGCCCTTACGGTGCCCGAATATAGCCGCGATAAGCTGGGGTTTAACGTAGCTATTCTGGTTTTTCAGCTGGTTCACTACTTGCAGCAGCGGTTACTAGAGCCCGTGCTTTCGCGCCTCGAGCGCCTGCGCAAGTACCAGCAGCGCCATCTGCGCGATGCGGCTACCCTGCGCAGCCGTACTTTACTACGCCTATTACTGCTGTTGCCCGAGGCCAATTTTGACCCACTGCTGCTACAGCAACGCGGTAAGCCCCAAATGGCCATGCTGAAAAAAGCGCCGCTGGTAGGCGAGGCCGATTCCGAAGTAGAAATTATTCCTTACGAAGACCTATGGCAACTGGTCTTAGATATCTTGGCGGTGGGTAAGCCTGAGTAGGATAGGCTGCCGCGCCCTGCGACTATGTAGCATACGTCCGAACCTTTTGCTACCCAGCCGGCTTTTGCTAACTAACGTTGCGGCTACCGTAATTTTGCCTGTGCGCCGGTGTGTTTTCCGTGCGCTTCTATCGTAAATTTTTGCTATAAAAAAGATGGCTGTTTATCCCGAATACATGGTTGCCCCTATTCGCCAAGACCTGACGGAAGCGGGCTTTGAGCAACTGATGACCCCCGAGGCGGTCGATTCAGCGCTGGCTGGCGCCGAGGGTACTGTGCTGGTGGCCGTCAATTCGGTGTGTGGCTGCGCTGCCGGTAAGGCTCGCCCGGCCCTCAAGCTGGCTCTGGCTAGCGCTGAGAAAAAGCCCACCAAGCTCGTTACAGTCTTTGCTGGCATGGAAACCGACGCCGTGGCCAAAATGCGTGAGCACATGCTGCCCTACCCCCCCTCTTCGCCCTGCATTGGCCTCTTTAAAGACGGCGAGTTGGTGCACATGATTGAGCGCTATCACATTGAAGGCTCCGACCTGATGCGCATTGTCAACAACCTGCAAGGCGCGTTCGAAGAGTATTGCTAAACCGCAACTGCAGATTTGACGGATGAAATAGATGGCGCTGAAATGCCCGCTACGCAGGCTAATTAGGGACCTAAAAACAAGAAAGCCGCCCTAATGGGCGGCTTTCTTGTTTTTAGGTCCCTATCCTTTTGCAATAGTAACCGGATTACGCAGTAGGCGTCTCAGTACAACCCGATTCATCCGTTAAATCTGCGGGTTAGTTTGCTACTTCACTCAGGAATTTGATGCGTATCAAGCGTACTTCTTCCTCGCTGAAATCATCAGAGCCGAGTTCGTTTAGAGCCGTAGCAATACTGTCGGACGGGGCCGTCATGAAGTAGTCAAAAATCTCGGCTTGCTTATCCTCATCCACAGCTTCGCGGAGGTAGTAATTTAAATTAAGGCGCGTGCCGGAATAGCAGATGTGCTCGATTTCCTCCATCAGGTCGGCCATCGTGATGCCCTGGCTGCGGGCAATGCCCGGCAGATCCATCTTCTTGTCAATCTGCTGAATAATATAGATTTTGAGCTTAGAGCGGTTCACCGTAGACTTGATAACCACGTCGGCAGCCGTCTCGATGTCGTTATCCTCCACGTGCTTCTTAATAGCAGCCACGAAGGGCGCACCAAATTTCTGCGCCTTGCCCTGCCCTACCCCTGCAATGTGGGTCAATTCGTGCAAGGTAGTGGGGTAGGTGGTAGCCATCTCCTTCAGGCTAGGATCCTGGAAGAGTACGTAGGGCGGCAGGTTTTTCTGCTTGGCCAGTTGCCGCCTCAGCTCCTTAAGCTGAGTAAAGAGCGCTTCGTCGTGGCCAGCGGCCTGCTGGGTTTTCTCCTCGTCTTCTTCTTCCTGCTTCTCGGCCTCGAAATCGTGGTCTTTGGTGAGCGTGAAAGGCTGCGGGTTTTCGATAAAGTCAATGCCCTTCTCGGTGATGTGCACCAAGCCAATCGAGTCGATATCCTTGGCTAGCAAACCATTGAGTAGGCACTGGCGCAGTACCGATAGCCAAAGTTGCATGTCGCCGCTCAAGGCCTTTCCCTGACCATACACGGGTAGGCCGGTGTGGCCATAGCTCTCGATGTGCGGGTTGCTGAGGCCCAGCAGCACCTGGGCTACGTGGTCGAGGCCAAAGCGGGCTTCGGTTTGCACCACCGCACGTAGGGCCAGACCCACGTACTCACGGCCTTCAAATTTCTCTTTGGGGTGGCGGCAATTATCACAGAAGCCGCAGTCTTTGTCGAGGTGCTCGCCAAAATAGTGCAGCAGCTGGCGGCGGCGGCACACAGCACTTTCCGAGTAGTTTGTCATTTCCAGCAGTAGCTGCCGGGCGTTGTCGCGCTCAGTTACGGGCTTGTCTTTACTGAACTTCTCGAGCTTCAGAATATCATCGTAGCTATAGAACATCAGGCAGTTGCCTTCCATACCGTCGCGGCCGCCACGGCCGGTTTCCTGGTAGTAGCCCTCGATGCTCTTGGGCGCGTCGAAGTGAATCACGAAGCGCACATCGGGCTTGTCGATACCCATACCGAAGGCGATGGTGGCCACAATCACGTCGCAATCTTCGCTCAGGAAGGCGTCCTGGTTGTGCATCCGGGTGTGCGGGTCTAGACCAGCATGGTAGGGTAGGGCGCGCACGTCGTTTACGCGCAGCAGCTCAGCTACTTCCTCTACTTTTTTGCGGCTTAGGCAATAGATGATGCCCGCTTTGCCCTTGTGCTGCTGCACGTACTGGATGAGTTGCTTTTTAGTGTTGCGCTTGGCGCGCACCTCGTAGTAAAGGTTGGTACGGTTGAAGCTGGTTTTGAATACACTCGCATCATCCATGTGCAAGTTTTTCTGGATGTCGAGCTGTACCTTGGGCGTAGCTGTAGCTGTGAGGGCAATGAGTGGAATTTTACCTCCTAGGTTGTCGATAATACCGCGAATCTTACGGTATTCGGGCCGGAAGTCGTGGCCCCATTCCGAGATGCAGTGCGCCTCGTCGATAGCTACGAACGAGATAGTGGCTTTTTGTAAAAAAGCAATAGTGTCTTCCTTGGTCAGGCTCTCAGGGGCCACGTATAAAAGCCGCACTTCGCCCGAAATCACGTCTTTTTTGACGCGATTCATTTCCGTCTTAGTCAGGGTCGAATTGTACACCTGCGCATTCACCCCAAAAGCTGACAGCTGGTCAACCTGGTTTTTCATGAGGGCGATGAGTGGTGAAATGACGATAGCCGTGCCCGGCAGTACCAGGGCTGGCAACTGGTAGCACAAGCTTTTGCCGGCGCCCGTAGGCATAATAACGAAGGTGTTATTGCCAGCAAGAATATTCTGAATGACAGCCTCTTGGGTGCCCCTAAATTGGCCAAATCCGAAGACTTCTTTAAGCTTGGTTTTGAGTTCGGGGTGCGCGACAACTGAATGTTCGACGGCGGTCAGTGGCATAAACTAGTAGAGTAAGGCGCAACAGGTGTGCAGGTTGTGAACGAAGATAAGCAGGAAGTGCTTTTTTTTATGAAAAAACCGTCATCTACACGTAACATTTTAGAAAAGTTCCGAATGGCGGTTTGCCTTGCTCGTGAATTAGTGGAAGGGGGTAGTCTAGCTGGTGCCGACTGGCCAGCGTATTTTTGACTGTGCAACCAATTCTTCCTTCCGTAGCCCTGCCTGTCGATGTGCTGGCCGTGGCCCGCCAAGTGCTGTTTACCGAAGCCGACTGCCTGCGCGATGTGGCGGATACCGTGGGGGCTACCCCCGACTTTGGGCGCTGTGTGGCGGCGCTGCTAGCCCTGCGCGGCCGCATCGTGGTGACGGGCGTAGGCAAGAGCGCGCACATCGCGGGCAAGCTTGTGGCCACGCTTAACGGCACGGGCAGCCCAGCGTTGTTTATGCACGCCGCCGATGCCATTCACGGCGACCTGGGTATGATTCAGGCCGAAGATTTTGTCATTGCCATCAGCAAGAGCGGCGACACGCCCGAAATCAAGGTGCTTGTGCCGTTGCTGCGCCGTAAGGGGGTAGGGCTAGCCGCGCTGGTTGCCAACGCCGATTCGTACCTGGCGCAGCAGGCCGACTACGTGCTTCATACGCCCGTGCGTCGCGAGGCCTGCCCCCACGACCTGGCCCCCACTACTAGCACCACCGCCGCGCTGGCCCTGGGCGACGCCCTGGCCGTATGCCTGCTTGAAAGCCGCCAGTTTTCGGCTCAGGACTTTGCCCGCCTGCACCCCGGTGGCACGCTGGGCAAGCGGCTGTACCTAACCGTGGGCGACCTCAGCCGCCAAAACCAGCGCCCGCACGTGGGTGTGGCCGC
>CAZZDR010000018.1:16543-25092 GCA_964652535.1 uncultured Hymenobacter sp. | reverse complement strand
GCCAGGCGGCCCGCCACGTCGCGGCCCAGGGCGTAGGCGTGGATTTGCGGACCCGTGCCCACACGGTACACCTGCACGCCGTCGAGCTCCTGCTTCAGGTACAGCTGCAGGGCTTTGAAGCGGTTGGCCAGGGCCACGCTGCCGGCCGCCCCCCTATCGGCCGTGTGGTTGCTCAAGAACTGCGTCAGCTCCACCTTTTCTACGTTGGTACCGGCGGGCTCGCCCAGCACTTGCAGCAACTGGTCGTTGGCGAGGTCGCCGTTGGGCGCAGCGTAGCTCACGGGCTCCAGGGGCGCGTCCGATTCGCTGATGAAATTCAGGCCCTCGGTCAGCTTTTGCAGCTGGGCCAGCGTGGCATCGTTGGGGTCGGCGGGGGGGGTAGGGCTAGTAGCGGCGCGGGCGGCGGAGGGCGGAGCGGGCAGGCCGCTGCCGCCCGGTACCTGGGCCGCAATGGCAGTGGCTAGCTCCTGCATGCGCTCGGCAGGCACCTTTATTTTGGGGTTGGCAAAGTTCATGTCGCTCACCTTATTCATCGGAATGAGGTGAATGTGGGCGTGCGGTACTTCTAGCCCAATCACGGCCACGCCGATGCGCTGGCAGGGCACGGCCGCCCGTACGCCTTTGGCCACGCGCTGGGCAAACACGTGCAGCGCCGCCAGTGCCTGGGGCGTCATGTCGAAGATGTAGTCGATTTCCTGCTTCGGGATAACCAGGGTGTGGCCTTCGACCAGGGGCGTGATGTCGAGAAAAGCCAGGTGGTCGGCGTCCTCGGCCACTTTGTAGGCGGGCAGCTCGCCCGAAATGATGCGAGAGAAAATAGAAGGCATAGGGGGGTAGGGAAAGCTTTAGCTTGCCGGGCGGCAAGGAACGAAGAAAAAAAGAAAGGCGAACCCTGCTCAGGTTCGCCTTTCTTTTGGGTTGTGCTGGTGCTGGCAGACTGACGCCTACCCTACGTTTAGCGGCCTACTTCGAGAATCTCGAACTGGAGCTTGCCGGCGGGCACTGTGATTTCGGCTACGTCGCCGGCCGACTTGCCAAGCAAGCCTTTACCGATGGGCGATTTCACCGAGATTTTGCCAGCGGCCAAGTTAGCTTCTTCCTCGGCCACCAGTAGGTAGTCGAGCACCATGTTGTTTTTCAGGTTTTTCAGCTTCACTTTGCTCATAATAAGCACCTTGCTGAAATCCATGTTGGTTTCGTCGATGATGCGGCCGTTGCCGAGCACTTCTTCGAGCTTCGCTATTTTCAGCTCAAGCAGGCCCTGGGCATCCTTGGCAGCGTCGTATTCGGCATTTTCGCTCAGGTCGCCTTTATCGCGGGCTTCGCGCAGGTCCTCAGCCGCCTTGGCCCGGCCCCGGACCTTGAGGTCCTGGAGCTCGTCTTTCAGCTTTTGCAGGCCCTCGGCGGTGTAATAATTGATAGTAGCCATAAGATTGCGAACTGGTTTTGCGTAGCGGGTGGGGCTGGTAAAAAAGAAAGAGAACGGCTGGCACACTGGCCAGCCGTTCTCCGTCTTCGGTAAGGCAAAGATACACCGGTTCGCCGTTCTTGGTTTCCGGCCGCTCGTTTCTTGTGTCCGGCGGGCCGGCCTAGGCGGGTGCGCCCGGCCCTACCCCCTTGCTAGAAACCAAGTTTCAGCGCGCCGATTTTTTCGACCAGCACCTCGTTGATGCGCTGGTAGCTCTGGTGCGTCCAGCCGCCGATGTGGGGCGACAGTACCACGTGCGGCGAGGTGCGCAGGTAGTCGAAGCTGGCCTGCTGCGCGGGGGTAAGGGTAGCGAGTTTTTCGTTGTCGAGCACGTCGAGGGCAGCGCCGCGCACCATACCGCTTTGCAGGCGCGCCACTAGCGCGGCCTGGTCTACCACTTCGCCGCGGGCCGTATTCAGGAAATAAATCCGGTGCTGGAAGGCGGCCAGAAACGCTTCATTCACAACCTGATGATTGGCCGCCGAGTACGGAATGTGCAGGCTCAGCACCTCGGCGCGGGCTTGCAGCTCGGCCAGCGGCACCAGCTCGGCGTGGCCGTCGGGCAGCACGGCCGGGTCGTGGTCGTGGGCCAGCACGGTGCAGCCAAAGCCGCGCAGCCGCCGGGCGAAGGCCCGACCCATGTGGCCGTAGCCGAGCAGGCCTACGGTTTTGGTGCCCAGCTCCTCGCCGCGGTTAGCCTCGCGGTGCCACTCGGCGCGGCGCACTTCGGCGTCGGCCGTGGTGGTGTGGCGCAGCAGCGCCAGCAGCTGGCCAGTGGCAAACTCGCCCACGGCGTCGCGGTTGCCCTCGGGCGCATTCACCAGCACTACGCCAGCGGCGGCCAGAGCGTCTTCGTCGATGTTGTCGACGCCCGCGCCGGCACGAGCCACGTAGCGCAGCTGTGGGCCGTGGGCCAGCAGCGCGGCCGTGATGCGCATTTTGCTGCGCACCATCAGGCCTACGTAGGGGCGGGCGGCTAGTGCGGCGGGCACGTCGGCGGCCAGCAGCTTGGGTTGGTAGTCGCCCTCGACGCCGATGCTACGCAGCATGGGCAAGAGCGAGGGGTGCATATCGTCAATTATGAGGCAGAGGGACATAAAGCAAGAAACTACTGCGCGGTGGCAGCACTGGTAAAGTCTTGGTCGGTCAGGGGCATGGCCTGCACGGCCGTGGCTTCGCTGGTGGCGGTGTAGCCGTAGGCCGCGTATACGCTGATGGTGCGCAGGGGTAGGGCGCCGTCGGTGGCCTTTAGCAGCGCATGCCAGTACCCAAAAGGCAGTTTGCTGAAGCCTTTTGGATTAACCCGTAGCTCGGGCGAGTAGTATACGAGGCTAGCCACTGTGCCGTGGACCAGCTGTACGGCGCGGCACGAATGCCCCAGGATGATGGCCGTGGTGGGCAACTGGGTGGCGATAACCCGCAGCCGTTGCGCAGCCGTGTCGGGGGCAGTGGTAGTCGTGACCTTGCCGCCTTGAAACGTCCGGAGTGTATGGGTTTTGCCAACGTACACTTCCCGGGCCTTTTTATCGCTGGCGCACAGCTTGTAGTTATTGCCCTGGATGTAGAACAGGTTTTCGGCCCCAACGCTGCTGGTCACTACCTCGCCGGCAGCGTTGCGAAACTCATTGTGGTACACGATAAGGCCGCTGAACCATACGCCGCGCCGCGCCGCGGGCACGCAGGCCAGCCCATTGAGCGCGCACACAAGCAAAAACCTGATTTTCATGGGCACTGCCAAGGAAATAGTACTCTAGCGCGGCTTGGCGTCTACTACAAACTCGCTGGCGGGCAGCGCCATGGCTTGCACCGAGGTAGCCTCGCTCGTCATCACAAAGCCCTGCTTGGTATTGGTTACGACCATGCGCAGGGGTAGGGCGCCGTTCGTGGCTTTGAGGTAGGTGTAAAAGTCGCCGAACGCGTGCTTGGCAAAGCGCTCGGGATTGACACGCAGCTTAGGCGCGTAATAGTACACGGTGCTAGTGCCCTCCGTGGCATTAGCTAGTTGCAGGCTCTGACAGGCGTAGCCGGCTACGGTAGCCGTTTGGGCAAGCGGCGTAACGACCGTGCCGGGCGTGCCAACGGCCGCATCGAGGCCTGGTACCGATTGGCCACCCATAAAGAACTGATACTTATTGTTGTCGCCAGTGTACAATTCCAACAGCTGCTGCTTATCGGTGTACATTTTGTAGCTGTTGTCGCTGATATAATACGGGTCGTCGGCCCCCAAAAGCGGCGTAAGCTTCGCCGTCACGTCATCCCCGGCCAACGTCTTAAACGTGTTGTGATATACAATTTTGCCGCTGAACCACGGGCCATCCTTGACCAGCGTAAAGGAGCAGGATAGTAGGGCACCGGCTAGTAAAAATTTGGTCATACAGAGCTAAAAAGAGGGGGTAGGGAAATACAAATTTTATACTAAGCTGTGGGTTGGCCCGCCGCTGCCACCAGGTTGGTCAGCAGCACAAAATCGCCTACCCCCAGCTGCTCGGCACGTTTATCAAAAATTTCGGCGGCCATCGTTTCTGTTGACATTCCCAGCGGCTTGAGGGCGTTGCGCAGCGTTTTGCGGCGAGTTGAAAACGCTTGCTTTACAACCCGAAAAAATAGCTTTTCGTCGCAGTCCAGCTTTTCGGTCTGGTTGCGGGTGAGGCGCACCACGGCCGACTCGACCTTGGGCGGCGGCACAAACACGTGGGCTGGCACCGTAAACAGGTACTCGATGTCGTAATAAGCCTGCAAAAGCACGCTCAGAATGCCGTAGGTTTTGGAGCCGGGCGGCTCGGCCAGGCGCTCGGCCACTTCTTTTTGCAGCATGCCCACCACCTCGCGCACCTGCTGGCGCTGGGCCAGCACCTGAAAGAATATTTGGGTGCTGATGTTGTAGGGAAAGTTGCCGATAATGGCCAGCGCCTGGCCCGGAAACAGCGCGCTCAGGTCTTGCTGCAAAAAATCGGTGGCGTAGATGCGCGGCGCCAGCGCCGGGTAGTGCGCCGTGAGGTAGGCCACCGACTCGGTATCAATTTCGACCACGCTGGTCTGGTACGCCGGGTTCTGGAGCAGGTACTGCGTGAGCACGCCCATGCCGGGGCCGATTTCGAGCACCTCCCCTAGCCCCTCCGGCAAGCGCAAACTTTCCACGATGCGGCGGGCAATGTTGGGGTCGGCTAGAAAGTGCTGACCGAGGTGTTTTTTGGGGCGAACGGTATTCATACAAGTAGAGTAATAACACAAAGAACGTCATGCTGAGCTTGCCGAAGCATCGCTACCGCGCCGATAGATTGGTAATCCTACGAGGCGGTAGCGATGCTTCGACAAGCTCAGCATGACGTTCTTTTTACATTGAATATTCTCAGTCCATCAGCACGCCGATGTAGTAATTAAAGGTATCGACCTCTACGTTGTCGCGGGTGGCGCCGGGCAGGTCGAGGGGCTTGAACTTGGTGGTGGGCGTGACGAAGCGGTACTCGCCGCCCTTCAGGCGCAGGCGCACGGGCAGGTCGAAGGTTGGCACGTTGGCCACCCAGCGGCCCAGCAGCTGGCCTTTTTCGACCCGCATTTCGAGCACGGGCAGGCTCGGGTATTGCAGATACTGCGCAAAAACGGGGCTAAAATCGCGGCCCGCTTCGCGGCTGAGGTACTCGATTACCTGCTGCCCAGTCACGGTTTGGTGGTAAAAAGTTTTGCTAAGGCCGCGCAGCATAGCGCGCCACTTAGCGTCGTCGTTCACGACGGTGCGCACCATGTTGAGTAGGTTGCTGCCCTTGTCGTACATGTCGCCCGAGCCTTCTTTGTTTACGCCGTAGGGACCCAGGATAGGGCCGTCGTTCTGGATATTGCGGCGCTGGCCGTGCAGGTATTCCTGGCCTGCCTGCTTGCCGTGCTGGCTTTCCACAAACAAGGCTTCGGAGTAGCAAGTGAAGCCTTCGTGCACCCACATATCGGCGATGTCCTTGCTGGTGATGTTGTTACCAAACCACTCGTGGCCGCTTTCGTGGATGATGATGAAGTCCCACTTCTCGCCCCAGCCGGTGGCCGAGCGGTCGCGGCCCAGGTAGCCGTTGCGGTAGTGGTTGCCGTAGGCCACAGCGCTCTGGTGCTCCATGCCGAGGTGCGGCGTCTCCACTAGCTTATACCCATCCTGGTAGAATGGGTAGGGCCCAAACCAGCTTTCCATGCTCTTGAGCATGGGCTTCACGTTGGCGGCAAACTGCTTTCTGGCTTTTTCCAGATTTTGGGGCAGCACGTAATAGTCGAGCGTTAGCGGGCCATTTTCGCCCTGGTATACGTCGGAGAAGTGCGCATATTTGGCCACGTTCAGGGCCACGTCGTAGTTGTTGATGGGGTTGCGCACGGCCCAGTCGAAGCGGGTGTAGCCGCCGGGCAGCTTTTTGGTGCCGCGCAGCCGGCCATTGCTCACGTCGGTGAGGCCCTTGGGCACCGCCACACTAATGAGCATGCTGTCTACTTCGTCGGCCTGCTGGTCTTTGGTGGGCCACCAGATGCTGGCTCCTACCCCTTGGCAGGCGGTAGCTACCCAAGGCGCGCCGGTAGTATCCTGGGCAAAGACGAAGCCGCCGTCCCAGGGTGCACGCTTGGCCACGGTGGGGGCGCCCGAATACGTGACCGTAAACTCGTCGTGGCTGCCTTGTTTAATAGGGGTAGGAAAGGTGACAAACACCGCGTTGGCTTCGCGCGTGAAGGGCACCGGCCGGCCGTGGTACGTCACTTTTTCCACCGCCAGGTTGGCAAACAGGTCAAATTGCAGCCGGGTAAAATCCTGGGTCGCCGTGAAGCGAAACAGGTTGGAGCCGCTGATAAAGCGGCGGGCCACATCGAGCTTCACATCGAGGTGGTAGTAGTTGATGTCGTAGCAAGTGCGGGCGGCGGGCTGCCCGCCGCGCAGCGTATCGGCGCGGGTGAAGGTGGTTTTGGGCTGCATGAGCTGGGCTGAGGCCAACAGCGACGCGCCGAGCAGCGGCAAGAGCAACAGGGTTTTTCGCAGAAGCATACGTAACGAGTAAAACGGAGTGGCACTCCGTTTAGGCATTTGGCCGTCAGAATCACATTCCCATCCTGCCAACCGAGCGAAAACGGAGTGCCACTCCGTTTTACAATACCTTCACGCCAAAGTTAGTCTCTCCTATCCTCCCTATGTCACTCACGCTCGCCCACGCCGCCGCCGCGCCGGCCCACGCTACTCAGGTTTTTGTGCTGCCCCTTGGTACCACCGCCCTACCCCCCACTGCTGCCACCGACTTGCCCACTGCCGCTCGCAGCTACGTGGAGGCGGCTCTGGCCGACGAGCAGAAGTTCGTCACGCTCAACCACTTTTCGCACCAGCATTACTTCGTGGTGCTCGAAAAAAAGCCTACCCCCGACCTTCAGCTCGAAGCCCTGCGCAAGGCCGGCCACCAGCTGCAAGCGGCCCTGAAAAAAGAAAAAACCAGCGAGGTTTTTATTCATAACCTGAGCGAAAATCCCGACGCGGCGCACACGCTAGCCGAGGGGTTGTTCCTGGCTGCCTACCAGTTTGAGGGGTATAAGACGGATGAGAAGTCGCGCGCTGCGGCCGCGCTCACCACAATTAACCTCGTCGGCGACGCCGCTACCGAGGCGCAGGTCAGCGAGCTGCAGCACCTGCTTGAAGGCGTAGTCTTTGCCCGCGACCTGGTAAATGCGCCCCTCAACAAGCTCAACGCGCAGCAATTTGCCGAGCGCCTGGCCGAAGCCGGTGACGCCGCCGGCTACACCACCGACATCCTCGACATGGCCCGCATCGAGAGCCTGCGGATGGGTGGTTTGCTGGCCGTGAACCTGGGCTCGCCCGAGCCGCCCACGTTCAGCATTCTGGAATGGAAGCCCGAAGGTGCCCAAAACGAGAAGCCCTACGTGCTCGTGGGTAAAGGCGTAGTATACGACACCGGCGGCCTCAGCCTCAAGCCCACGCCCAACAGCATGGACATGATGAAGTGCGACATGGCCGGCGGCGCGGCCGTGGGCGGCGTGCTCTACGCGCTAGCCAAAAACAACGTGCCACTGCACGTTATCGGCCTGGTGCCGGCTACCGACAACCGCCCCGGCGGCCTGGCCTACGTGCCCGGCGACGTGCTCACCATGCACTCGGGCCTCACCGTCGAAGTGAAGAACACCGACGCCGAAGGCCGCCTGCTGCTGGCCGACGCCCTCAGCTTTGCCAAAAAATACCGCCCCGAACTGGTAATTGACCTGGCTACCCTCACCGGGGCGGCCGTGCGCGCCGTGGGCACCGAGGCCGCCGCCGTGATGGGCACCGCCGCGCCCGATACTACCACGCAGCTGCTGGCTGCCGCGCACCGCGTGCACGAGCGTCTGGTCGAGTTTCCGCTCTGGGACGACTACGCCGACCACATGAAATCTGACATCGCCGACCTCTCCAACCTCGGCAAGGCCGATGCGGGCCACATCTCGGCCGCCAAGTTTCTGGAGCGCTTCATCGAAGGCACGCCCTGGCTGCACCTCGATATCGCCGGGCCGGCTTTCTTAACAGCCGCCGACAGCTACCGCGGCAAAGGTGGCACGGGCACGGGCGTGCGGCTGTTGTATGAATTCTTAACTAAACAACTCGCCTAAAGACCGTTCGTCACGCTGACCTGCGCAGCATCCCTACCCCCTCTCGTAGAATTAAAAGTTTGCGAGGGGGTAGGGCGGCTGCCTCCTTGCTTCGCATGCGTGACGCACTGGCGCAATCAGGCTTGCTTACTATGCCCAAGACCCTTCCCCGCCTCGGTTTTTCCGTGGGCGACTTAGCCGGCATCGGCCCCGAAGTCATTTATAAAACGCTGCGCGACGAGCGCCTGCTGCAGCAGTGTACGCCGGTAGTGTATGGCACGGCCACCACGCTTTTCGACGATTTTCCGGTAGAGAAAGGCACTGAGCCGCTCACGTTTCGGCAGCTGCGCGATGCAGCCGATATCGCGCCGGGCCGCCTCAACGCCGTCACGTGCTGGGACGAGGACTTTCACCTCACGCCTGGCCAACCCTCGCCGGCCAGCGGCCAAGCCGCCCGCGAAAGCCTGCTCGCCGCCAGCCGCGACCTCAAAGC
>CAZZDR010000018.1:0-16443 GCA_964652535.1 uncultured Hymenobacter sp. | reverse complement strand
GGCATTCTCAAGCCCAAAATAGCGGTGCTCGGCATGAACCCCCACGCCGGCGAAAACGGCCTGATTGGCCGCGAGGAAGGCGACGTGATAACGCCCGTCATCCGGCAGTTTGAGCACGATGGGCACCTCGTGTTCGGGCCCTACCCCGCCGACGGCTACTTCGGCACCGGGCAGTTTCGGCAGTTCGACGCTACCCTCTCCATCTACCACGACCAGGGGCTAATTCCGTTTAAACTCATGGCATTCGAGCGGGGCGTCAACTTTACGGCGGGCCTGCCGGTGGTGCGTACTTCGCCCGACCACGGCACGGCCTACGGTATCGCGGGCCAGTTTGTGGCCGATGCCTCTTCGTTTCGAGCCGCTGTATACTTGGCTTGCGACGTGGTGAGGGCCCGCCAGTTTGCCGCCGCCGACCCACGCGCGGTGCGGTAAGCTCGGGCCAGCAGCCCAAACTACCCGCCTCTAACCCGGCGCACCCGGGTTGGCTTGATAAAGCCAACATAAATCCGTACCTTTGCCCCCCGTTATCCGGCTACCCGTGAAAAAAGACTCGCAATTTGATTTGCCCATCGCCCGCCTCTCCCTCAAGACGCACCAGTTTGCGTTTGAGTTAGACCGCGCGTTTTTTGAGCAGTTCGACCCCCAAGGGGAGTTTATTGCCGATGGCGACCTGCACGCGGAGGTAACGCTCATTAAAACGGAGCGCGTTATCACCATCCACTCGCACATCAAAGGCACGGTGCGCCTCACCTGCGACCGCAGCCTAGATGAGTACGACCACCCACTTGATATCACCAACACGCTACTAGTACGCTACGGCGATGAGCCCAAGGAGCTAGATGACGACGTGCTGCAAATCACGCCCGAAACACTCACGCTCAATCTGGCGCAGCACCTATACGATTACATTGGCCTGGCTTTGCCCATGAAAAAGCTGCATCCACGCTTCCAAAACGAAGCCGATGACGACCCCGATGCTACCACCAAACTCATCTTCTCGACTCGCCCCCCTGGCGAAGGCCCCGACGATGACGAGCCAGCCGACCCACGTTGGGCGGCTCTCAAAAACCTGAATTAGGACCCTGGCTCTAATTCATCATTCCTAGTTCAACCCTCTTAAATTTCTTTTGATACCATGGCACATCCTAAGCGCCGGACCTCCACCGCCACCCGTGACAAACGCCGTAGCCACTACAAACTCACCCCTAAGGCCGTGACCATCTGCCCTAACACGGGCGAGCTGCACCTGCGCCACAAGGCCTACGTAGTGGATGGTGACTTGTACCACAATGGCCAGCTGGCCGTCAAAAATTATACTTCGGTAGCGGCTCCGGCAACAGCCGGCGATACGGACTCGGACGAAGAATAGCCGAAAGCGTTGTTATTTCGCGGTACCATCGGGCCGGACTGCTCTTTTGAGATTGGCAGTCCGGCCCGGTTTGGTTTCGTGCTTTTACGCTCTATGGTTAGTTCTATACTTTTTCCGCGTTCATGAAAATTGCCCTCGACGCTATGGGCGGCGACTTTGCTCCCCAGGCCGCCGTGGCCGGTGCCGTGCTAGCGGCTCAGCGCCTGGCCGGCAGAGCGCAGGTGGTGCTTATCGGCTCCGAAACCGACATACGCCCGCTTTTGCACCAATACGGCCCCAGCGCTACTGCCCTCGAAGTAGTACATGCCTCCCAGGTTATTGAAATGGGCGAGCACCCCGCCAAAGCATTCCAGCAAAAGCCGGATAGCAGCATTGCTGTGGGCTACCGCCTACTGCACAGCGGGGAAGTTGATGCATTTTGCTCGGCTGGCAACACGGGTGCTATGCTCGTGGGCGCCATGTTTACGGTGAAGGCTGTGCCCGGCGTGCTGCGCCCGGCCATCGCCAACTTCGTGCCTAAGCTGGCCGGTGGCTACGGCATTCTCGTCGATGCCGGCGCCAATGCCGACTGCAAGCCCGAGATGCTGGAGCAGTTTGGCGAGCTAGGCTCGCTCTACGCGCAGTACGTGCTGGGTATTGCCCGGCCCAAGGTAGGGCTCATGAGCCTAGGCGAAGAAGAAGGCAAAGGCAATGTTTCGACGCAGGCGGCTCACCAGCTCTTCAAAGTGAATCCGCACGTACATTTCATCGGTAATATTGAGGGTAGGGATTTGTTTAACGACAAGGCCGATGTCATTGTGTGCGACGGCTACGTCGGCAACGTGATGCTTAAGATGGCCGAATCGATGTACGATATCATGGTTGCCCGCAACCTGAACGACGATTTTTTTGAGAAAGTAAACTACGAAACCATTGGCGGCTCGCCCATCTTGGGCATCAACGACAATGCCCTAATTGGCCACGGCGTAAGCACGCCGCTGGCCATTTGTAATATGATGATGCAAGGCTATCAAATGGCCCAGTCTGGCATCGTGGACCAAATCAAAGACACTTTCAAATCCTAACTCGCAACTAGCTGGCTTTCAACCAGCCAATTGCGTTTGGGCCGCACCTTTGCGCTCATGAAGATTACTGCCGCCATCACCGGAGTCGGAGGCTACGTGCCCGACTACGTGCTCACCAACCAGGAGCTCGAGCAACTGGTCGACACCACTGACGAATGGATTACCTCGCGCACCGGCATTAAAGAACGCCGTATTCTGAAGGGCAAGGACCAGGGCAGCTCGGTCATGGGCATTAAGGCGGTGAAGCAGCTGCTCGAAAAAACCAATACGCGACCTGAAGAAGTAGACCTGCTCATCTGCGCCACCGTGACGCCCGATATGTTGTTTCCGGCCACGGCCAACATCATCTCGGCGGGGGCAGGCATTACCAAGGCTTTCAGCTACGATATGAACGCGGCCTGCTCGGGCTTTCTATATGCGCTGGCTACAGGTGCTCAGTTCATTCAGGGTGGCATGTATAAGAAAGTGGTGGTAGTGGGCGCCGACAAGATGTCGGCCATTGTCGACTACACCGACCGCGCCAACTGCATCCTGTTTGGCGATGGCTCTGGGGCGGTGATGCTGGAGCCCAGCACCGAAGGCTACGGCATCCTCGACCAGGTGCTGTGCTCCGACGGCAGCGGCGAGCAGTACCTGAACCAGAAGGCAGGGGGCAGCCGCCGCCCGCCTACCCTCGAAACCGTGACCAATAAGGAGCACTACATCTTCCAGGAGGGCGCTACTGTTTTCAAGTTTGCTGTTAAGAGCATGGCCGACGTGGCTGCGCAAGTAATGGCTCGCCAGCACCTCAGCCACGACGATATTGCCTGGCTGGTGCCCCACCAGGCCAACAAGCGCATTATCGACGCTACGGCCCACCGCATGGGGGTAGGGCCTGAAAAAGTGATGCTCAACATTCAGCGCTATGGCAATACCACCAACGGCACCATCCCGCTCTGCCTCTGGGATTACGAAAAGCAGCTGCACAAGGGCGACAACCTCATTTTTGCGGCCTTCGGCGGCGGCTTCACCTGGGGCGCCATCCACGTAAAATGGGCATACAACTCGTAATTGAGCTGTTGGCTTCGTTCCTCCAACCCCGAATCACAACGTTTTTTTACCACAAAAGCTACCAGCTAATAGCTAGCAGCTAACAGCTTACTATATAATGGCAACCACCGCCGACTTCCGCAACGGGCTCGTGTTGATGTACAACAACGACCTGCACGTGATTACCGAGTTTCAGCACGTAAAACCGGGCAAAGGACCCGCGTTTGTGCGCACCAAAATGCGCAACATCAAGACCGGCCGCGTGCTGGACAATACGTTCAATGCCGGTGTCAAGATTGAAACGGCCCGCGTAGAGCAGCGCCCGCACCAGTACCTGTTCAAGGACGACTACGGCTACACGTTCATGGACAACGATTCGTTTGAGCAGATTGTGTTGCCCGAGGCCATGGTGCCGTTTGCCGACCTCATGAAGGAAGGTCAGGCTGTAACCATCCTCGTTCACGCCGAAACCGAGCAGCCGCTCACCGCCGAACTGCCCACCACGGTGGACCTCGTAGTAACCTACACCGAGCCCGGCCTACGCGGCGACACCGCCACCAATACCCTGAAGGCGGCCACCGTCGAAACCGGTGCCCGCATTCAGGTGCCGCTGTTTGTAGATACGGATACCAAAATCCGCATCAAGACCAGCGATTACTCTTACGTAGAGCGCGTCAAGTAAAATTAAGCTGTTAGCTACCAGCTATTAGCTGCTAGCCTTCGGCCTGTGATGGGCTAACAGCTAGCAAGTAATAGCTAACAGCTTAATAAGATGTCGAAAGAATCCTCCAAAACCCCGCCCAAAAAAGACGCTGCCATGAAAGCCAAAGAACTCCAGGAACTGCTCGACTTTATCGCCAAGTCGGGCCTCAATAAAGTCAATATTGAAACCGAAGAGTTTAAAATCTCGGTGCAGCGCGAGCCCAACACCAAGCAGATTGTGAGCGTGGGCGCGGCGCCCAGCCCCGCCGCTGCCCCGGCTGCGGTGGCCCCCACCATTGCGTCGGCGGCCCCGGCCCCTACCCCCCCCACAGCAGCCGAGCCCACTAGCACAGCCAGCTACACACCGCTCAAGTCGCCCATGATTGGCACTTTCTACCGCAGCAGCGGGCCCGACTCACCCGCCTTTGTGCAGGTAGGCGACATGGTAGAAAAAGGCCAGGTTATCTGCATCATTGAGGCCATGAAGCTTTTCAATGAGATTGAGGCCGAGCAGACGGGCCGCATCGTGAAGGTGCTGGTCGAAAACGCTACCCCCGTGGAGTACGACCAGCCGCTATTCCTAGTTGAGTAGCCTTTTTACATTGGCTTCATAGAGAACGTCATGCTGAGCTTGTCGAAGCATCGCTACCGCTTCGTTGAATTCGTACAAACGGCGCGATAGCGATGCTTCGACAAGCTCGGTATGACGTTCTTTTGCTTTTTATTTTCTCTCTATAGCTTCCGCCATCCCTGGCTATGTTCAATAAAATTCTGATTGCCAACCGGGGCGAAATTGCCCTGCGCGTTATTCGTACCTGCCGCGAGATGGGCATCAAAACGGTGGCCGTGTATTCGACTGCTGATAAGGAAAGCCTGCACGTGCGCTTTGCCGACGAAGCCGTGTGCATCGGGCCACCCGCCAGCAGCCAGAGCTACCTGAACATCCCTACCCTCATTGCGGCGGCCGAGATTACCAACGCCGATGCCATTCATCCGGGCTATGGTTTCTTGAGTGAGAATGCCGAGTTTTCGCGCATCTGCCAAGAAAACGGCATCAAGTTTATCGGGGCCACGCCCGAAATGATAAACCAGATGGGCGACAAAGCCACTGCCAAAGCCACCATGATTAAGGCGGGCGTGCCTGTGGTGCCCGGTTCGGTAGGCCTGCTCGAATCGGTAGAGCAGGGCAAGAAAATTGCCAACGAAATCAAGTATCCCGTCATCATTAAGGCCACGGCTGGCGGCGGCGGTCGCGGCATGCGCATTATTAATTCGGACGAGGAGTTTCAGAAAGCCTGGGACGACGCGCGCACCGAGTCGAAGGCCGCCTTCGGCAACGATGGCATGTACCTGGAGAAATTTGTGGTCGAGCCGCGCCACATCGAAATCCAGCTGGTGGGCGACCAGTTTGGCCACGTGTGCCACCTCTCCGAGCGCGACTGCTCCATTCAGCGTCGCCACCAGAAGCTGGTGGAGGAAGCGCCCTCGCCCTTCATGACCGACGACCTGCGCGAGCGCATGGGCGCGGCGGCCATTGCCGGCGCTTCGGCCATCGGCTACGAGGGGGTAGGCACCATCGAGTTTTTGGTCGATGCCAACCGCGATTTTTATTTCATGGAAATGAACACCCGCATCCAGGTCGAGCACCCAGTAACGGAAGAAATCGTAAACTACGACCTTATCAAAGAGCAGATTAAGGTAGCAGCAGGCATCCCGATTTCGGGCAAAAACTACTTCCCGAAGATGCACGCCATGGAGTGCCGCATCAACGCCGAAGACCCGCGCAACGGCTTCCGCCCGGCGCCGGGCCGCATCACCACGCTGCACATCCCCGGCGGACACGGCGTGCGCGTCGATACCCACGTGTATGCTGGCTACCAGATTCCGCCCAACTACGACTCGATGATTGCCAAGCTCATCACCGTGGCCCAAACCCGCGAGGAGTGCATCGTTAAGATGAAGCGCGCCCTGAGCGAATTTGTGGTAGAAGGCGTAAAAACGACCATTCCTTTCCACCTGGCGCTTATGGATAGCGAGGATTTTCAGGCCGGTAATTTCACAACGAAGTTTCTGGAGTCGTTCGATTTTTCGGCGGTGTAGCCATAGCTACTGCGTCAGCCGCCTCTGAAATACTGGAGGCAGCCGCGTAAAGAAGTCCTCAGTTTTACGCAGAATAATGGCGTGTGCGAGAGCGCTCGCAGCTTACTATGCTCGCAAAAACGTCTGTCCTGAAAAAGCTACTGGCCTTTTGGGTTATCGCCCAAGGAGTGAGCGCTTGCTCCGAGCCCTGCACTGGCCATATCGAAAGCTCGGTGCTTTATTTCAAGCAGGCACCCCAGGGCCAGCTGGTGTATGCCAACGTACTGAACGACCCCAGCCTCGGCGGCCAGCAAACGCTGATGCGCGAGGACAAGGAATACGGCACGTTTCCGCACGTCATTATTATTAATGACCCGCAAATGAGATTCAAGGGGCGCAGCACCATCTGCTTCGATGAATTCACGAAACAGGCGCTGCCAGTTGATGTCGATTTGCGGGAAAAAGACATTCCGCGCCTGCTCATTACCAAGTAAAGAAAAACCCCGGCTGCGCGTGCAGCCGGGGTTTTTCTTTCGCTTAAGAGGGGGGTAGGGACTACCGGCGGCCCATGCCAGGGATGCCGCCTTTCATGCCGCCCATCATCTTGGCCATTTGGGCCATGCCGCCCTTGGTCTGGCTCATCTTGTTCATCTGGCGCATCATTTTGCGCATGTCTTCAAACTGCTTCATCAGGGCATTGACCTGCTGAATGTCGGTGCCAGAGCCAGCGGCCAAGCGGCGGCGGCGCGAGCCGTTGATGAGGTCAGGCTGCGCGCGCTCCTGCTTGGTCATGCTCTTGATGATGCTTTCTACCGGCTTGAAAGCGTCGTCGTCGATTTCGACGTCCTTCATCATCTTGGCCGCGCCCGGAATCATGCCTACCAAGTCTTTCAGGTTGCCCATCTTCTTGATTTGCTCGAGCTGGCCGAGGAAGTCGTTGAAGTCGAACTGGTTTTTGCGAATCTTGGCGTTGATGCGCTTGGCCTCGTCCTCGTCGAACTGCTGCTGTGCCCGCTCTACGAGCGAAATCACGTCGCCCATGCCCAAGATGCGCTGGGCCATGCGGTCGGGGTAGAAGAGGTCCAAAGCCTCCATTTTCTCGCCCGTCGAGATAAACTTGATGGGCTTCTCGACCACCGCGCGAATGCTGAGGGCCGCACCGCCGCGGCTGTCGCCGTCGAGCTTAGTGAGCACTACCCCATCAAAATCGAGGCGGTCGTTGAAGGTTTTGGCCGTGTTCACGGCGTCTTGGCCGGTCATCGAGTCCACCACAAACAGCGTTTCGCTGGGATTGATGGCCTTTTTGACGGCTTCGATTTCGCGCATCATCTGCTCGTCCACGGCCAGGCGGCCGGCGGTATCCACGATGACTACCTTCTTATTATTCTTTTTGGCGTAGGCAATGGCGTTCTGCGAAATCTCGACCGGGTTCTTGTTGTCCGGCTCCGAATAGACTTCCACGCCAATTTGCTCGCCTAGCACCTTGAGCTGGTCGATAGCGGCGGGGCGGTACACGTCGCAGGCTACCAGCAACACGTTGCGGTTCTGCTTCTTAATGAAGCTAGCTAGCTTACCGGCGAAGGTCGTTTTGCCCGAGCCCTGCAGGCCCGAAAGCAGCACCACGGCCGGGTCGCCTTTAATGACGATATCCTGCTTTTCGCCGCCCATGAGCAGCGTCAGCTCATCGTACACAATTTTGACCATGAGCTGGCCCGGCGAGATGGCCGTGAGCACGTCGCGGCCCATGGCCTCGTCCTTAATCTTATCGGTTACTTCTTTGGCAACCTTATAGTTAACGTCAGCATCGACCAGCGCCCGGCGAATTTCCTTGACGGTGGCGGCCACGTTTATCTCGGAGATGGAGCCCTGACCCTTGAGGGTCTTAATGGCTTTATCGAGCTTGGAGGAGAGATTATCGAACATATAAATCGCAGGTTTTGCAGATTATGCGGACTTCGTAGGTTCAACGAAATCCTAACTGGACAAACACTAACCAGCCTTTTTGAATTTCCAAAGTTACAACTGGCGCAGTTGTGGCCTTCACGTAGCTTTGTCGGCGTCCTTCTTTTTCCCCTTGTGCCCCAGTCTACCTCCCTTCGCCTGCTCGTTATTACCTATTACTGGCCACCGTCGGGCGGGGCCGGCGTGCAGCGCTGCCTAAAATGGGTGAAATATCTACCGGGGCTGGGTGTAGAGCCCACCGTGGTGACCGTAGACGCCGACCAGGCCACCTACCCGGTGCGCGACGAAAGCCTGCTGCGCGAGGTGCCGCCGAGTGTGCGCGTGCTGCGCACGGCCACGCGTGAGCCGTTTGGCTCGTATCAAAAACTGACGGGTAGGGCCGTGCCCCACGGCGGCTTCGCCAACGAAGGGCCGCCCACATTCACCCAAAAAGCCATGCGCTTTGTGCGAGGCAACCTGTTTATTCCGGACCCGCGCCGGGGCTGGAATGCCTATGCACTGGCCGCGGTGGAAAAGCTACTGGCTCAGGGCGAACAGTTTGATGCGGTGCTGACGTCGTCGCCGCCGCACTCGACCCAGCTCATTGGCCTGGAGCTGCAACGGCGGCACGGCCTGCGCTGGCTGGCCGACCTGCGCGACCCCTGGACGGATATTTATTATACAAAGGACCTGCACCGCACGCCCGCCGCGGCCTGGCTCGATGCGCGCTACGAAAGCCAGGTGCTGCGCGCCGCCGACGCCGTGCTGGTGACCTCCCCCGAAACCGAGCGGCTCTTTCGGCGCAAGCTGCCCGACCTGGCCAAGGGCAAAATCGTGGTGCTGCCCAATGGCTACGATGAGGCTGATTTTCAAGCAGCTTCCCTACCCCCTACCGATTGCCTGCTTATTACGCACACGGGTACCATCACGGCGGGCTACCGCATCGACACCCTGCTGCGGGCGGCGGCCGACTGCGCGGCGGCTCACCCGCACGTGCCGCTGCGCCTACGCTTTGTGGGGCAGGTAGATGCGGGCGTGCGCGCCCAGGTGGCCGCCGCGGGCCTCACCGCCGCCACCGAGTTTCTACCCTTTGTGCCGCACCAGGAGTCAGTCGATTTTCTGCTGCAAAGCAGCGTGCTGCTGATGGCCATCCCCGATGTAACGCTGAACAAGGGTATTTTACCGGGGAAGGTTTTTGAGTATTTGGCGGCCCGCAAACCGGTGCTGTGCGTGGGTCCGGCTGGCTCCGATGCCGACACTATTTTGCGCGAAGCCGGGGCCGGCCAGGCCCTACCCTACGACGACTACGCGCTGATGCGTCGCACGTTAGATGCACTGGTAGCGCGCTGGCTCGGCAGCCCCAACCTCGACCTGGCCCCTACCCCCCTGGTGGCGCGCTACTCGCGGCAGGCGCAGGCGGCGCGCCTGGCCGAGTTGGTGCTGGCCGGGCGCGCCCAGCGGGGGTAGAGCCGCGCCAACGCGGTGGCGCGTATTTTTGTGGTTTCATCTGGCAGTAGTTTCATGGCCCTCGACCTCAACGGCAAGTCTTTGCTTATCACCGGTGGCACCGGCTCGTTTGGTAAGCAGTTTGTACGCACCATTTTTAAGCTCTACCCCGGCGTGCGGCGGCTGATTGTGTTTTCGCGCGATGAGCTGAAGCAGTACGAGATGAGCCAGGAGTTTCCGCACAGCCAGTACCCGGCCATCCGGTTTTTTATCGGCGATGTGCGCGACCCGCAGCGCTTGCAGCGCGCCTGCGAAGGCGTGGACATTATCGTGCACGCCGCGGCCCTCAAGCAGGTGCCCGCTGCCGAATATAATCCGATGGAGTGCATCAAAACCAACATCTTCGGGGCCGAAAACGTGATAAATGCCGCGCTCGACTGCGGCGTAAAAGACGTAGTAGCACTAAGCACCGACAAGGCCGCTGCGCCTATCAACCTCTACGGCGCCACCAAGCTGTGCTCGGATAAGCTCTTCGTAGCGGCCAATAACATGAAGGGCGGCCGCGACTTACGCCTGTCGGTGGTGCGCTACGGCAACGTTATTGGCTCGCGCGGATCGGTAGTGCCGTTCTTTATGCAGCAGCGGCACACGGGCATGCTGCCCATCACGCACCCTGATATGACGCGCTTCAACATCTCGCTCGAAGAGGGGGTAGACTTGGTGCTGTATGCGCTGGAGCACGCCTGGGGCGGCGAGATTTTCGTGCCCAAAATCCCGTCGTACAAAATCACGGAAGTGGCCCGCGCCATCGGGCCCGACTGCGAGCAACGCATCGTGGGCATTCGGCCAGGCGAGAAGCTGCACGAGGAAATGATAACCCAGACCGACGCGCTGAGCACCGTGGAGCTCGACCGCTACTACGTTATCATGCCCACCACTTCGCCAGGCTGGAAGGAGGAGGATTTTATCCGGCACTTTGGTGGCCAGCGCGTGCCCGAAAACTTCCACTACGACTCGGCCAACAACACCGAGTGGCTGAGCGCCGAGCAGATTCGGGAGGAAATCCGGCTGCATGTTGACCCCAATTTTGAGGGGTAGGCGCTAGCGGCGTACTTCTACCCAGCCGGTGTATTTCTGGCCGGTGCTGGAGTTGATGAGCAGGTAGTAATACACGCCGTCGGGCTGGCCTTGGCCGGCCCAGGTGTTATCATAGCGGGCCTGCACGTAGATTTCGCGGCCCCAGCGGTTATAAAGGCGAAGAGCCCAATCGGAAGCATTAAGTCCTTTAAGGACAAAGGCTTGGTTCTGATAGTCTTGGTTGGGGGTAATAATATTAGGAATAACTACGGAGCAGTCGAGCACCTGCACCACTGCCTCGGCGCGCGCCCGGCAGCCACTGGGCGAGGTGACCTCCACGGTATAGGTACCCGCCAGCTGCGTGGTGAGGGTCGATGCCGTGGACCCATCCTGCCAGCGGTAGGTGCTACCCCCCTCCTGCGGACTAGCCGCCAGGGTAAGAGGCTGGCCGGCGCAGGTTTGCTGCACCGGGGCGCCGAGCGAAACAGTGGGTAGGGAGTTCACTACCACTTCCTGACTGCTCACAATAGCGCCCACAAACCCGGCAATAGTTGTGGTGAGCGTAGCCGTGTATGTGCCAGGAGCGCTGTACGTGTGCGTGGCCGTGAGCCCAGTTGCAGTGTTGGCCGCCCCAGTAGCCACATCACCAAAGCTCCAGGTAGTGGTAAGGGGCGCGCTCGACAAGGTAAGCTGGGCAGTGAAGCTAGTTGGCGTACCCACGCATACGGCCGGCGCCGCAAACTGCACCGCGTTAGTACTGTGGTGGGGACTAAATTGGTTAGGCAGGTTGTAGATAGTAGCGGCGCCATTGAGCAACAGCGCATTCAACTGAAAATCGCAGGCCGTACCTAAGGTATTGGGTGCGTTGATGGCATGAAGCGAGGTATAGCCTGCTAGGTAGATTTTACCAGTTGGGGCGCGTAGCAGTCCTCCCATGCCCGTATTTCCGGTGCCTATGACCCGGCAAGAGCTGGCAATTGCCGCTTCCGAGCCCGCTTGCATATCGGCTTGCACAATCGAAAAGTCTTGATTGGGTGATGCTACTACTGCATACAGCCGGGAATTATCGGCTGAAAACTCCACCCCGTAGCGCAGTGGCTGATTTGTGGCCGGTAGCGCCAGCGCCACGTAATGAGCCACCTGCCCAGTAGCCGGGTCAAAATCATACAAGCCCACATCGCGGTACAAAGCGGCCATCGCAAGGTGCCGGCCATCGGGCGAGGCCCGTAGGTGGCCCGCCGCATTACTATAAGCCGTCTGCCCACTCGTACCATCGAGCACCGGGCCAACGTTGCTCACGACGGGATTGTCAACCAACCCATTAGCAGTGAGCAGAAAAGTGAAAAAGGAATTGTTCTCCCAGCCGTGCACGACTATCCAGTAATCGCGCCCGTTGGCATGGCGCACCGCAGTTAGTTTTTCCGCGACTTTGCTGGTCAGCGTAGGGGTAGGGAGCCGGGTTGATGCCCCAGTCACGTCGCCCAAGCCATTGGCCAGCTTCATATCTACCAAGGTATAGCGCAGACCCTGCGCAAGCTGGTTCTCCATGTCATCGGTCAGAAACACATAGAACAGGGTGGGGTCAGCGGGGTGCGGTACAATCAGGACGCCTTGGGTCGAAGAAAAACCCGTGGCGCTGATGGCTCCGCCATTGGGCATCAGGGCGTGGTTTCTGTTCCACACTTTTTCGCCATTGCTATAAAACAGGAGCTGCCCGGCGGCATCGGAGATAGAAGCCGCCGCTTCGTAGGTCCGCATCGCCGTGGGCTGCACCACCGGTACCCCAGTGGCGAACGAAACAGATGCCTGCAGGCCAAAATGCCAGTTGCTATCCTCTTTCTGGGCCAGTAGCTTAAAATGGCCCGTCAATAGTACTAGTAGCAGGGCAATTATTCGCATAGGTACTTTGTCGTTTTTGAGCAAAGCTATTCCGCAACGACCGCGCCTATTTCATGATAACTCAACCGAGCCAGAAAATTATCATGCTCTTTTCAGGAGATGAAAGGTCAGCAGAACATCCTTGCTTGACGACCTTTTCGCATGCCACCACCCAACCTAAGTAGCTCGCTGTTGGAAAGACAGAAAATACCAGCTGCTTACCTTTGTCCCGAAACTAGAAATAGTTTTCCTTCCTGCATGCCAACTTCTCCTACCCCCCTCCTGCCCTACGGCCGCCAGCACATCACCGACGACGACGTGGCTGCCGTGGTGGCCACGCTCCGTTCCGATTTTCTGACCCAAGGCCCGCGGGTAACCGAGTTTGAGGAGAAATTTGCGACTTACGTGGGTGCAAAGTTTGCCGTGGCCGTGAGCAACGGCACGGCCGCGCTGCACCTGTGCGCACTGGCGCTGAATGTGCAGCCGGGCCAGCGCGTTATCACTACCCCCATCACGTTCGCCGCTTCGGCCAACTGCGTACGCTACTGCGGCGGCGAGGTGCATTTTGCTGACATTGACCCTGCCACCGGGCTCATTGATTTACAAAAGGTTAGGGAGCTACTCGAAGGCCAACCAAAAGGGCATTTCGCAGGCCTGATTCCGGTAGATTTTGCCGGGCTGGCCGTGGATATGGAAGCCGCACGGACGCTAGCCGACGAGTTTGGCCTTTGGATTATTGAAGACGCATGCCACGCACCAGGCGGCTTTTTTGTGGATAAAGCGGGCGAGTCACGCTTGTGCGGTAACGGGCAGCTAGCCGAGCTGGCTATTTTTAGCTTTCACCCCGTCAAGCACATTGCTACCGGCGAGGGCGGCATGGTCACTACCAACGACGAGGCCCTGTACCACCGGCTGCGCCGCTTGCGCTCCCACGGCATCGAGCGCGAAGCCGGCGGCCTACTGCGCCAGGACGAGGGCGGCTGGTACATGGAGATGCAGGAGCTGGGCTACAACTACCGCATCTCAGACATCTTATGCGCCTTGGGCATCAGCCAGTTGAGCCGCGCCGAAGCTGGCCTAGTGCGTCGCCGTGCGCTGGCCGCGCAGTACGATGCGGCCTTCGCAGCCACGCCCGGCGTGACGGTGCTGGCGCCCGGCCGTCCGGGCCACGCCTACCATTTATACGTAATTCAGGTGGCCAACCGGCGCGGTTTGTACGAGTTTTTGCGCACCAAGAACATCCTGGCGCAGGTGCACTACGTGCCCGTGCACCGCATGCCGTACTACGAAAACCTGGGCTGGAAATTTGGTGATTTCCCGCACGCCGAGGCCTATTATGCCCGCTGCCTCAGCCTGCCACTCTACCCCACTCTCACTGACGAGGAACAGGCCTACGTCGTTGACTGCGTGCGCGAATTTTTGGCCCACAACCCCGCGTGAGCAGTGCCCCTACCCCTGCCCAAACGCGGGCTTTTGCGCAACGACTAGCGCTGGGCACTGCGCAGTTTGGCTTGGCCTATGGCATCAATAACGAAGCCGGCCAGCCTACCCCTACTGCCGTAGCCGAGGTGCTGGCCGCCGCCCGCGCCGCTGGCCTCACGCTGCTCGACACCGCCGCTGCCTACGGCAACAGCGAGGCGCGCCTGGGCGAACTACTTAGAGATAATTCTGGCTTTGAGATCATTACCAAAGTCGGCGCGGGGCCGCCGGCGCTGGTAGCGCAGTACTGGGCCGAGTCGTTGGCCCGGCTGCGGCGGGAGCAGCTCTACGGCGTGCTGTTTCACGCCTTCGGGCCCTTGCAGGCTGAGCCGGCAGCCTGGCAGGCGCTGGAAGCGGCGCGGTCGGCGGGGCAGGTGGCGCGCATTGGCGTGTCGCTTTACCACCCGCACGAGGCCGAGTGGCTGCTGGCCGAAGGCTGGGACCTGGACGTGGTGCAGGTGCCGTATAATGTGCTCGACCAGCGCTTTGCGAAGGTGCTGCCCCGGTTGGCGGCGCGTGGCGTGGAGGTGCACGTGCGGTCGGCGTTTTTGCAGGGCCTGCTGCTACGCGATCCCACGGTCCTACCCCCCTTTTTTCACCCTTTGGCACCCAAGATTACGCAGCTGCGGGCGCTGGCTGCCGAGGCTGGCATACCGCTGCCCGCGGCGCTGCTGCTGTTTGCGGCTTACGCGCCGGGCGTGGCGCGGGCCGTAATTGGCGTTGATTCCGTCGAAAACCTGCACGAAAATCTGGCGGCCGCAGCTTACGTAGGCGCCGCCGAAAGCCTGCGCCCGGCCCTAGACGAGCTGGCCGAACTTACCGACACTTTTATCCTTCCCTACGCATGGCCGCCGCGCCCCTGACCGACCCTTTCTACCAAACAATGTTTGACCTCACGGGCCAAACCGTGCTGCTCACGGGCGGTTACGGGCACCTAGGCCGCGCCATTGCGGCGGGCTTGCTGGCCCATGGCGCGCGGGTGGTGGTGCTGGGCCGCAGCGCCGCTTCTTTCACCAAAGCCTTCGGAGAAAACTCTGCTAACCTGCATTTTGTCTTCTGCGACGTGGCCGAAACGGCGTCGGTACAAGCCGCTTTTCACCAGAGCTTTGACCTCTACGGCGCGCCTAGCGTGCTTATCAACAACGCTTATTACAGCCGCGGTCAGCAGCCCGATGCGCTGCCCGACGCCGACTTTGCCCTGGGCCTCGATGGCTCGGTGGGCACGGCCTACCGCTGCCTGCGCGAGGTGCTGCCTTATTTTCGACAGGCCGGCGGCGGCAAAATTATCAATGTGGCCTCGATGTATGGCGTGGTGGCGCCCGATTTTGGAGCTTATACCGACGCCCCGCAGTTTCTGAACCCGCCGCACTACGGCGCAGGCAAGGCGGCGATGATTCAGCTAACCAAGTACTTTGCTTCGTACTTGGGGCCGGCAAACGTGCAGGTGAATAGCGTGTCGCCGGGCGCGTTTCCTTCGGATGCTGTGCGGCAAAACGCTGGTTTTGAGGGCGAATTGCAGCGGCGCATTCCGCTAGGCCGGGTAGGTGAGCCGCAGGACTTGGCCGGCGCGTTTGTGTTCCTCAGCTCGGCCGCCGCCAACTTCGTAACGGGCCACAACCTGGTCGTGGACGGCGGCTGGACTATTCGCTAACCAACATGTTACCCCAAAACCCGCGCGTCCTCGCGCTCATTCAGGCCCGGCTGGGCTCGTCGCGGCTGCCGGGCAAGTCGCGGCTGCCCCTACCCCTCTCCGCCACGCAGGATGTGCACACGCTGCTGGGCCACGTGGTGGCGCGGGCGCGGCGGGCCACTGCGGTGCACGCCGTGCTGCTGGCCACCACCACCGCAACGCCGGATGCGGAGCTGGCAACCTTGGCCACCCGACTGGGGGTAGGCGTGTTTCGGGGTGCGGAGGATGACGTGCTGGGCCGCTTTGCGGGCGCGCTGGCCCAGGCCGAACCCGCTGAGGTAGTCGTGCGCCTCACGGCCGACAACCCAGCCATCGACCCGGCTTTTATCGATGCGGCCGTGGCGCACCACCTTGCCACCGAGGCCGACTATACGCACACCACCGGCCTGCCACTGGGTACTAACATCGAAGTAGTTAGCGCCGCCGCGCTGCGCCGCGCCTACGCCGAAGCCCGCCAGCCCGACGAGCGCGAGCACGTGACGCCCTACCTGCGCCGCCACCCCGAGCTGTTTCGGCTCGAAACCCTGGCGCTGGCCGTGCCACCCGCCGTGGCCGCCCTGCGCCTCACCATCGACTACCCCAGCGACTACGCGCTGCTAAGCTTGCTTTTCACCGAGTTGGGGCCTGACTTTTCGCTCACCGACCCGGCCGGGCTGCCCGCGCTGCTGGCCCGCTACCCCTGGCTAGCC